>NZ_JBSOQX010000003.1:0-202036 GCF_053819265.1 Lacticaseibacillus sp. 30
TTTTTGTGCGCTCAAGAAACTGTGGTTGACTTTTATGGTTTACAGTTGTAAATTAAAGATGTTGATAGATTACAGATGTAAACGGAGGCAAGCGATGGAAACACCGAAAGTTGAAATTTCCCAGTCTGAATGGGAGGTTATGCGAATTATCTGGACACTTGGTCCACTGACAAGTAGCACGCTTGCAACAATTCTTGCTGAAAAAATGGGCTGGAAAGTGGCAACGACCAAAACCTTTTTAGGACGGTTAGTCAAAAAAGGCGCCTTAACCACTGAAAAAAATGGACGTGAATTTCTTTATCACACTGCAGTGGGTGAACAAGAGTCTATGGATGCCGCCGTGGCGGAATTATTTAGCCACCTTTGTCAAATGAAAATCGGCACGGCCATCAATCACTTGATGACGAACGTCACTCTTTCGAAACATGATATTGAGATGTTGCAACAAACGCTTTTAGCGAAGCAGCACGATGCGCCGGAAACAGTTAGTTGTAATTGTTTACCAGAAGGTTGTAAGGAGGCTGCACATGAATGACGATGAAATGAAAGCGATGAACGATACGAAAAGATCACAGACTGACAAAAAAGATCAAATGAATCACGATCATATGGCGATGGGTCACCATGGCGATATGGACCACATGCACATGGATCACGACTCTGAAGAAGAGCATGCTGGCATGGCGAAGATGCAGATGGAACCGGGTTCAGTGGATCATGCAGCAATGGATCAGATGCACATGAATCACGGCGCGATGGATCACATGCATATGGATCACGGCGCGATGGATCATGGCGGGGGTCACATGATGCATATGGGAAATCTCAAGCAAAAGTTTTGGGTGAGTTTGATCGTCATGATACCCGTGTTGTTGCTTTCGCAGTTCATGGGGATGGATATCCACCTCGGCGTTTTGCAATTGCCAATTGTTTTTCCTGGGTCTGATTGGCTTGTCCTGATTCTTTCGTCATTTCTTTTCTTCTATGGCGGTTGGCCATTTTTGACCGGCGCTAAATCAGAGTTGCAAAGTCGCCAGCCCGCAATGATGACTTTGATCGCAATGGGGATCACCGTTGCGTACGGTTACTCGCTTTATGCTTTCGTCATGAATCACTTTATCGCCCCACATGGTATGGTGATGGACTTCTTCTGGGAACTGGCCACTTTAATTGTGATCATGTTGCTGGGTCACTGGATTGAAATGAATGCTGTGATGGCGGCTGGTAATGCGGTTGAAAAATTGGCTGCATTATTGCCAAATCAGGCGCATGTGGTTCATGGCGACAGTGTGATGGATATGCCATTGTCAGAGGTTCAGGTTGGCACGCGATTACGGGTTTTGGCCGGTGAACAAATGCCAGCTGATGGCGAAATCGTAAGCGGCAGCAGTAGTGTCAATGAATCGCTTGTCACAGGCGAAGCCAAGGCTGTTCGTAAGGCAGGTGGTGATAAAGTTATTGGTGGTTCCATCAACGGAGATGGGGTCATTGAAATCCAAGTGACAGGTACTGGTGAAAGCGGCTATTTAGCCCAAGTAATGAAGCTTGTACAAAGTGCGCAAGCAAATAAAAGTAAGGCCGAGGGCATGGCCGACAAAGTTGCTGGCTGGTTGTTCTATGCTGCGTTAGCTGTTGGTATTCTGGCATTTATTCTCTGGATGCCAAGCGGCCTGGCCACCGCTTTTGAACGGATGGTCACCGTCTTCATTATTGCTTGTCCACATGCATTAGGGTTGGCGATTCCGCTTGTCATTGCTCGGAGTACCAGTATTGGCGCCACGAATGGGTTGTTGATTCGCAATCGCCAAGCGCTTGAAACAGCCAAGCGAGCCAAGTACATGCTAATGGATAAGACAGGGACGCTGACTGAAGGCAAGTTTACGGTTGCCACAACGTTGCATTTTGCTGATCAGAGTCAGGAAGAAATTCTAGCAACCATGGCCGCCTTGGAAAGTCATTCCGAGCATCCGCTTGCAACTGGGATTAAAGCGGCAGCAATTGAGCAAAAGCTAACAGTGCCAGCTGCTGAAAATGTTCAGGTCATGAAGGGTGTCGGGCTGTCAGGCACAGTCGACGACATTCAGTATGAGATTGTGAATGCCCGATATTTACAGGATCATCAGTTGACCTACGATAAAACCCAGGCTGATCAGTGGGCTGCTGCCGGAAATTCGTTAGCCTTTTTGCTGAAAGGTCAGCACGTTTTGGGCATGGTGGCTGAAGGCGATCAGTTGAAGTCTTCCAGTAAGGCATTTGTTGCCGAGTTGAAACAGCAGGGGATTACGCCTGTGATGCTGACTGGTGATAATCATGAAACTGCTAAGAAAGTGGCCAGTCAGCTTGGTCTGACAGAATTTCAGGCAGAGTTAAAACCTGAAGACAAAGTTGCGCAAGTGAAGGCTTATCAACAGCAGGGCGTTGTCATGATGGTTGGTGACGGGGTCAACGATGCGCCTAGTTTGGCTCAAGCAGACATCGGTGTTGCAATTGGAGCTGGGACGGATGTCGCGATTGATACCGCTGATGTTGTCTTAGTTCATAGTGACCCGGCTGATATTCTCAACTTCTTGTCATTGGCAAAAGCAACTAACCGGAAAATGGTTCAAAACCTTTGGTGGGGTGCTGGTTACAATATTCTGGCGATTCCGCTTGCTGCAGGGATTCTTGCCCCCGTTGGCTTCATTCTCAGTCCTGCGGTCGGTGCTGCGATCATGTCGTTGTCAACGATTGTTGTGGCTTTGAATGCAATGACACTGCACTTAAAGCGCGCTTAATAAGTCACGTGTATGAAGCATAGCATCAGAGAATGCCGACCTGTCGTCAAGATATAGATGACAGGCCGGCATTTTGTGTACAACTGATACTACATCTTGGGGGTGAAACGTGATACGATGAAAAAAGTGGATTCATAAGACTAAACAGCAGGGTGCGTGACACCACGTGGGTTGGCGCACCCTCAAGGAAGGCAGACATATGATCGAAAATAAATTACCCCAAAATCCCAAACCTAAAGAATGGCTTGCCAGTGAGCTTTCACAGCAACGCATCGCCGATTACAAACCGTTTAACTTTGTTGACGGCGAAGGGGTTCGGTGTAGTTTATATGTCTCCGGTTGCCGTTTCTCTTGCCCTGGTTGCTACAATCGGGTTGCACAAAATTTTCGTTATGGTAAACCTTATACACAAGAACTTGAGGATCAAATCATGACCGATCTTAGTCAAAGTTACGTACAGGGTCTGACGCTGCTAGGCGGCGAGCCTTTCCTCAACACGCAAGTCTGCATTCGCTTGTGCAAACGAATTCGTCAAGAATTCGGGCATGAGAAAGACATTTGGAGCTGGAGCGGCTATACGTATGATGAATTGATTCAGGATTCAGACGATAAACTTGAGTTGCTAAAATTGATCGATATTTTGGTTGACGGTCGCTTTTTGTTGGCGCAAAAGGATCTGACCTTACAGTTTCGTGGCAGTGCTAACCAGCGCATCATTGACGTACCAGCAACAATGGCGGCTGGCGAAGTCAAGTTGTGGAAAAATCTGATTCGTTAGTTCGTTCAGGCAATTCGAAAGACATTAAGATAATCTATTAAAAAATCGGCATCAGAGGCTGCTTGCCTTTGGTGCCGATTTTGTTGAATAGGTGGCTCTCAATTTTGAGATCTAGGGTTGATTCAACGACTTGATGCTATCTTATTCGTCAGCTGTCTGGATGTGACCTAGTCTGGGTTTGCAAAGCAATCGCGTGGGATTCAGGATGGTGCACAGTTTGATCGGCCTCACCATAATAGCTCAAGTAAGGAAAATGGATTGTGACCGTGGTACCTTGATTGATTACCGAGGTTAACGACAAGTGATGGCCAAGTTTTTCAGCTAACTTTTCAGCCAAGAACAATCCTAATCCCGTTGACTTATGATTCGAAAGGCGCCCATTACTACCCGTGAATCCCTTCTCAAAAACACGATGTTGCTCATCTTTGGGGATGCCGATACCGGTATCAGTAATCTGTAGTTGCGTTTCCTTCCCAGTGTTACGAATGAGAGCCGTGATACGGCCTCCTTCTGGCGTATATTTGACCGCATTGGAGATGAGCTGAGCAAGAATAAAGCGAAGCCACTTGTTGTCTGTCAATACGATTTGATCGGTGCCATTCAGTCTGAAAGATAGTCGTTTATTGATAAAGCCGTTCCGCTGGTTGGCGACTACGTCATTGATGAGCGGGCGCAATGATGTCTCATGCAGCAAATAATCCTTTGAAAAGCTGTCGAGACGCGAGTAATACAAGACTTGCTCGACATAAAATTCGATTTGATCCAATTGCAGATTCAAATTATCCAGTTTGTCATCAGGTACTTGCCCCTCAAAACTTTCGGCCAGCAACGTCACTGCCGCGAGCGGTACTTTGATTTCGTGCACCCAAGAATCAATGAAGTCTTTTTGATCTTGCTGTTGTGCTAGCAGGGCAGTTACTTGTTGGCGATGCTGGGTCAAAATTTGATTGTACGTTTTCGTCACAAGTTGTTCGGTTGCGGATTCACCGCCAGGCAAGGGCCAGTCTAACGCAGCCTCCTGAGCATCGATCCGTTCCTGAAGCCGAGCTGCGAACCGCCGTACGCGCCAATACCGTGCGATCAAAAAAGCGCTGGCCAATAGTGTCACTAACAACACAGCGTACCAAAGCGTCATGGCCTTAACGCGATGCTGCGGGTCAAGCCAGATGATCAAGGCCGCCAGACCAACACAAAGAATATAGCCACCAATCGGGCTTAAATGATCCTTTAAATAATCACGAAACCGCATCTGCCAGCCTCCTAAGGAACGATGTAACCTTGTCCAACCTTGGTTTGAATATAATCTTTCAACCCGGCTTCCTCGATTTTTTTGCGCAAGCGATTAATGTTGACGGTAAGTGTATTGTCATCAACAAATCGCTCGTCTTGCCATAAGTCCTTTAATAACCGGGAACGGCTGACGATTTGACCGTGTTGCCGGATCAAGATTTGTAACAGTTTATATTCATTTTTTGACAGGTTAATTTCGTTTTCGCCAATTTGTGCCATACCGTTTTTGAGGTTCAACATCAAGCCGTTGTGTTCCAAAACATCGGTTCCTTGATCAGCATAATTGTAGGTTCGTCGAAGCAAGGCGTTGATTTTGGCGATCAACACTTCCATGGCAAACGGCTTATTCAAAAAGTCGTCAGCGCCCATATTCATTGCCATGACCATATCCATATTTGTGTTACGACTGGAAATGAAAATCACAGGGACCTTTGATACTTCACGGATTTTTTGAACCCAATAATAGCCGTCAAAAACTGGTAGATTAATATCCAATAAGACTAAATGGGGTTTTTCTTGCAAAAAGTCATCAAATACAGCATTAAAATCGGTTACCACAACTGGATCAAATTGCCATTTTTTTAAGTTATCAGCGATCAGCCCACTAATCGTCTGATCGTCCTCTACGATCATGATTTTAAACACGTGACCAACTCCATTTCTGCTCTAATGGTATAAGTTTTGGGAAGGAAGCACAAGCGCGAACAAGGTCAATGAGACCAGTTTTTATGAGCTGGGTTTGTCCGGCTTTTAGGAAGCCGCAATCTTCTAATAAATAAGTTTTCAGGATTTACTTTAAAATGTAAACTAAGAGCAACAAACCCGAGATTCTTTGTCTAACGGGAGTTGGCAGCACATGCATAACACGTTTTTGGTATGATAATGGCGGAGGTGCGCGATGGCAATTCTTGAAGTATCTAACTTGAGCAAGATTTTTGGACAACGGCATGATCGAGTTCGCGCTTTGAACGACCTTAGCTTTCAGGTCAACGCGGGTGAGTTCGTCGGCATTATGGGACCAAGTGGCGCCGGAAAGTCAACATTGCTCAATATTTTAGCAACGATTGAGACGCCAAGTACCGGAAAAGTCAATATTGCAGGGAACGATCTTGAGGCCCTTAATGAACGACAACAAGCGGCTTTTCGTCGAGATCATCTTGGCTTTGTGTTTCAAGACTTCAACTTATTAGATGATATGACAGTGACGCAAAATGTTTTGTTGCCGCTAACCTTGCAGCAAGATCTTCAGCCTGATCGTGCTGAACGATTACAGACAGTCGCGAATCACCTTAACTTAACTCCCATTCTGCAGGCTTTTCCGGGGGAGTTAAGTATGGGACAACGACAACGCGTCGCGGCTGCTCGCGCTGTGATCACCCAACCCGATCTTTTGTTGGCAGATGAACCGACTGGCAGCCTCGATTCATTAGCAGCAACTGATTTTTTAAACTATCTGCGTCAATTAAACGAAAAAGAAAAAACCACGATATTGATGGTGACGCATGATCCCTTCACCGCGAGCTTCGCAAGTCGCATCATCTTCATCAAAGATGGGGCATTTTTTGCTGAAGTAACGCGTGGTAAGTCCCGCCAGCAGTTTTTTGACCGAATTATTGATATGGAAGCAACTGTCAGTGGAGGAGGCCATACCCGTGTGGCATCTGATTAAGACAAATTTACGGCGCCATCGTCACGAGGATGGCTTGCAGGTACTGGTGGCAGCATTGATCAGTGCCGTTATGTATGCCATTGGGGCGGTTGCGAATAATGAACCGATTTTGAGCGATGCCAGCAAGCGGCTTGGGGATCTGGATATTGTTCCGATTCTATTGATGATTGTGATGATGGTCTTAGCACTTTTTGCGATCAGTTTTTTGCTTTATTTCAACACTTTACTCATTGCTCGTCGTGATCGAGAGATTGGGCTATATCGTTTGCTTGGTTTGTCTGGGGCCAAATTAGGATTGTTAGTCTGTATTGAGAGTTTAATGATCGGTATATTCGGAATGGCTCTGGGTCTCATACTCGGATTGATTATCTCACCTTTATTGGGCATGGTGCTGATTCGATTGATGGCCTTGCACACACCGATTAGTTTGATGCTCTCTTTCCCAGCTATGGTTGATGTCGTGATTTTAATGGGCGTTGTCTACCTATTAGTGGGCAGCATCAATGCCATTTATGTTCAAAACCCATTGCGTAATTTTATTCGCCAGCAGGATGTCTCGGCCGCTCCCAAACCGCAAACATGGTGGCGGTTTTCCCTTGGCATTGCTGGCGTCGTTTTGTTGGCTGGCAGTCTGTTTACGATGGTCCATTTGTTACCAGTTAGTGGCGTGTTGATGCATATACTGCCGCGAACTCAGGGGCGTTTGATTCCACCATTGTTAATGGGATTCATGCTAGTGGCTTTGTTGCTGGGACTTTTCCTCGTTTTTGAGGAGTTTCTGCCTGGCATAGTGGCTTGGTTCCAGCAACGAAGTCAAATGAAGACGCGCAATGCGCATGCCATCTCAAGACATTTGATCATTAAACGACTTCAAGGGAACGCGCATTCATTGTGGCTAACAACATTGCTGTGTGCGATTACGATTACGATGCTTGGCAGTTCTGCTATGTTGTTTCAATATAATCAGGATCTGGTTCAGCGCGAGATTCCGACGACTGTGGTTGCAGCAGGGGCAGGCGTGGATAATGTCACGAAAATTTTAGCAAAAGCTAAGGTCAAACCAACTCAAGCAATTATCCTATCTTCGAAACTTGTGTATGCCGAAATTCGACTAAGAGATCAGGCCGATCAGGTCCGAAAACAACCTGGTGTTTATAATGTGATTGCGATGCGGGATTATCAACGCGCTGCCCACTTACAGCACTATTTAGCTCCTGTTAGACTTCGTGGGAACGAAGCACTTCTAATGCTGCCAACGCGAACCAGTTTCCGACCAGTCGGTGCCCGCCGCAATCCTGATCGAGCCATCATATTGCCGGGTAGCGATGCGTCATTATTGTTAACACGAACAACCAATCTTTTCCCGACCGGCAGAAACAATTTTTTTGACCGGGGGTTGCTTGTCAGTGATCGGACGTTTGACATGCTTGAAGGAACGACTGATCGATTGTATATGGCTCGCTTACCTAAGTCCAAAGCAACCGCCGCTGCGTTGCGACAATTACAGCACTTGGAGAATAGTCAAAATCTTCAAGAGTATGTCAATATTGGCAGTTCTGAGCGGGATGGCAATGATTTGAGAGTGACAGATCGAGCCAGCACTACCTTGAACTTTTGGCGCAATCCGTTGGGAATTCAGTCCTTCCAGCAGGGAATTGTGAACACTTTGTATGGCTTTTTGTTCTTTCTGATTTTATTGCTCGGCGGCGTTTTTGTTGTGGCTACGGGTAGCATTTTACTTTTAAAACAGGTGATTGCAGCTCGCCAAGAGGCCCGACATTTTCAAATTTTAAAACATCTTGGTATGGATCCAAGGCAACTCCGTATAACGATTTATCGGCAAGCTGCGGTTGTCTTTGCGGTACCGTTTCTTTTCGGGACAACAATTGGGCTTTGTATGATTAGTGTTTTGACAACTTATCTTGATAATCCGCCTTCGCGTTATTTGGGTTTGATGATTTTGATCTATGCAATTATCGATTGGCTTTTTTATGAGGCAACTGTGCACATTACTGCCCGCATGGTAGATGAACCTGTTTCCCGTTGGGCGATTGATTAGCTATGGCGCTATCCGTGGGCTATCTGAATAATTACACAAGCGAGTGCATTCTTAAAAAGCGCATTAGGCGCCAATAAAAAATCCGAAGTGATTGACTTCGGATTTTTCATAGGCGTTAACAAGCCGTCTATGTAACTTATTTAGTTTTTCTGATGCGGATCAATCACCGCATAGCCAGCCTGATGGAAGCCGTTTGCGGAGGCCGCGCGACGAATGAACTCCTTGACTGCTGACAAGGCCGGCGTATTCTTAAACTCGTAGTAGTCGTTACTGGATTGCCAACCTGATACGACCACAAAGTCGTCTGGGTGTTTGACTTTCTGGGCGACTAAGACTTGAGTCTGACCAAGAAAAATATCATGCTTATCAATGAGATCCTTAATTTTGGCAAGGAAAACTTTCACGTCATCGCTACTCAAATTAAAGTACATGAAGTGAATATAACCATTGTCGGCGGGCGTACCTAAATCCGCAAGGGTTTCATATTGCAAGGGCGCGGAAAAGTGTGCTTTTCCGCTGGGGTCATAGATCATGTAATCCAAACCCTCTTCAGCTGGTTTCAACAGTTTCAATTGCGGGTCATGACGTTCGTCTAGCAGTTTGACAAGGAACGACTTGCTGCCGAAGACTGTTTGTATTGTGGACATTCTGACCACCTCCAAATCCATTATAAGCTTTTTGAATGGTTTCACATTGAAAGGAAGGAAAAACAAGATGAAATTGACAGTTTTAGGTTATCTTGGCGGCTACCCAGATGCGGGTCACGCGACCAGCACTTACCTTATTGAAAGTGGTGACTATCATTTATTGATGGATTTAGGTAGCGGCGGCTTGCTTTCACTAGAGCAGCAGTTTGATCCATTAAAATTAGATGCAGTTTTATTGACTCACTACCATCATGATCACATCGCGGATGTCGGTGTTTTGCAGTACTATTATCAATTGCGAAAAGGGGACAAAAAGGTGTCACCGTTGCCGATATATGGGCATACAAAAGACCCGTTGAACTTTGCCAGTTTAACGTTTGGCCCTTATACAACGGCTAAAGGCTATACGGCAGACAGCACTTTGCATCTCGGCCCTTTAACGTTAACTTTCCTTGAAACCCAACATCCGGTGCCAGCGTTTGCTGTTCGAATCGTTGAAGACGTCACTGGTAAAACACTTGTCAATACAAGTGATACGCGTTATTTCCCGGCATTGGCACCGTTTTCTAAAGATGCGGATCTTTTGATGGCAGATACCAATTTTCTAGCAGATCAGCCACAACCGCGTTGGCATCTCACAGCACCAGAAGCGGGAAAACTAGCCAAAGACGCTCAAGTAAAGCGCTTATTATTGACACATTTGCCGCAACAGCTTGATCTTGTCACCTTGAAACAGCAAGCACAGACTGCTGCTGGGGGTATACCAATTCAATTGGCAGAGGATGACTTGACAATCTCAATCTGATACTCTTGATAAGCCTTACTTTAAAATGATAACAAGATGTGTAAATCGAGGTTATTATAACGTGTATTATTTATTGCAAATGAATAAGCATAATTGTTGATAAAATGGACAATAGTCAATATTCGTTAATATGGAATTTCAGCTTTCAAAAAATTATTTTTCTAAATGTGATTGCTTAGCGCCGGTCCAATCTCTTATACTATACCTGTAGAGATGAAAAGTACCTCGTCACGAAAAGGAGCGAGCGCTAATGGTTATTTTATATACATCCCCAAGTTGCACATCTTGTCGGAAGGCGCGCGCCTGGTTGAAGGAAAATAAAATTCCATTCGAGGAACGTAATATTTTTTCTGATCCATTGAACGTAGATGAAATCAAACGGTTACTGAGAATGACCGAAGATGGCACTGAAGAAATTATTTCAACACGTTCGAAAATCTTCCAGGAGCTGGGTATTAATATTGATGACTTGTCAACTGGTACGTTAATTAAGCTGGTTGCCAAGTATCCTGGCTTGCTACGTCGCCCGATTATGATGGACGATAAACGTCTGCAGGTTGGTTATAACGAGGATGAAATTCGGCGCTTCTTGCCGCGTTCTGTCCGAACAATGGAGCTACAACAAGCACAACTACTTGCAGGTTTTTAAAAAACTAATTATTAATGAGCCAATCATTTACAAAAACCGTACCTAATTTGGTGCGGTTTTTGCGTATGAAAGGCGCAAACGCGATGTTACTGCAGGTTGATAAAACAAGTGTTACTAGAGTGAAGGTTGAACCAAGTTTGAAGACCGCGCGCTTTACTTGATACTCACGCTAACGTGCGGTAGAATGCCTTGACGTACGAAATCTGCTATAATGTAGTAAGTGGTAATGTGATATTCACAGAAGCCAGGGTTCCGTGACTAAAGTGAGGTGCAGCAATCATGGAAATGGAACGGATTAACGCAAATACGATCCGGGTCATGTTAGGCAACGATGATCTAGCGCAGCGTGGGATCACGGTTTTGGATCTGTTAGGCAATCATAAACAGATTGAGAGCTTCTTCTATAGTATCCTCGATGAGGTCGATAAAGATCATACGTTTGCTACAAATGAAGCCGTGACGTTTCAGGTCATGCCGAGTCAGTCCGGACTCGAATTGCTGATCAGTAAAAGTGGTCAAAAAAACGATGATAGCGCAGCCGATCAGACTGATGACGAAGGTACGGATACCCAGGTGCCTGATTATATTCGTCAGCAACTGCAAGGGCTTGATGCCAGTGATCAACAAGATCATCAGGCAGTTGATGAAGGCGGCTATATTGATGCCGACAAAGCACCACAGACTGAGCTTGTTTTGAAATTAAAGGACTTTGAAGATTTTATCAGTTTAGCAGATACATTGCGGCTCGAAGGCGGAAAGAGTGATCTTTATCGTTATAAGAACGCTTATTATCTGGTACTAACCTTTTATCCAAATGAGATTTCGTCTGACGAGGCGCACGATCAAATGGCCGTCGCGATGGAATTTGGCGATCGGTCACCGTTGTCATCAGCGGTGCTGTCTGAGTATGGCAAACGCTTGATGGAAACCAGCGCATTAGAAACAGCTAGGTATTACTTCAAGTAAATGACTAAAAAGACCATCAACGAATAAAAGTTGATGGCCTTTTTTGATGCCTTTATTTGTAGATAGCTAGTTTTCAGCATCATCAGAAAAGCTCGTCAGATATTGCAAAATCTGATCGGCATAACTTGGATGATGGTTCATTTGATATAGTGTTGCTTTTAATTCACCCAATTGATCTGTGATAATCCCATCCGCATCCATGAAAGCTACTTTTTCCATATCATCGCTGTCATTGACAGTCCAAGCATAGACTTTTTGATCACGATTATGCGCTTCGTCAATCACCCGCATGGCTAACGTGGTTGTTTCAAGTGTGTAACCACTAGCTGGTGTTTCAGGAAAGACGAGCGTATACGGCAAAATGAAAAAAGTTTTCAACTTTGGCACTCGTTTGCGCATGGTTGTGACAACTTGATAATCGAGCGAATGCAACTGATCATGATCGGCTAGAAGTCGTTGCCCGTATAGTTGAATAAAATGATTCATCATTTGCGGACTGTCTTCAGGTGTGGTCTTAATTTCGATCAATAACTTTTGATGCAGTCGTTCCGCAGCCGCCAAATACTGGTCAAAACTAGCGACTTTGGCGGTGTGCCCATTCTCGCGAGCTGTCAGTTTGGTCATCTCTGATAAAGTCAGCTGATGTGGTTTGGCATCGACACCGGTTAGATCTTTCAGGTTCTCGTCATGCATGACGACAAATTGATGGTCTTTGGTTTCGTGCAAATCCATCTCAACATAATCCGGTTTTTCTTTAGCGGTGGCTTGTAACGCTGGGATTGTATTTTGGACTCCGTTACCATCATCAACCCCGCGGTGTGAGATAGTTAACGGCTGACTTGCCAGTGCACCAGTCAGATAAGCGTAGTAGAAAAGACTGCTGCCACCGATGACTAACGCAATTAAGCCAACGGCGCCAATTCGGAAAAGAAGATTGCGCCGACGTTTTGGGACTCGGGCAATCAAGTCTTGGTTGGGAATGAGCTGAAATGTCTCTGCCTGCGAGGTTCCCAATTGATAAAGCATAACGGTAAAGAACACTGTTAATAGCAACATAACCACTTGCAACACACCAAGGTTGATGGTGGCTCCAAGTAAGGCCCAATGTTCCCAGTGACTGTCTAAGTATGACTGAAGTAAATATAGGCCAATGGTCAGCAAAGTGGTCAGAACAGCTACCGGTATGAAGATTAACAAGACTGCTAACAATGTGCGCCAAGTTTGGCCGCGCGTCATCCGCCAAGTTTTGGCAACCGCTTTTCGAGGAGGGGTTTCGCTCAAAATTAAAGCAGGTAATAATGGCAACAAGCGGACGGCGAGCCAGGTACCCATCATGTAAAGCGCTATGACCAGTAGGCCGAGATACCATCGGGCAAAAATAAAATCGACGATGAAATCGGGAATGGTTAATTTGGCCAGCAAGCTTGTTTTGAAAACAACGCTTGAAAATGGAAAGATTAAAACAAAGTAAGCGATTAAGACAGCGATGGTTGTCGGTGTTAGGCGGCGGGTTTTTTTCAAAGTCGCGATTGCTAATTGAAAGAAGCTTAAGCGAGTTTGCCGATGAATGTTTTGAATGCCTAGAATCAAGAAGGTGAACTGCCAGTAAACGAATAACAGTAGTAGCAGCCCCAACAAGGTGAGAACTGCAGCGACCCCGGGATCATGAGTCAGGATTTGCCCGAGGTTCGTCAAGGTAATGTAAGGCACGTGACCAATTCGCAACGTTTGCTGAGCAGCAAAATTAAAAAACGGGATCACAGCTAACCCAATAAATAGATTGGTGACGCTGATGAGCATGATATACGCGCCCCAATGTCGGCTAAAGTCGCCAGCGTTGTGTTTAAAGTATGCCCAAACCTTCATTTTTTCGTTCGTCATTGGGTTTTCAATTGTCCTTTAAAGTCGCTAAGGTTGGTATATCCCTTGGTCTGCATGACAGCCTGAAGTTCACGGCTCAGGCGGGTGAATACGGCCGGTCCTTCTTCTTGAAGCAAGGTGCCAACTTGAACCAAACTCGCACCGGCGAGGATGAGATCATAGGCATCACGGCCATTGGTCACACCACCAGTGCCGATAAGCTGAATCTTCGGGTCCAGCCGTTGTGAAAAGGCACGGACATTGGCTAGTGCGATTGGTTTCGCATAGGCGCCGCCAATACCGCCAAAGCCGCCTTTTGGCTTAATTAACGCTGTGTCAGTTTCGGGATCGATCATGAGGCCGTTGCCGAGACTGTTAATAGAATTCACAAATTGCAACGGGAACTGATTTAAGATGGCAGCCATTTGGTCGAATTGCGCGAGATCAAAATAAGGTGGCAATTTAACGCCTGCTGGTTTGGTAAAGAACGTGAAGAGGTTGGTAAGCACTTCCTTGGTTCGGTCAAAATCGTAACCGGTTTGGGGTTTACCCGGAACATTTGGGCAGCTCAGGTTAAACTCGACCAAGCCATTAAAATCGGAGTCTTCGATAGTGTGTGCCATGGCGAGATTTTCTTCCATTGTCAAGCCGGCAACTGACAGAAAAATCCATTGACCTGGATGCTTTTCCTGAAACTTCAAGGCGTAGTTGAGATAGTAATCGAGGCCCTCATTAGGTAAGCCCATCGAATTGATAGAGCCGAGTTCTAGTCGAGCATAGCGCGGGCTGGGATTGCCGAGGCGTTTTGCTTGGGTAGCACTTTTAGTGACAAAGGTCCCAGCATCACTTTGTGCCAACGCATCTAAGTCTTCCTCGGTGTAGCAGCGTACACCGCTTGCGTTCATGAACACATTATCAAATTGAAAGTCGCCAATACTTGTTTGCAGGTCAGTCATAAGCCCACTCCTTCACTATTTGCTGTTCCTATTTAAGCATAGAAACACAATAGAAACCAGTCAACGCCTCAGAGCGTGAGCTGAGGCGTTTAGAAACCGGCGTGTAAGCGGCCTTGGACGTGATGACCGGGCTTTGGTCATTGCTTCCAAGGTCCTTACACACCAGTTTCTGCGGCAGCGAACGCGTTTTTGAAGCAACAACGTTCAATTGTCATTCTCGATTTGATTGCACGACAATTCCGCTCAAATCCAAACAAAAAACACTCCCATCACTGGCAGTGCTCTTTTTGAAACGATGACTTAAGAATTATCGTTTAAATCAAAGTTGTTTACGTAAACGCGTTGACAATCAGCGCCGCAAGCGCCACTCCGCCGCTCAGCCAAGTCAGTCGCCGCATCGGTTTTGTTTCGCGGTGTCGCAATAGAGCAATCAACCAACTTACTAGGCCGATCAAAGCTAACCCAACGCCAACAAGAAAAATAACTAACAACAACATTCGAAAAGTTTGCATGTTGAATACCTAGTTACAAAGCCAAGTTATCATTTGGTGTCACTAATCCAGCCAGTTTAGCTGCCTTTTGTCGAATATCGGCAGGCGGTGTTTGTGGCAAGGTAAAATGTGTTTCCATTTTGTGCGGATCAAAGTCAGGCGTGACGCTCACCAATGAATAGAAAACATTGCTGGAAACCGTATCCGGAATATCGGAAAGCGTGTAGGCACGAATTTCCGCTTCTTGTTTTGGCAGATGGCTCAGGAAGTCAGCCAAGACCCGATATGAATAATAAACGGTCTCTTCGTATGTTGTCCCGACTGCCTCAGCGTTAGGAATATTTGGAAAACTAATGTGATAACCTGTTTTGGTTTTCTCGTTGCGCGCCACGAAATAATAGTGACGTCCCGTTTTTGCCATCTCGACCACTCCTTCTTTACTAATATTATAGCACGGTGAGAAACATTAACAAGAAAATTGCCGGT
The DNA here is from genome assembly GCF_053819265.1 of Lacticaseibacillus sp. 30. NCBI lineage: Bacteria > Bacillati > Bacillota > Bacilli > Lactobacillales > Lactobacillaceae > Lacticaseibacillus > Lacticaseibacillus sp. 30. Next base: position 15,431 of record NZ_JBSOQX010000003.1, read on the forward strand.
ACTCATTTTTAAGATTTTTTCTCATCAAATTCATAGAAAAAGTCGCCTTTGATGACCTTTGCAAAATGTAGCCCTCGTGATATACTTATATCCGTTGATTTGCGGTCGTAGTTTAGTGGTAAAACTCCAGCTTCCCAAGCTGGTGTCGCGAGTTCGATTCTCGTCGACCGCTGTATAAGGTTCTGTGAGAAAGAGGAAATAAGGTCAGTTGGCGGTTCTTAGTGAGATCGGATAGTGCAAACGATCACGTCGGACCTGATGGCGCGCTTTTGAGAATCAGTGCTTTGAGTGGACATATTGTCAAGCAGAGTGGTACCGCGGGCTAGGGCTCGTCTCTTCGAACAGGAGAGATGGGTCCTTTTTTCGTGGCATCATCATTTTAGGAGGAAGTTATGGATTTTAAAGAACTTGTTGTTAAGGCACTTGAACCAGCACTTGCCGGTCAATTAGACGCGGCTGCGATCAAGTCCTTGATTGAAACACCCAAGTCATCAGACTTAGGAGATTATGCTTTTCCAACCTTTTCCTTGGCGAAGATCATGCATCGCGCACCAAAGATGATTGCGAGCGATTTGGTCGGTCAAATTGATGTGACCCCGTTTGAACAAGTGAAGGCTGTTGGTGGCTATGTTAACTTTTATCTGGATAAAATCAGTTTTGCCCACGATGTGTTGAAAGTGATCGCGCAAGCTGGCGAGCATTATGGTGATGCTAATATCGGCAGCGGGAATGTACCGATCGACATGAGCAGTCCGAACATTGCTAAACCAATGTCCATGGGGCACTTACGCTCAACCGTGATTGGCAATGCCTTAGCCAACATTCTCAGCAAAATCGGGTATACACCGATTAAAATTAATCACCTTGGCGACTGGGGCACACAATTTGGTAAACTGATTGTGGCGTACAAGAAGTGGGGATCCGAGGACGCTGTCAAAGCCGATCCGATCAAAAATCTATTGCATTACTATGTGGAATTTCATGAGAAGGCCGAGGCAAATCCCGAGTTGGACGATGAGGCCCGTGCTTGGTTTAAGCGGCTGGAAGATGGCGATGAAGAAGCCATTGCGCTTTGGCGCTGGTTCCGTACAGTTTCACTGGCAGAGTTCAATCGAATTTACAAAATTCTCGGTGTTGACTTTGATTCTTACAATGGCGAAGCCTTTTATAATGACAAAATGGCTGATGTGGTGAAGCGACTTGAAGACAAGCATTTGCTGAAAACTAGTCAAGGTGCCGAAATTGTGGATTTGAGTGCGTATAACTTGAATCCAGCGCTGATCAAGAAGTCAGATGGCGCAACGCTGTATATGACGCGTGATCTCGCTGCTGCGATTTTCCGGAAAGAACATTATCATTTTGTTCAAAGCCTGTACGTTGTTGGTAATGAACAACGCGAACACTTCCAGCAGTTAAAAGCCGTCTTGTTAGAAATGGGTTACGACTGGGCGAATGATATTCACCACATTCCATTTGGGCTGATTACGGCGAATGGCAAGAAGTTGTCAACGCGTAAAGGCAACATTATCTTACTGGAAAATGTTTTGCGTGATGCTGTCGGTCTGGCGAAACAACAAATTGCTGAAAAGCATCCCGATTTACCAAATGCGGATAAAGTTGCGCATGAAGTCGGTGTCGGCGCCGTCATTTTCCATGACTTGAAGAACGAACGCTTAGACAACTTCGACTTCAACTTAGAAGAAGTCGTGCGTTTTGAAGGTGAAACTGGTCCATATGTACAGTACACGAACGCGCGGGCTAATAGCATTTTGCGGAAGGCTGCGATTGACCCGGCGCCTGAAGTGGCTTTAAGTGATCCAGCGGCTTGGGACGTTTTGCGCGCCCTTGGCGATTATCCAAGCATGGTCTTGCGTGCAGCCAAGGAATATGAACCTTCTGTGATTGCTAAGTATGCACTACGCTTGGCAAAAGCTTTCAATAAGTATTATGCCAATGTCAAAGTGCTGGTTGAGGACAGTGAGCTGCCAGCTCGATTGGCGATGGTTAAGGCGACGACACAAGTGCTAACAAATGCGCTACAACTGTTGGGTGTCGGTGCGCCAGAAGAAATGTAACCTTGCGCGTCAGCAACCGGCAGTGACGATAACGCGCTCGTTAGTCCAGACACCTACGCATAAGGACTTTGGTCACAATGGTCAAAGTTCGGCCATCGCGTCTAAGGGCACTTACACGCCGATGTCTCCTGGACTGACTCCCGCGCAACAATAATGGTGGAGGCCATGTGATGAATAAAAGTGAACGCCAAGCGGCCTTAACACGAATCATTAATCAAAAGCCAATCGCCACGCAGGAAGAGTTATTGGCAGCATTAAAAGCGGCTGGTATTGATGCGACGCAAGCCACGATTTCGCGCGACATTCGCGAGATGAAGATCGTCAAATCGCAAGACGCAACCGGGACGTTACGTTATACCATTTTTCGCGGTTCTTCAGAGTCCCAGTTAGAACGGTTGGGCCGCTCAATTCGCGAAGTCGGGCTGTCAATTACCCGGGTACATTTCATGAACGTGATCAAAACGTTACCGAGCAATGGCAATTTATTGGCAGCGATTATTGATGACATCGGTTTTGAGCAAGTTGTCGGCACCATCGCTGGTCATGACACGATTGTCGTGATTAGCCCGGATGAGAAGCAGGCAAAATGGTTTGAAGCGGCTTATCGGCAAGCCTTCAATTCGTAACCATCTGGCAACATCACAAGCAAAAGAGCTGGGCAACAAGGTCAACCTTGTCAAACCCAGCTCTTTTCGTTGTCACACAATTAGTGGCCCGCTGCTTGCCATGGTATGTGCCATTACTTTGGCTCAAAATTGTTCAAAAAGGCAGGGGACTGGTCACCGTCAACGTTGTGTCTGATAGCGGCTTTGTGAAGCGAACCTGAAAGGCGTGCAGATACATGCGCTGATAGGTTGTCTGATCAGGGGCATAAAGCGGATCACCTAGGATTGGATAGCCAATGCTAGCTAAATGTACCCGAATTTGATGGGTGCGGCCGGTTTCGAGTCTGAGCGCAACCGTCGCAGTTGTTGACGTTTCTGCGATCCGGCGAAAATGAGTAATGGCCGATGCCCCGTCCGGTCTAATCATGCGTTTACGCTGATCATCAGGATCATGCCCAATCGGAGCCGTTATGGTGCCACTGGCCGCAATTCCCTGCGGTACTAACGCTATATAATCCCGATGCATGGTTTTAAGAGCCAACTGTCGGTTAATGATGGCTTGCGTTAAAGGGTTCTTCGCGATGACCAATAAACCACTGGTCGCCATATCTAGCCGATGGGTAATTAACGCCGGGAAAGGGGCCAGATAAGCGGCTGCTTGGTTCATTAAGGTACCGGTTTCGCCTGGTAAGTTTGGGTGAGTTTTCATACCAGCCGGCTTATCGACAATGAGTAGATCATCATCTTCATAATGAATTGTGAGGGCCGGCGTTTCCGGAACGTAGGCAAGTGGCGTGGGTTCATCATAAGTCATCGTGATAACATCACTAGGCTGTACTTTTTCATTAAAATTACGATAATGACCATTAACTAAAATTGTTTTGGCAACGCGCAATTGGTGTTGCCGTTTACGTGGTATCAACCATGCTTGAAGTTGATCGCGAAGGCTGGCGGGCAGCGTGGCACGTGCAGAAGTTTGAAACAACAAGTGATTTCCTCAATTCATTTGACCATAAAGTTTGCTTAAAAAGATGTCGATGAAATTTTGGCGGCTGTCGCCTATGCTACAATAAACAAGATTCACATTAGGAGGACGGAAATGCAGTTCTTATCACGAATTTGGCAGGGAACACGGTGGTTTTTCCGCCGGTTTCAGGTGATTCGTTGGCTGATTTTAATTGGTCTGACAGTCATGCTCGGGTTCTCTGCTTGGTTTACTTATAAAGCCAAAACCGCCGATGTTGAAAACATCAAGAGTACCTTACAAACAAAAACCGTCATTTATGACGCTAACAACGAAGAAGCCGGTACACTGTACGGCCAAAAAGGGACCTACGTCGAGTTAAAGGCGATTAGTCCGCAAGTACAAAATGCCGTTATCTCGACGGAAGACCGTACGTTTTATACCAATGGCGGTTTTTCAATCAAAGGGATTCTTCGCTCTGCTTTGAATTATGTCATCCACCATGGCCAAATCATGGGTGGTGGTAGTACGATTACCCAACAATTGGCGAAGAATACCTTGCTGACGCAAAAGCAGACGGTGATGCGCAAGGCCCAAGAACTATTTATGGCCATCCAGTTGAATAAAGTTTACTCCAAACAAGACATTCTTGCGATGTACCTCAATAATGCTTATTTTGGCAATGGGGTCTGGGGGGTTCAAGATGCTGCTAAGCGGTATTTTGGCAAAGATGCCAGCCAGCTTGATGCGAGTGAAGGGGCAATTCTGGCGGGGATGTTACGGAATCCTAGCTACTATAACCCCGCTGATCACATGGACAATGCTTTGTCGCGCCGCAATGTCGTTTTGCAATTGATGGTGGACAATAAGAAGCTCACGCAGGCGCAGGCCAATGCGGCAAAAGCGCAGTCAGTGCAGGTTGTCGATACTTTTTCAACGGCCAACAGTCAAAAATATCCGTCTTATTTTGACTCCGTCATTGAAGAGGCGCGCAGTGAAGGTATTAGTGTCGATGATATTTTGAACAAAGGTTATAAAATTTATACCAATTTGGATCAAACTTATCAACGCAACCTTCAAAACAGCTTTGCTCAAGACTGGGCGTTTCCGGCAAATGCCGCAGATGGTAAGCAGGTTCAAGGGGCTTCCATCGTGCTTGATCCGAAAACAGGCGGTGTCAGGGCGGTCGTTGGTAATCGCGGTGAGCATACCTTCTTAGGGTTTAACTACGCAACACAACTTCGCAATTCGCCGGGTTCCACGATCAAGCCGTTGATGGTTTATACACCAGCACTTGAAAATGGTTATCATTATGATTCTGTCTTGAAGGACGAGAAACTTAGTTACGGTAAAAATAATTATACGCCGACCAATGCAACCGGCACCTATTTAGGTACTGTCCCGATGTATAAAGCGTTGGCCGATTCGATCAATGCGCCGGCTGTTTGGCTGCTTAATAAGATTGGTGTACAAAAAGGGGTCACTAGCTTAGATCGGTTTGGCATCCAACTAAAAGAAAGCGATCAGAATCTTGCTGCTGCACTTGGTGGCCTTAAAAATGGGGTTTCACCGCTGATGATGGCACGGGCCTATGCGGTGTTTGCGAATGGCGGTAAATTGCCAACGACTCACTTCATTCGCAAAATTGTCGATGCGTCAGGTCAAACGGTGGTCGACAACTCACATCCAACGATGCGTCAAATCATATCAAAAAAAGTGGCTCAGGAAATGACGAGCATGATGATCGGAACGTTTAACGAAGGGACCGGTCAAACTGCTAAACCAGCTGGCTACACAATCGCCGGGAAAACTGGCAGTACTGAGGTCCCAAGTAGTTGGGGCTACGGCACTAAGGATCAGTGGGTCATTGGTTATACGCCAGACATTGTAAATGCGACCTGGATTGGTTACCCGACAACCGACAGTCAGCATTTCCTTCAAGGCACCAGCACGTCTGGGGTAGCACCGTTATTTAAACTCGAAATGACGAACCTAATGCCGAATACGCCACAAACCGCGTTTGACACGAAAGATGCCGCACAAATGGCTAGCATCCAAACACCATCCAGTGGCGACAAAACATGGCAAGGAATTCAGGATAGTATCGAGAAAGGCATAGACAGTGCCAAGCAAACTGTGGGACAATGGTATGATAATATCAAGGGCTGGTTTAAATAGGCTCAAAAAGTGAGGTAAAGTATGGCAAATGTTTACGACACCGCTAATCAGATGGCGGCAGATATCAAGACAACACAGGAATTTCAGGATCTCAAGAAGGCGTTTGATCTCTTGAAGCTGGACACCGTTGCTTACGGTTTGTTCCAACAATTCCAACAAAAGCAATATGAGATGCAGCAAAAGTCAATGCAGGGACAAGATTTCACGGATGATGAAGTGAAGTCATTGCAAGAACTTGGCGACAAGATGCGCGACATCCAGCCGATCCAAAATTTGATGGCAAAAGAACAAGGCCTATCTCAGATGATGGACGAATTGAACAAAATTATTTCCCAACCAATTATTGATGTCTATCAAGGCAAGTAATGACTGGTGATTGAAGGATTTCCGTTGATTGCGGAGATCCTTTTTCTTTGGAAATTCATGCGCATAGAGAAGGCTGAGCGTGTCGCGACAATGTTTGAACTAAACTTGCTGGCAAAAGGCAATTCATAGGTGGTGCATTTTCTTTTGCAGTATCCAACCATTATTTTTAAAAAGGGTTAGGTGCCAGCTCTTACTCGAGCGCTGACTCGTCCTTGGATGTGCTTAACATTTGTATGACAATGAAGCATGGTTTCTCATACACTCAAGCACCAACCTTCCTTGTACTTTATCATTGATATCTGTATGATTTAAGTAGTGTGAAAATTCAAGGAAAAGGTGACGACCTTGGTAAAACGGCTTTTCGATTATCATAATGAAGAAGATGTTCGGCTTCCTGTGCTGATTAAATCAGCTGAAGTGCGTGTCGCAAAGAATGGCAAAAAATTTATTGCGATGATTTTTCAAGACAATTCAGGACATATTTCAGGTAAGTTCTGGGATGCTAGCGACAATGACATTGCTCAGTTTAAGGCTGGCGAAGTCGTCCAATTGTCGGGTAAGCGTGAATTATATCAAGGCAATCCGCAAATTAAGATTTTTTCATTGCGGTTGGCAACCCAAGAGGAAGGCAATGATCCTAAAGCCTTTGTTGAGCGGGCGCCAGAAGCACCCAGTGATATGGAAGAGGAACTGAACAGTTACATCTTCGAAATCACCAATGCTAACTGGAATCGAATTGTCCGTAAACTGATCAATGATCACAAGAAGGCATTTTTCAGTTATCCGGCGGCCAAGTCAAATCACCATGCTTTTGCTGGTGGTCTCGCTTTTCATACGCTAAGCATCTTGCGACTTGCTAAAAGTGTCGTTCAACAGTATTCGAGCTTGAACAAAAGTTTGCTATATGCAGGCGCAATTTTACATGATCTCGGTAAGACCATTGAGTTAAGCGGGCCAATCTCAACTGATTACACGGTTGAAGGCAACTTGATTGGTCACATCGTTCTCATTGACGAGCAGATTGTCTTAGCAGCACAACAACTTAAAATTGATATCAACGCTGAAGATATGCTCTTACTACGTCATGTCGTGCTTGCACATCACGGATTGCTTGAATACGGCTCGCCGGTGCGGCCAGAGCTTCTTGAAGCGCAAGTGTTGCATGATTTAGACGAATTGGACGCATCAATCAATATGATGACAACCGCCTACCAACATGTTGATCCTGGTACCTTCACAGAACGACTTTTCGGTATGGACAATCGTCGCTTCTATCGACCTAAAAATGGTCAAACTTTTCCGGATCCGCACTAGGCGAATTCAGTCAGTTTAGTTGTAGTCATGTGGTTGTCAAAAGGCTGATAAAGATGGGATAGCGCCTATCTTTATCAGCCTTTTTTTGAGTCCTACAAACAATCACTTGCCATTCATTGCGTCATGTTTGCAACACAAATAAAAGCCTCGCAAAATTAATTGCGAGGCTTTCAAGTGCTAACACTGATTTAATTTTTAGTTTGAAGTACTGGTACTTGAGCTGGTGCTCAGATAGCTTGAAAGAACATCCTTCAAGTCGTTATCCTTAATGGAAACATTTTCCTTCTTAAGCACTTTGGTGATGATACCGTTCATCACCGTTTGGTCGCTCTGCCATGTTGTATAGAGCTGGTTTTCCAAATCTTTCTTGTGTTCCTTCATCGTGCCTTTTTTACCAACGGAGATAACGCGGATAACATGATAGCCATACTGCGTCTTAACCGGTGTTGTGGTGATATCGCCGGCCTTGGTTAACTTAAAGGCTGCTTTCTTGAAGGTTGAATCCAAGCTAGTATCGGTGTTGTCAAACGCCGTCAACTTACCGCCCTTATCTTTTGTTCCAGTATCGATTGAGTTCTTCTTGGCAAGGGCCTCAAAGTTCTTTTCGGTTGGGTCTTTTTGGTAGTCGGAAATGATTTGTTTAGCTTCATCTTCGGTCTTGACCAAGATATGTTGCACGGTGATCTTCGGTTGATACTTCTTCCACTGAGCAGCAATTTGTTTTTCTGTTGGCTTTTTGAGGGCCTTCAAGGCAACTTCTGAGTACAAGGTTGTCCGAATTTGATCCTTAAAACTTGATTCGGTATACCCATTTTGTTCAAGGGTTGTATCGAATGAAGAACCATATTGTTTCTTCAGTGTATTGAACTGACTGTTGACCTTCTTATCAGACACCTTATTCGGGTATTGTTGTTCCAATGCCTTCAAAACAATCATGTTACGCAATGTTGCTTGGCCAGTGGTGGTCTTCTTCATGGCGTCATAGTACTCGTCTTTGGTGACCTTGGCACCTTTCATGTTTGCAACCGTGCTGCTTGAACAACCAGCTAACGTCACTGCTACAAACAAACCAACAACGCCGAGAATCCATTTTTTCATGCAATCACACATCCTAATCTTAAAAGTTTCGGTTAACACTGCCGTCTACTATACCATAACTTACTGCCGCACGCGGATCTTCACATAAGTTTCACGAAACCGTCACGACTTAATTGATGGGCATCGCCAGCAATTTTCAATGTTTTGGTAAAGGTTCACGCTGATCGGCAGTCGGCATAGCATCAAGATTGCTGACAGCATCATTGATATTTTCAACATGCTTTTGGATCGCATCAACGCGCGGGGCCGTTTCAAATTCAAAAGTCTCGACCCGATCTGTGATATCTTTCATGGCAGGTTTCAAAGTATTGTTGAGTTCGTCAGATAAATGGGTGAGGGATTGACTGAACTGAGCAACACTCTCACGCACCTGACCAACCCCGTCTGATAAACCTTCAAAGTAGGCCGCGATCTCTTGTTGAAGTTGTGGACCGGTTTTTTTTGCAGTCAACAGCGCATAAACTGTTCCGGTCAGTGCTCCGAGTAAAAAGCCGTGTTTAAATTTCATGCTTGGGCCTCCAGCTGGGTACGAATTTTGTCAGCGACCGCTTCAAGTTTCTCTGTGTCATACTGTGCACTGTGATCGCCAAAGTGCATGCCAAAATCATCTTGATCGCTATAGCGAGGAATCAAATGGATATGTGAGTGAAAAACGCTTTGATAGGCGACCTTGCCGTTGTTATTCAAAATATTCATACCTTTAATTGCCGGGTCACTGGCCTTGATGGCGCGGGCAATTTTTGGCAGACGTTCAAAAACAGCTGCGGCAAGTTCAGTGTCATAAGCGAAAATATCTGGAATGTGAACTTTGGGGACTAATAAAGTATGTCCCGGTGTAACCTGCGTGATATCCAGAAAGGCTTTGACAACGTCATCTTCATATACGGTAACATTGGGGATTTCGTTACGGACAATTTTGCAAAAAATGCAATCATTCATGTTGCTGCCTCATTTCTGCTTGCGCTTTTTTAATAGAAACCTTGATTTCATGCTATCATATCACTAACTGAAATTATACAGATTGGGACTGGTAAGATGACTTTAACAATTGAAGGATTGACCGGTGGTTACGGCAATTTAACGGTCTTGAAAGATATCAACTTTACCGTACCGGCAGGCAAAATTGTCGGGTTAATTGGTTTGAATGGTGCGGGCAAGTCAACGACCATCAAACATATTATAGGATTGTTGACCCCACAAAGCGGGACGATTTCACTTGATGGCAAAACATTGCACGATGATCCCACTGGTTTTCGAGCTGACCTCGCGTATGTGCCTGAGACACCGGTGCTTTATCCGGAATTGACGTTGCGGGAACATCTTGAAATGACCATCATGGCTTACGATCTTGATGCGACGGTTGCATGGCAAGATGCCGATAATATGCTGAAAATGTTCCGACTCGACAATAAGTTGGACTGGTTTCCAGCAAAATTCTCAAAAGGGATGCAGCAAAAGGTCATGATTGTGGCGGCGTTTATGACGCATGCACAGCTTTTTATCATCGACGAACCTTTTACTGGACTTGATCCACTGGCCGTCCATGATCTGTTGGACTTGGTGACAGCAAAAAAGGAGCAAGGAGCGTCTATTTTGATGTCAACCCATATTTTGGCAACCGCTCAACAATATGCTGACGAATTCGTTTTGATCAAAGCAGGTAAAGTCAGAGCAACTGGTGATTTACCTTCTTTGAAGCAGCAATTTGATCTTCAGGATGGCAGCTTGGATGACATCTATATGAAAATGACGGAGGAACAGTAATGGTCGCGTTATGGCGAACTCGACTTCGACAACATGTTCAAGAACAGCAAAAATATTTGCGATTGGTGTTCAATGACCATTTTGTACTGGTCTTGCTAATACTTTTTGGCGGTGCCTTATATGCCTACAGTCTGTTAGTGAAAACATTGCAGCCATCTTGGTGGTTAGCTTTGTGTCTGGCTGTCATTTTTACGGCTTTAATCGCGCTTGGCCAGTTAGCCACGTTGGCGCAGGCGCCCGATCAAGTCTTCTTACTGCCAAAAGCAGAGGCCTTCAGTGACTATTTGTTGAAGGCACGGCGATACAGCATGATTTTACCGGCAACTTTATTAGGTTTTGCGGCTTTGGCGATGTGGCCATTATTTGCACAATTGGGTCAAGATCCAATCAGTGCGACGGTGACGCTGCTACTAGCTGTGTGGTTATTCAAAGATCTCGACTTGTGGCTGCAATTGCTTCAGCGCTATCATCTGCCGATCAATTGGCGACATCCACGACTTGTACTGCTTGTCATCACATTCGCAGCTCTTTTTTTAGGTTTTTACTTGCATCCGGCTGTGGCCTTGTTAGTGGCGCTGACGCTGAATTTGGTCTTCAGATGGCTGCGAAGTTCCTTGTTGGCAGAGGGGTTATTGAATTTCGAAGCTTTAATTGACCTCGAAGCAGATCGCATGGGTCGACTGTATCGATTTTATAATCTATTCACGGATGTGCCAGGTTTGGCCAATAGCGTCCATCGTCGCCGGTACCTCGATCCACTTTTGAAGTTGGTTAAGCCAAGCAAGTCAGAGACGTGGGCATACTTGTATCTGCGCGGCTTTTTGCGTGGCGGTGAGTATCTTGGGTTGTACTTGCGGCTACTGGTGATCGGCGCGATTATCGTGGCGGTTTTGTCTCAGTGGTGGCTGTTGCTTGGTTTTGCGATTCTATTCTTGTATATGGTTGGCTTTCAGCTGTTGCCATTCTTCTTCCAATATGATGAAATTGTCTTCACGCACTTGTATCCAGTAGCACCAAATCAAAAACTGGCGGCCTTTGAACGGCTTTTGATGACGTTGTTGCTGCTTGAAGTGGTTGTTTTCACACTGGTTGCGTTGATCCGACTGCAGTGGCTCGCCGCGTTGACGATATTTGTTGGTGGGACTGCATTTGTCTGGGGCTTCACGCGATGGTATGCACGCGTTCGGTTGAAGGTACATGATGCGATGCGTTGAATGACAGATGCGCCAGTTCACACTCTGCCTAAACGTGTTCACAGGCGCAGAAACCTTCACATAAGGACCACAAGCACAATGGCCAAAGTGCGGCCATCGCACTTGTGGCCGCTTATGTTCCGGTTTCTAAGCGGGCCAGTTTGCGCTCTGCTCTTGACGTGAATTTCGCAAGTTAGTAATATTGAGCGTGGACGCACGAGCGCCTGGGAGTGTCTTTTTGATGTTGTGAATCATTCCTGCGGCCAGAAGTAAGGAGTAGTGCCTATGGAGTTTGAATTAGATTCCGGGTGGTCCCTGCAGCCTGCAGGTGGATCCACCGGAAGTGCGTTTCTTGGGGTTTATGCCAATCAAAAATATTTCCTTAAGCGCAATGCCTCGCCGTTTCTTGCGGCACTATCAGTTGAACACATTACCCCGCGGCTGTTGTGGACGCGGCGGGTGAGTACGGGAGACGTGCTAACCGCTCAAGAGTGGCTGGACGGTGAAACGTTAACGCGGCAACAAATGATGTTGCCAGTCGTGGCCAAAATGTTGGCACAGGTGCACCACTCAAGTCTGTTAAAACGGTTATTACGTCAAGTGGGTGGTCAAGTCCTTGATCCTGAGCAATTACGAATCGCACTACTTCAGGATTTCCCAGTCGATGTGGCTGCGCAGCCTAAGATCAAAACGGCTCTGCACGATTTAAAGCAGTGGTTACCGCACACGGATGTGCAAACGGTTTGTCATGGCGATTTGAACCACAAGAATTGGTTACAGGCAGGCGGTCGGTTGTATTTAGTAGACTGGGAGCAGGTGGCGCTGGGCGATCCGGCTTATGATCTCGCGGATGTACTTGCCCACTATGGCAGTCCAGCCACAAGCCACCAGTTTTTGGATGCTTACGGCGCACGACTTGATGAGGATTTGAAACGCCGACTGTACTGGTACGGTGATCTGCATTTGCTTCATGATATTAAGGTAGCAGCCACGCATCAACGATTCGAAGAAGTTGCGCAAGTTTTGCATCAATTCGAATGTTTACAAGCGAGTCGGTAAGCTGTGCTGCAAACAAGCAAGGTCATTCATCAAAAAAGGCCTGAGGCAAAAAGTGATTTTGTCCCAGGCCTTTTGAGCGGTCACGGTGTACTTTGACCTAGCCAATGTTCAAGTTAAGGAGAAATTTTATGCGATTACGTAACAAACAGTGGGCGAAACCGCTAATCTTGGCTCATCCTGAGATGATTCTGGTTCGCCCAGAAAAGATGCAAGGTCATTGGCAATCGCGATTTGACCAAGTACAGCCATTGTATCTTGAGGTCGGCTCTGGGAAGGGCCAATTTATTGTCGAAATGGCCAAGACCCATCCAGACCGAAACTTTATTGCTTTAGAGTTACAGGAAGCCGCTGTAGCGATGATTCTGAAAAAACAGGTTGCCTTAAAATTGCCAAACTTGCAGCTTGTGCTGGGCGATGGTGCGGACTTAACCGATTATTTTAGTGAAGGTGAGATTGATGGCTTGTTTTTAAACTTCTCCGATCCGTGGCCAAAAACCCGTCACGAAAAAAGGCGGCTCACTTATCGTGACTTTTTGCGACAGTATCAAGCCATTATGAAGCCAGATGCTTTGCTGCAGTTTAAAACGGATAATCAAGGGTTGTTTGAATATTCCTTGGTCAGCATGAATCATTTTGGGATGACGTTCGATTTGGTTTCCTTGAACCTACATCACGACAAACGCGTCACGGATAACGTGCCCACTGAATACGAAGAGAAGTTCAGCGCTGATGGCGGTCGAATCTACGAACTTGTCGCGCATTTTAAGCATTAATCGGTTCGTGAAGTTGTTTTAATTGTCTTAAGGTACCATCGGGCTCAACAGCAAAAGCAAACTGATTGAGGCGGTCGCCTTCACGCAGGGTCAACCCGCCAGTATACACGCGATAGCGATCACGGCCAGTCCCGCGTTCGGTTGGCTGCATGTTGATCCAGCTATTTTCGATGGTGCCGCGATTTGTAAAGTTGGCCTTGACGATGGACAAAATGCGATTAGGAATGGTTCGATAATACAGGCGCCGATAAACAATCGAAGCCATGCCGGCCGTCACCGCAGCAGCGGCTATCCAGACACGCCAATTCGACTTCTTTTTGAAAATTGCCAAATTTGTGACCCCCTTTTGTGATGAAGACGGACCTGTCCAACCTATTCCGGACGTTCTTTTAAAACTGATATAAAGGCGAGACATTGCTGACGTCTTCTGCTAATCTCTAACTGATCTGACGATGTGTGACTTGGCTTTTGTTGACCTGTTCAAGCTTTATCACCTTGAGTATAATGTAACACAGCACGAGCATCATTGATCTTAAGACGATTTCCTGTTATAGTTACTTATAAATAGTAAGCGAAAGGATGTTGGCTATGAAAGAATTAGGCTCTAATGCAGCAATTTTAAATGAGGTCAAGCAACCAGGTAAAAAAATGTTGTTCTTTTCTGCAGATTGGTGCTCGGATTGCCGTTTTATCAAACCAGCTATGCCTGAAATTGAGAAGGACTTTTCAGATTATGAATTCATCGCGGTTGATCGCGATAAGAATTTAGAAGTTGCTCAAGATATGGGTGTGTTTGGCATTCCGAGCTTTATTGCCTTTAACGATGGCAAGGAAACCGGTCGTTTTGTGAATAAAGATCGTAAGACGAAACAACAAGTCGAAGATTTCATTAACGGCTTGCATTAATTTTTGGAGGTTTATATGCTCATTACCAGTTATAATCAACCAGCGTTTGGCGACACCTTGCTTGCCATCACAGGTCAGGATACGGCAACACAAACAATTCAGCGACGTGGTGACATTGTTGCGATTCTCAATGATAAAGGCAACGTGATTGGCTACAACTTTTTCAACGTGACACAGTGGCTTGGTCAGTTAACTGGCCAAGGTCGCCTTGTGTTGACCGCAACACAAATTGCCGAGCTTAATCAGGCTATTCAGACGGCAGGGCTGCCGGGTAAACTAGCGGTTGATGAAACCCCTAAGTTTGTGATTGGCAAAATTGTTGATTTTAAGGATCATCCTGATGCTGATCATCTTCATGTGACGCAAGTTGATATTGGTAATGAACAGGTTCAAATCGTTTGCGGTGCACCGAATGCAGCACTCGGCCAAACGGTTGTTGTTGCTTTGCCAGGTGCCATGATGCCAGATGGCAAAATTATCTGGCCGGGCTCGTTGCGCGGTGTTGACTCTTACGGCATGATCAGCAGTGCCCGTGAGTTAGGCATTCCTGGCGCGCCACAACGTCGCGGTATCTTGGTGATGCCTGATAGTTTACCTGCAGGCACACCATTTGATGCTAAAAAAGCCGAGGCCGTTGTTGCTGTTCAAGCATCATAATTTGTGCCCATCTGAACAGCCGGTTGTAATTGTTTTGATCGCGAATAACGAAAAAATTTGACGTAAGCCTCGTGCTTACGTCTTTTCTTTTGCCTCCAATTGCAAAATCACTGGTCTTAACATGAATCTTTTTCCAATTGCTGGTGATATTTTTAGGGATCAAGGATTATTGGTTGCGGTGCTTATGCTAAAATAGAGGCACTGCTAGAAACATGAATAGAAGGGGATTCAATCATGGCGCATTATGATGGCCCGGCATTTCTACATCAAAATAAAGTGCCGGAACCCCAATCTGAGTTGAATACTTCGGACTGGACACAGGCGCAACACGAGGAACAATATCAGTTGCCGCCGCAATTGGCGCATGAACCAAAGCCTGATCTGGACCCGCGTAAGGTCACGGAGGCTCAGGCTGATTTGCGTGCGCTTGATCACCCGCAACGACCGCGGGGCCGCGATGAGTTGTCGCGCCTATCAACGCCAAACAGTACAGCTCATCGGCGTCCCGTTGATCGTACCGATTACGCACAAATTGCTGAGATTTTGCGACCAGATTCGCAAACGGTTTATCTTTTTGCGGGCCATGGCATCGAAAATAAGATGGCCGCCAATCATGATATTTCGCTGACACCGTCTGATACGAATACAGCCAAATCGACGACGTCATTTATAGAAAAACAAGATGAAAATGAGGCTGACAGACGAGCAAACGCTTCTAAAGCACCGCAGGAAGATACCTTATTAGCAGGAAAATCGGATGAAGCCGGGACGCAGAACCAAAAGCCGCTTGATGAGACTTTGCCAGAAGCAACCGTACCGTCAGTTGCCGCCAAACCGGTAACACCAACCGACACGCACCAATTATCGTCTTCGACACCGGCAACATCTGCTGTTGAACCACAGGCTAAGTCAGCGGAGACCGAAAAAAAGACATTACTGACCGCTGTGACCGCTGATGAGGCAGAGGAGGCTCCAGCATCGGTTAACAAGCCGTTTGTTGATTCGTCCTCACAGTCTGTCATCAATAAGCCACATGCGCCTAACAGTCGCAAGGCAGCGAGAATTGAGGCGTTGCGGCGCAAACATGCGGCCAAAAAGTTACGGCGTGAATTAGCTGCCCAGAAGGCAAAGGCAAAGCAAGCTCAGGCAGAGGTGCAAACATCACCAAAAACATCAAGGCCACCTTCAACGACGGCTGAAACACCATTAGCCAATGATGCCGACCATTCAACGTCAGCACTAACGCAATCACCGTCAACTGGTATTTTACCTTCATCAATGGCTGCGGCTGAGGACACAGGTTCCGCACCTACAGGGCCAACACCGGGCGTTAGCACACTGCCACCGCTCAAGCTACTTGCTTCGCCGGTCAAAGTTGATCAGGCTGCCCAAGAAGATTGGGTTGTGGCACAAAGCGATCGGTTGGATAAAACGTTGCAAGCCTTTAACGTGGATGCACACGTGGTCGCTCACACTGTTGGCCCGACTGTCACCCAATTTCAAGTCCGCCTGGCCAGTGGTGTTAAAGTCAATAAAATCACGAACCTCAATGATGACTTGAAATTGGCGTTAGCAGCAAAAGACATTCGGATTGAGGCACCGATTCCTGGCAAAAATACGGTTGGCATTGAAATACCAAATCTGAAACCGCGACCAGTGATGCTACGCGAAGTCCTAGATACCCCAGCTTTTCAGCAGGCTAAATCGCCATTGACGATTGCTTTAGGTGTGGATCTTTTTGGCCAGCCTGTGGTCACCAATTTGGCTAGGATGCCACATGGCTTGATCGCCGGAGCAACTGGTTCGGGGAAGTCTGTCTTCATCAACAGTCTGTTAGTATCCTTGCTCTATAAGGCTACACCGGAACAAGTGCGGTTATTACTGATTGATCCAAAAGCAGTGGAGCTTGCCGGTTATAATGGCTTGCCACATCTGGTATCGCCAGTTATTTCCGATCCCAAAGCTGCCAGTGCCGCTTTGAAGTGGGTCGTGTCAACAATGAATGATCGCTATAAGAAGTTGGCGGCGGCTGGTGTCCGTAATTTGGAACAGTTCAATGCAAAGGCCGAGCGTTTTCACGAATACGCGCAAGTCCTGCCATACTTAGTGATTATCATTGACGAGTTGGCCGATCTGATGCTAGCTGCGGGCAGTGAGATTCAAGATGACATTGCGCGAATCACGGCGAAGGCCCGGGCGGCTGGGATTCATTTGTTGGTCGCCACTCAACGGCCAAGTGTGGATGTGATTACTGGTACCATCAAGAATAATATTCCGACGCGCATCGCCTTCATGACCGCCAGCCAAATTGATTCACGAACGATTATTGACACGGCAGGCGCAGAACGGCTGCTTGGTCGTGGTGATATGCTGTATCTGGGCAATGGCGCTAGTCAGCCGATCCGCCTGCAAGGAACCTTCGTGGATCGCGAAATTGATGCGATTGTTGATTATGTCAAAGCTCGGCGCGGACCACGTTATCTTTTTGATCCGGCTGGCTTGGTCAAATCGGCTGAAGCCAGCGTGTCACATGAAGACGAGTTGATGCCTGAAGTTCTAGACTATCTGTCTGGTGAACGGCATATCTCGACTTCAAAGCTTCAACGGGTTTTTTCTATCGGTTACAACCGCGCGGCTAATTTGATTGATGCGCTTGAAGCGAAGCATCTCGTTTCGCCAGCTAAAGGCGCAAAGCCGCGGGAAGTTTATTACAGTCAAGCAAAGAAAGAGGAACAAACGTCATGACAGAGGCAACCTATTATTTTATTGGTATCAAAGGATCAGGTATGAGCGCATTGGCATTGGTGCTCCATGATTTAGGGCATCAGGTTTTGGGCAGTGATATTACCCAATATACGTTTACCCAAAAAGGACTTGCTGCTGCCGGCATTAAGATGCTGCCGTTTGATCCGGCTAACCTGAAACCGGGTTACACTGTCATTGCTGGCAATAGTTTTACGGACGATCATCCTGAAATCAAACGGGCCAAGGAATTGGGACTCACGATTTATCGTTATCACGAATTCTTGGGCAAGCTGATTGAAGGTTATACCAGTATTGGGGTTGCTGGTGCGCACGGAAAGACCAGTACAACCGGTTTGTTGGCCCATACCTTAAGCGGCGTTGCTAAAACCAGCTATTTGATCGGTGATGGCACAGGCAAGGGCATTCCCGATTCCAAATTCTTTGTATTTGAAGCTGATGAATATCGCCGGCATTTTCTGGCCTATCATCCTGACTACATGATTATGACCAATATCGATTTTGATCACCCTGATTACTACACTGGTTTTGAAGATGTATACGATGCTTTCGAAACTGAGGCCAATCAAGTTAAAAAAGCAATTGTAGCTTGGGGGGATGATCCTTGGCTGCGGAAGCTAAAGGCAAAGGTGCCGGTTTATTATTATGGGATTAGTGACCGTGATGATTTTCAGGCTCGCAACGTTGATCGCGATACGAAAGGCAGCAGCTTTGATGCTTACTTCCACGATCAACTGATCGGTCATTTCTTTGTGCCGCTGTTTGGTGAACACAGCGTCCTAAATGCACTGGCTGTGGTCGCGGTCGCTCACATGGAAAAGCTGGATGCAAAGTTGATTGCCCGCGAGCTCGGCAACTTCAGTGGCGTTAAGCGTCGGTTTGCCGAAAAGGATCTCAAGGACATGATCATCGTCGACGACTATGCTCATCATCCGAATGAAATCAAAGCAACCTTAGATGCTGCTCGTCAAAAGTATCCTGACAAGGCGATTATTGCTGTCTTTCAGCCGCATACCTTCAGCCGCACGCAGGCCTACGAACCACAATATGTTCAGGTCCTAAGCCAAGCTGATCAAACATTCTTAACCCCGATTTTCAGTTCTGCTCGTGAGAAAACTGGTAAAATCCGATCCGAAGATATCACCGCGCAGATCAAAGGCGCTGCAGTGATTCATCAGGAAGACATGAAGCCTTTGCTGCAGTATCATAATGCAGTGGTTGTCTTTATGGGGGCCGGTGATATTCAAAAGTATGAAAAAGCTTACGAAACCTTATTGGCTGAAGAATAGACCGTGTGATCATGATTTGTTGGACATCGAAAACTGTGTCTAAAATGATCGAAAACTGCTCATAATAAAGATCGGTCTTTCGCCTGACTGACAAATATCATCATTCCGGTTATAATGGTCTTCAGATACTCGAAAGAGTTACTTGAAAGGAATGAACGCTATGCAAGAACGCCGTGTTGTAAACGAGGCCGGCTTGACACAGTTCTTCTCCCGCATCTATACCTTGATGGGGAGCGGGCTGGTCGTGACGGCGCTCGTCAGTTATTTGTTAGGATTTCCATTCAGAGCTGAGTACACCAGTTTTGTGAGTGGGCATCCGATTGTTTTTTGGATCATGGCTTTTATGCCGATCATTTTGTCATTTTTTGTGACAGGGCGTCGCGCACAGGCAAGTCCGGGGTATGCAACAGTGATGTTTTACCTCATGTCCGCTAGTTTTGGCTTCACGTTCGCTTCAGTTGCCATGGTTGCGAACGGTACTAACCTTGCCGTTGCTTTAGCTACGACAGCGGTTGTCTTTCTGGTCATGTCGATGGTTGGCCATTTTGGCAAGCGTGACTTGAGCAAAGCCGGTAATATCGCGATGGTTGCCTTGTTTGGGATTATCATCATGTCGATTGTGAATGCATTCATCGGTTCTTCAGGCATGCAACTGCTGATTTCATACGGCGTCCTGATTATCTTCATTGTATTAACGGCGTGGGATACGCAGCGGCTGAAGAACCTGTATCTCACCACTGGCAATGATGGACAAGCTGCCGTTTCGGAAGGCTCGCTAGCGGTTCTTGGTGCGTTAATGCTCTATCTCGACTTCTTGAACCTGTTCACCGCAATCCTACAGATTCTGGGTGTTGGGAATAACAATAATTAACTAAAAATGTTCAAGAGAACTGGTATTTGCCAGTTCTCTTTTTGTTTTCTGCCAGTTTTCCCCTGACCAGCAAGTCACCGGTTAGCAGAATTTGGTACAATGACTATGACAACTAACTCAGGTCGCGGTGACAGTAGCGGCCGTAGAAAAGGAAGCCCACTTATGGCGAGCAAAACAAAATTATTATTAGTCGATGGTAACTCAGTCGCATTTCGTGCATTTTTTGCTTTATATAATCAATTAGACCGTTTTACGAACCAAGATGGCTTGCACACCAACGCCATTTATGCGTTTAACAACATGCTCGAGATTGTTTTAAAGGCAGTCCAACCAGATGCCGCTTTAGTAGCATTTGATGCAGGCAAGACGACTTTTCGCACAGCCAAATATGCTGATTACAAAAGTGGTCGCGCCAAGACACCGAGCGAATTGCTGGAACAATTGCCTTATATCAAGGAATTGTTGGATGACATGGGCATCGCGCATTATGAATTAAAGGATTACGAAGCCGATGACATTATCGGCACAATGGCTAAGCGTGCGGATGAGGCCGGCTGGGAAACGACGATTGTCACTGGTGATCGCGATTTGACGCAGCTGACGACCGATCGGACCACAGTTCAAGTGACAGTGAAGGGTGTCAATGAGCTTGAAGCCTACACCCCAGCACATGTCAAAGAAAAGCTTGGCATCACACCGGCTCAAATTATTGATCTCAAAGGTTTGATGGGTGATACCTCGGACAACTATCCTGGGGTGACCAAGGTCGGTGAAAAAACAGCTCTGAAATTGCTCAATCAATACGGAAGCATGGAAAACCTCTATGCTAATGTGGATGACATGAAAAAGAGCAAGCTTAAAGAGAATTTGATCAACGATAAAGATAACGCTTTCTTAAGCAAACAGTTGGCAACGATCGATCGCGATGCACCGCTTACTGTGGACTTAGCGGATGTGACATATGCTGGACCGGATTTAGACAAACTCCGGGACTTCTATACAAAAATGAATATGAATTCGTTGCTCAAAAAAATCGGTGGCAGTGTCGCTAAACCTGTTCAGGCGGTTCATTTTTCCGTACTGGATGAGCAATCGATTCTTGCACTCACCAAGCTGACCGAACCTCTGACTTTTGAGATTGAAATGCTCGAGGATAATTATCACGTGGCCGAACAAATCGGTTTCTTTATTGGCACTAAGGAAGAAACTTACGTGAGTACCGATGTCACCTTGCTGACGCTGCCAGCGGTTAAACGGTGGCTGGAAGATGCCAAACGCGATCTGACAGTTTTTGATGGCAAACGAAACATCGTTGCCGCTAATCGACTCGGCGTTAAATTACCGGATATCGCTTTTGACGTGTTATTGGCGTCCTATTTGATTAATCCTGACGAAAACAGCAATGATTTGGGTAAAATCGCTGAAGATCACGATTATCATGACTTGCCGCGTGATGAGGATATTTATGGCAAAGGCGCCAAACGGCAAGTGCCAGAAGACGATAAGCTGTTTGGCCAGTTTGCTCGCAAGTCTGATGCTTTGTTCGCATTGCGGCCTGATTTGACCGGTGATTTGGAAAAACAGGAACAAACGGACTTATTCACTGATATGGAAATGCCGCTTTCTCGGGTTTTGGCAGAAATGGAAATTCAAGGGATTACCTTAAATGCTAAAACACTGAAGGCTATGGGCACTGAATTCTCACAAAGCATCAAGATTTTGGAAGAAAAAATCTATGCAGAAGCTGGTTTGAAGTTCAATTTGAACTCACCGAAGCAGCTCGGCGAAATTCTTTTTGAAAAATTGAATCTGCCTGTGATCAAGAAAACGAAGACCGGTTACTCGACAAGCGTTGACGTGTTGAACGAATTGAAATCGGCAAGTCCGATTGTGCAGGACATTTTGGATTATCGCGGCTGGGCAAAATTGAATTCGACTTATGTTGTCGGCTTGTTGAAGGCGCAATTGCCTGATCATAAGATTCATACCCGCTATTTGCAGACTTTGACGCAAACTGGCCGATTGAGCTCAGTTGATCCTAACATGCAGAATATTCCTGCTCGTGATGAAGGTAAAATTATTCGCAAGGCCTTTGTACCGTCACATGAAGGTTGGCAAATTTTTAGTTCTGACTATTCCCAAATCGAGTTGCGGGTATTGTCACATATTTCCGGGGATGAGAATATGCAGGAGGCGTTTAAACATGGCGTCGACATTCACGCCAACACTGCGATGAAGATTTTTGGCCTGAGTTCGCCAGATCAAGTCACACCAGATATGCGGCGGCAAGCCAAGGCAACTAACTTCGGTATTGTGTATGGCATTAGTGACTATGGTCTATCCCAAAACATTGGCATTTCCCGTACACAGGCAAAAGCGTTTATTGATGGTTATTTTGATCAATATCCTAAGGTTCATGATTATATGGATGCGATGGTCAAGAAGGCGCGTGAAGAAGGCTATGTCGAAACCCTGTTCCATCGGCGGCGCTATCTGCCACAAATTCACTCACGCAACTTCAATCTGCGTAAGTTTGCCGAGCGGACCGCTATGAATACGCCGATTCAGGGTAGCGCTGCGGATATTATCAAGGTAGCCATGATTCGCATGCAAAAGGCCTTGGATGAGGCTGGTTTGCAAGCTAAAATGCTTCTACAGGTTCACGATGAACTCATCTTCGAGGCACCTGAAGAAGAAATTGCCCAGCTTAGCGAGCTCGTGCCCAAAGTCATGGACTCAGCAGTTCACCTTGATGTGCCATTAAAGGTTGAAAGTCATTATGGACCAACTTGGTTCGACGCTAAATAAGGAGATTTCAATGCCTGAATTACCTGAAGTGGAAACAGTTCGCCGCTCGCTTCTGCCGTTAGTCAAAAATAAAGTCATTACCGCCATCAACACTAACTGGGAGAAAATCCTGATCAATGGGTTGGCGACTTTTCAAAAGGAAATTGTCGGCAGTGAGATCACGACCATTGATCGGCGCGGCAAGTATCTTTTGATGCGCCTCAGCAATGGTGAAACGATCATCAGCCATCTGCGTATGGAAGGGCGTTACTATGTTGTCAAAGATGCAAACACACCTTTTGATAAGCACGATCACGTTACGTTCACTTTTCAGGATGGCAGTCAGTTGCGCTATCGGGATCTGCGAAAGTTTGGGCGGATGCGGCTGATCAAAACCGGGCAGGAGGATCAGGTCACAGCACTTGCTAAACTTGGGCCGGAACCAACCCCAAGCACCTTTGACGAAGCGGACTTTGCCCAGCGCTTGAAACGTCATCATAAACCGATTAAGTCGGTTTTACTCGATCAAACCGTGGTCGCTGGTGTGGGCAATATTTACGCTGATGAGGTACTTTGGTTAAGTCGGCTCAATCCGCTGCAGCCAGCTGATACCTTGAAATCTAAAGAAATCAAAACACTGCATGACGCGATTATCCAAGAATTAAACGCAGCCATTGCGGCAGGCGGCACCAGCGCGCATACGTATGTTGATGCAGAAGGCAATCGCGGTTCTTTTCAAAATGCCTTGCACGTCTATGATCGGGAAGGTACCCCGTGCGATCGCTGCGGCACGACGATTGTCAAAATTAAGGTTGGTCAGCGCGGAACCCATTACTGCCCACACTGTCAGCCATTACATCAAAGGAGGCGGCCAGCGTGACTTATCTCTTGGGGTTAACCGGTGGCATTGCATCGGGGAAATCGACGGTAAGCCGCACTTTCAAAGCCGCTGGGTTTCCGGTGGTGGATGCTGATGTCATTGCCCGCCAGATCGTCGAGCCTGGGCAGCCTGTTCTTGCGCGCATTGCTCAAGCTTTCGGTCCTGAAGTGCTGCGCGCGGATGGCAGCCTAGATCGCGCCAAGCTGGCCAAGATTGTTTTTTCCCAGCCAGGCAGAATGGCAGCCTTGAATCAGATCAATCGGCCTTATTTGCGCGAGGCCATCAGTCAGGCACTTGCACAGGCAAAAGCCGGTGGGGCCGCCATCGTTGTCGGCGACATTCCTTTGTTGTATGAGGCCGATTATGCCGATGACTTTGACGGTGTTGCGGTTGTGAGCGTTGATCCCAATATCCAACTATCGCGTTTAATGGCACGAGACGGGCTCTCACAGGCTGACGCGGAGGCCCGAATTCAATCGCAAATGCCGTTAGCGCAAAAGGCAGCATTGGCAGATTTTGTGATTGATAATAATGGGACTCAAGAGGCAACCATTGCCCAAGCCAATGCCTTGATCCACCGGCTGCAACGGCTATCATAAGCGGCTTACGCGTGCTATAATAAGCTATCAAACTTTGATTAAGAGGGTGGAGTCGTGCAATGTCCCCATTGCCATCATAATAGTTCGCGAGTTGTCGATTCCCGACCAACAGACGGTGGCCGTGCGATTCGCCGCCGTCGCGAATGCGAAAATTGCGGGTTTCGGTTTACAACCTTTGAACGGGTTGAACAAACCCCGCTGTTAGTGATCAAAAAGAATGGTACACGTGAAGAATTTAATCGTGAGAAGATCCTAAAAGGACTTATTCGGGCCGCTGAAAAACGGCCGGTTACCATGGAACAAATGCAAAGTATTGTCGATTCGGTCGAAAATCAGTTGCGTGCGATTGGTGAAAACGAAGTCTCCAGTCAGGCGATCGGTGAGTTTGTCATGTCTAAACTAGCCGATGTCGATGATGTTGCCTATATCCGTTTTGCCAGCGTTTATCGACAGTTTAAAGATATGTCCGTCTTCATGCAGGAATTGCAGGACATGATGAAGAAAGAAAAGACCAAGAAGTAAAGATCATCGCAGCTGAAAATGGTAAACCGGACCTGAGGCAAATGTCTCAGGTCCGTTGTCTGAAAAGAGGTGAAAGTGCATGCAACGTCCTGATACATTTAGTCCACAGGCAGGGTTTGTGTTAACAAAAGCCGGTCATTTGAGTGATTTTGACGAAAAAGTGGCAATTTCACTCTATCAGCCGCTCATCGGGCCGATTGCGATGGCATTGTATCTGAGCCTGTGGCAGGAAGTTAAAGATCGCGCACTAGTGACTGATCGACGTCTGCAATTATGGCTGCTGGATTTGTTAGATATTGATATTGATCAATTATTCAATGCGCGTGTCAAACTGGAGGCGGTCGGGTTATTGCGCACTTATACGCAAGTCGACTCATTAGGGCGTTACTACGCTTATGAGTTGTATGCACCGGTGGCACCTGATGCCTTTTTCAAGGACGATCTTCTCGGGTTGCTCCTATACGACAAAGTCGGGGAAAAAAGATACGATGAGCTGGTTGGCCAATTTAGCCTCAAACCAGTGCGCAGACCTGAATGGCAGGAGATTACAGCCAGTTTTCTCGATGTGTTTCGGTTTGATCATGATTTGAGCAAGGAGCCACCAGCAGTGGTGGCAGCTAAATCAGATATGACGCAAAAAGAAGCCACGCGGCCACGGCTTGGCACAGGCGGCGGCTATGATTGGGCATTAGTCAAAGCGATGCTGGCGAATAGTAATATTCAAGCGGGGCAACTCGCCACGCATCAGGAAGCGTTGTATCAAATCGCCGGTTTTTACGGGATTCAACCGCCGGATTTTGCTCGCTTGATTAGTCGCGCCACAGATGTCATGACTGGCAAAATTAATTTGAGTCAATTGCGGCGCTTAGCTGAACAAGGCTACACCCGAGCACAACCACATGCGCAGCCGACGACCACGACGGCACCGCCAAAAGTGGCATCAGCCGACGAAGCTTTGTTGCAAAAAGCCAAAAGTATGCCACCGCGCCAATTCTTAACCGCCGCCAAGCAGGCAAAAAATGTCCGAATGTACCCGGCTAACAACGAGTTACGTGCCGTTCAGCAGCTTAGTGAGCGAAATGTGTTCGATGCGCCGACGATCAATATTTTGATTGATTATATTTTACGAACCAATGACAGTATCAATCAGGCATTGCTTGATGCAATTGCTAACAGTTGGCTGAAAGCTAATGTGAACAGTCCCGAGGCTGCTTTGAAACAGATAAGTGACTTTGAAAAACAGAAGGCCAGTGGTCAAAAACGGCGTCAAGGCAGCGCCAAAGGTCCGCGGCAGGAGAAGTTGCCAGATTGGGCACAAGCGGGGTATAAGCCAAAAAAGGAAACGATCAGTGAAACTGATAAGAAGATACTCGCCGAACAAATGAAGAAATGGAAAGAGCTTAACGAACAAGGAGGGAAAACTGATGGAGGACATGCGTAAGCAGATTGCATTGCTGATGGATTCACGACAATGGCGTGATCGCTATTTCAAAATGGTCAAGAAGGCTTTGCAAGACTCTGAGGTTCAGGCCTTCTTGAAGGCACATCAGTCTGATTTGGCTGATGATGCTATTGATCGTGGTACTGCCAAGATTTATGAATTTGTTAGTGAGCGTAACAAGATAAATCGCGGAGAATTACCACTCGCACCAGGCTATAGGCCCATGTTAGTTGTCGCTAATCGTTTAATTGATGTAGTTTACCAACCGACTAATGAAAAAATGGTATCTGATAAGAGAGCAAAACAAGAATCTTTAGTTACTCCTATCAATATGCCGAAAGATATTCGCCACGCAAGTTTACAAGAATACGATCAAACGCCCGAGCGAACGAAGGCTCTTATCGCAGCAAATAGATTTTCGTTTGAAGTTGTGGCGAAACCTAAAGATTTTCACCAAGGTCTTTATCTCAGTGGGCCTTTTGGGGTAGGAAAAACTTACCTTCTGGGTGCTATTGCAAATGATTTAGCTCGAGAAGGTGGAATTGCAAGTACCTTGATTCATGTTCCAACTTTTGTAGTCGAGATGAAAAGTGCTATCGGCAATAACAGTGTTTTGAAGAAAATTGATAGTGTCAAGCGGGCCCAAATCCTGATGATGGACGATATTGGTGCTGAGAGTATTAGCCCTTGGGTGCGCGATGATGTGCTAGGTATTATTTTGCAATATCGAATGCAAGAAAAGTTGCCGACACTATTCAGTTCAAATAAAAGTATGGCTGATTTGACTGAGTCGTTAGCAGGTACTGATCGAGGCAATTCGGAGATGCTTAAGGCTGAACGTATTATGGAACGTATTCGTTTTTTAGCTAAAGAAGTGCAGGTCGGCGGTGAAAATCGGCGCAATCCATTGGCAGATTGACGCTCAAAGTAGCGCTATTCAGTTGTAAACCGTTGGCGGATGATGTTATTTCCAGAATTACTTGTAGCCGTGCGGACGGAGCTAGTTCACGCTGTGGCTGAAACGCGCTCTCTGGTGCAGAAACCTGCACATAAGGACCTCAAGCCTAAAATGACCAAAGCCCGGCCATTTAGGCTTGAGGCCACTTATGTTCCGGTTTCTAAACGCGCCAGAGAGCGCTCTTTTTCAGAAAACCTCTTGCACCTGACTGCGCAATGTGTTTCAATGAAGCTATCGAAGACGGAAGCAACAAAGGATCATTCAATAGAGAGCGAGACCATGGCTGAAAGTCTTGCAAGATCTGATCCGAACCACTTCTCGAGATTGCCGCAAGGCCCTGTTACGCAGGTTACGCGTCAATTAAGTGGCCAACAGCCGGTGCTGTTGGCAAACTGGGTGGAACCGCGATCACTGATCGTCCCTGATGTCTCTTAGGAGATGTCAGGGATTTTTTGGTTTCTTCGAAAAAACAATAAAGGAGTCTTACTCATGGCATTAGATATTACATTTCCTGATGGTAACGTCAAACAGTTTCCTGATGGCACCACAGTTAAGGCAATCACCGAGGGTATTAGTAATAGCTTGGCAAAGAAGGCTGTCGCCGGCAAGTTAGATGGCGATTTGATCGCTTATGACGAACCGATTGCGCATTCTGGTAAATTGCAAATTATGACCAAGGATGATGCAGAAGGTTTGACCGTTTTGCGGCAGACAGCAGCGTTCGTACTGGCCGCTGCTTTGAAAGACTTATACCCGGATATTCATTTTGGTCAGGGTCAAGCAACGGAAGACGGTTTTTACTACGATACCGATCGTGCTGACGGTCAGGTGAGTGTTGATGATTTGCCAACCGTTCAAAAGAAAATGGAAGCGATTATCAAGGAAAACGCGGCACTTGAACCAGTTGTGTTGAGTCGCGCCGAAGCTTTCCAAGCCTTCAAAAATGATCCATTCAAGAAGCAGTTGGTTGAAGCTGCTGGCGATCCGATCAAAGGCTATAAGTTAGGCGACTTCGTTGATTTTGAAGAAAAAGTGTTGCTACCAAGTCTCAAGGACTTGAAGCATCTGAAGCTGCTGTCAGTGGCTGGTGCATACTGGCAAGGCAAGAGCAGCAACCCGATGTTGCAACGGATCTACGGCACGGCATATTGGAGCGAAAAGGGTCTGGAAGATGATGCCAAACGACGCCAAGAAGCTGCTGAACATGACCATCGGGTGATCGGCCGTGATTTGGATCTATTCTTCGTTGATCCTAAGGTTGGTGCAGGCTTGCCGTACTGGATGCCAAATGGTGCCACGATTCGTCGTGTTATCGAACGCTATATCATTGACAAGGAAATTGCCGATGGGTATGAACACGTCTACACACCTGTTTTAGCTAACTTGGATCTCTATAAGACATCTGGTCATTGGGATCACTATCGCGAAGACATGTTTCCGCCAATGGACATGGGTGACGGCGAAATGTTGGAATTGCGGCCAATGAACTGCCCAAGCCATATTCAGATTTATAACCATCACATTCGCTCTTATCGTGAATTACCGTTGCGGATCGCAGAACTCGGCATGATGCACCGTTATGAAAAGTCAGGTGCCCTGTCCGGCCTGCAACGTGTCCGTGAAATGACGCTGAACGATGGTCATACTTTTGTTGCTTTAGACCAAGTTCAAGAAGAATTCAAAAAGATTCTGCGCTTGATCATGGATGTTTACGAAGACTTCAATATCACCGATTACAGTTTCCGGCTTTCATATCGTGACCCTAAGAACACCGAAAAATACTTCGATGATGACGAAATGTGGACACGTAGCCAAAGCATGTTAAAAGGTGCCATGGACGACTTGAAACTGGATTATTACGAAGCCGAAGGTGAAGCTGCCTTCTATGGTCCAAAGTTGGATATCCAAACGAAGACCGCACTTGGCAATGACGAAACCATGTCAACCATTCAACTGGACTTTATGCTTCCGGAACGGTTTAATCTAACCTACGTCGGTAAAGACGGTGAAGAGCATCGGCCAGTCATGATTCACCGCGGGATTGTCGGCACGATGGAACGGTTCATTGCCTATCTGACCGAAATCTACAAGGGTGCCTTCCCAACTTGGCTAGCACCGACACAAGCTGTTTTGATTCCAGTCAACAATGATCTGCATCTGGATTACGTCAATCGCATTAAGAAACAAATGTTAGCCGCCGGTCTCCGCGTTAAAGTTGACGATCGGAACGAAAAGATGGGCTACAAGATTCGTGAAGCGCAAACCAAGAAGATTCCATACACCGTTGTTGTCGGCGATAAGGAATTGAATGATGCTGCGGTTTCAGTTCGCCGCTATGGGGATGAACACACCGAAGAAGAAGCAGGCAACATGTTCATTGATGCTTTAGTTGCTGAAGTGAAGAATTACAGCCGTGACGGCAAAACCAAGCCAGGCGAAGCGACCAAGGTTTTAGGTGATTAGTGTCATTTTCAATCAAATGGGGAAGGAACTTTTGAGACATTGTTCTCAAAGCTCCTTTTTCTTTTGATCAAAATCCCGAAACGCGCCATCAGTTTTGGATTATTTTGAGGTTTGGAAACACTATTTTAGAACTTTAAATGTCTTTGATTTTGGTTCCCAGACAGCTAGGTGAACCACATTGCCTGCATGCATTTCGATACGGGTGACAGCGGCGTAACCAAGTTTCGAGAAAAAATGATAGCCGATACCGGGGATGGCCGCTTCGACAAGACTGCTTATCGCCGTGCCATGACTACCGACAGCGACGAATGCCGAACTTGGCAGTCCATATAAAAATGAAAGGTAACGTTCTTGAACTTGATGAATAGATTCACCAGGTTTTTCAAAGAATGTTAAATCTTGCCACTGCTGATTAACATATTCAGAAAAATTTGGCAGCCATGCAGGCATTTTTCGCTCCACCAATAGTTCGTTTTTTTGAACGGGTAAGCCGTGATCATCTGCAATCGGTGTGATCGTATCAACAGCACGTTTGAGTGGGCTTGAAAAAAAGCCTGTGTACGGATATTGATGCAAACTGGCAACCAACTGCTGAGTTTGCCGCCGACCAGCGCTGGTCAGTGGCCGCAAAAAATCATCATGAATCGTGATGTCTGGTTCAGCATGCCTCACTAAGTCAATTGTTGCCATGGTGATTTCTCCATTCATTCATAATTTTGTTGTTAGTATCTTTAGGAACAGGTTTGTTCTCGCCAAATTTAGCACATCCGCCATTTGTTTTCAGCATGTATGATAAACTGGACACATTTACGACACACGTAAAAAGAAAGGGTGACTCGGTGTTTATCGCATTATGGGCTTCATGGCTCGTCTTATTCGTGGTCACAAAGATCCTCGCTGCCGTTTTGTATTTGGTGGTTTTGTTCGCTTACATGAAGCTGCCATGGCGGACCCCGAATCAGCGCGGTTACTGGTTAATTGCCCATCGTGGCCGTGGCCTGTTAGTGATCATGGGCATTGTGATGTTGCTAACTGTTGTTGGTGCTTATGGCATCGCAACTTGGTGGTTTGCTAAAATTGAATTTCAACCTCAAGGTGTGGCTGTTTTCGGCAGTGTTGGCATTGTGTTACTCTCATGGCTGGTTGGCCTACCAAAAAAATTACGCAGGTTTCGTGGCAAAGTGAGTGCCGATCAGAAACGAGATAAAGGGGAAAACGATGATGACTGATGAACCAATTGTTCAAAATCCACAACTTATTCATTTGATTCAGTTATTACGGGCTGATCAGAATGATGAGACCCAAGCCGCTTTTTACGCTGCTTTAAAGACTGCAAAATTCATGTTGCCTGTTGGGACAACGAGAGATGGTGATCCGACAATCGTCATGATTACGGATGATCAAGGACAGGACTTCTTACCAATTTTTACCGACCAGGCTAATTTCGGTAAAAGCCCAGATCATGATCAATACGCTGTTGCCACCATCAATGACTGTGCCAACTTTTTATACGAAGATCACGATATACAAGGTGTTGCCATCAATCCATACGGCGAAAATATGCTGCTATCACGCGCCAACTTGTTTTACGTGGCTAAACCTGATAGTGCTAAAAATGGTGAGGCTGTGCGGATCGGTGAACCGCCGCGGGAAACCGCCACATTAGTTAAGCACTTGCGCGACTACTTGGCGAAGCTGAGAACTGTTCATGCAGCCTATTTGACCACCATGATCCGCGCTGATGATACCCAAAGCCTGTTGCTGGTCGTAGATGCAGATAAGGGAACAGACCTACACGCCGTTGTTGCCTTTGCAGAAGCTTATTTACCAGAAACGACCCAATTCCACGTGAGTCCTAACGACAATGAATTAGGACGCTATGTGAGTGGTGAGTTTGCGCCATTTTATCAGCGGTAAAATCGCTAAAAGCTGAAACTTGACGTCGCCTGAATGTTCCTGTATAGTTATATCCGTTGAGAAAAAGCAGAAGTTCCCGCTTCTCGCCTAAGTCCTTGGACCGCTAGGCTCATTAGTTCGGTATTTAATGAACAGCGGGGTCTTTGTGGCCACGCTGTTTTTGTTTTTTCTCTGAAATTCACACGGAGGTGAACAACCATAGCAAGAGATCTGATAGTCAATGACAGTATTCGCGCACGTGAAGTTCGATTGATCTCCCAGACCGGTGAACAGCTCGGCGTTAAGAGTACGCGTGACGCCTTGGCCATTGCCGAGGATGCAAATTTAGATGTTGTCCTAGTATCGCCTAATGCCAAGCCACCGGTTGCCCGTATTATGGATTACGGGAAATTCCGGTTTGAGCTTCAAAAGAAAGAGCGC
Organism: Lacticaseibacillus sp. 30; assembly: GCF_053819265.1. Lineage (NCBI taxonomy): Bacteria > Bacillati > Bacillota > Bacilli > Lactobacillales > Lactobacillaceae > Lacticaseibacillus > Lacticaseibacillus sp. 30. The sequence goes on from NZ_JBSOQX010000003.1 coordinate 47,293, forward strand.
GATGCTCGGAAGAAACAAAAGACTGTCACCATCAAGGAGATCCGCCTAAGCCCAACCATCGGTGAAGCAGATTTCAATACTCGACTCAAGAACGCCACCAAGTTCCTTGAAAAAGGTGACAAGGTTAAAGTCAGCGTTCGGTTCCGTGGTCGGGCAATCACGCATAAGGACCTTGGTCGCAAAGTCCTTGAGCAGATGGCGGATGCCGTTAAGGAAATTGCTGCTGTTGAAACGCATCCTAAGATGGACGGCCGCAGCATGTTCTTGATGCTTGCACCGCGTGCCGAGAAGTAGTTTTCGGCAAGATCGTATAAAAAGCGCAAACTGGTGAACTTCACCAGCAACACGCTGATGTTTACAGGAGGAAAAAGTCATGCCAAAATTCAAGACCCACCGTGCTTCCGCAAAGCGTTTTAAGAAAACCGCATCAGGTGCACTGAAGCGCGGTCATGCTTATACGTCTCACCGTTTCCACGGCAAGACCAAGAAACAACGCCGTCAATTGCGTAAGTCAGCATTGGTATCCCACTCAGATATGAAGCGGATCCGCCAGATGCTCAGCCAGATGAAATAATAATCTATCGGATTTGATTTGAGGAGGAATTCTAATGCCACGTGTTAAAGGTGGAACAGTTACTCGTAAGCGTCGTAAGAAGGTACTGAAGCTCGCTAAGGGCTATCGTGGTGCCAAGCATTTGCTGTTTAAGGCAGCTAATGCCCAAGTCATGGTGTCATACCGTTATGCTTTCCGCGATCGTCGCGCTAAGAAGCGTGATTTCCGTCGTCTTTGGATTGCACGGATCAACGCCGCGGCACGCATGAACGATATTTCCTACAGCAAGCTAATGCATGGCTTGAAGGTTGCAAATGTCGACATGAACCGTAAAATGCTTGCTGACCTTGCTGTTAGCGATCCAGATGGCTTCAAGGCTGTGGCTGATACAGCTAAAAAAGCTTTGGCTTAATGCCAATTTAAAAGAGCATGTCACAACTCGCTTTGGCGAGTGGACATGCTCTTTTTGCGTATATAAGTGAAAAACATGGGTTCACATTAAGAAAACCAGCTCACGTGAGCTGGTTTTTTAATGATATTGCCGAACCCCCAACGGCTGATAGTTGGCAATGAACGTACTGATGGCGGTTAGATCATCCGAGAATAACACGTTATCGAATGCATCCTGATCAAAGAAACCTTGGTCAACTGCGGTTTGATACATCTGTTTCAAAGGTTGGTAATACCCATTTTGATCAAACAGGATCGTTGGGCTTGCGTTAAGGCCAATTCGGGAGAAGGAAATTGCTTCGGTGATTTCTTCCAAAGTGCCAGGACCGCCGGGAAGGGCAAGGTCGGCATCTGCCATCTCGATCATTTTGGCTTTTCGCGTTCCCATGTCAGCAACGACTTCTAAATGCGTCAAGGCTGGCATGGCTAAGCCGCGATCGGCGAGTACTTGCGGCATGATGCCGATGACGTCACCGCCATGGTCAAGGGCACTTTGCGCAACTGCGCCCATCAGCCCGAGTTTACCGCCGCCATAAATCAGCGTATCGCCACGTGCCGCAATCCATGCGCCAACTTTGCTTGCTGCCTGTAGAAATGCTGGATCCGCGCCACTATTGGCGCCACAATAAACTGCAATTTTCATGTTGTCCCGCCTTTCGTTCACCCGTTTATCATACGGCGTGAAAACAAGCGGGACAAGGCGTTAACCCAATTTTTGTTTAAAGTTGATTGATGTCTTTACGAACCGGATGGGTGACATGACGATCTTGCATCACAATCAACTTGCCCGGGGCGTGGTGTGTTTCCAACATTTCATGCGCAGCAATGACGCCATCCACGTTAAAAGCAAATGATTGCGCTACACGAACTTGCAGACCCCATTTTTGGGCGACATCAACTAAATAGGCAAAGCCATCATGAACAGAATAGTCCTTCGATGGGTTCAATTGCAGGTGGGTTGTGCCAGGCTTGCTGCTAACATCAACGTCAGCATAAGCGGTCGTCACATATTGACCGCCAGCTTTGACCAGCTTTAGCGAGGCACCGTGGTCTGCAACGCCAAAAACGGCGTTGACCACAGCATCAGCACGGCTGTCAGGTAAATCATCTGTATAGCTGTAAATCTGATCGGCCCCGAGTTGCTGCAAATAGTCGTGGTGTTGGGCACCTGCAACGGCAATGACATTTAATTTTTCAAACTTGGCGAGCTGCACCAAGATAGCACCAACACCGCCGCTTGCGCCAATGACTGCCAAAGTTTGGCCAGACTTAAGTGACAGCATATAGTGCAAAATGTTAAAAGCAGCTAAGCCAACTTGCGGTAGTGCAGCAGCGTCCAAAAAGCTTAAGGCAGTCGGTTTTTTGTAAATTTTTGAAGTTGAGGCGGTGACATACTCGCTGTAACCGCCAATTGGTCGATAATTCAAGACAAGATCACCAATAGCAAAGTCAGTCACCCCTTCGCCGAGTTTGGTAATTCGCCCAAGAACATCTGTGCCGGGGACAACTGGGAACTTAACTTTTCGAAAAGCCGCTTGTTCACCACGACGCAGTGAAGCATCGTAGGGATTCAAGCCAAAGCCAAGAACCTGCAATTGTACTTGCCCAGTTTTTGGTTCGGGAATCGGCGCCTCAATGGTTTCAAAAACGCTCGGATCACCATACTGTTCAAAACCAAAACGTTGCATAGTCTTTCACCTCCGTCGCCAATCAGCTAACCGACCACTTTTTGCCAGCCAGCTTTTGGCGTTTGTCAATTCTTCTTCATTCAAATTGTGACTTTGCCCATGACGGAAAATCGTGACATCGGCACCTTGCTCTTCAAGGTACGTATCGAGCACTTTGAAGTTTTGTGCTGGCACAATCGGATCTTGGTCGCCATGTGACATCCAGACTTTGACATCGCTAAGATCTTGTTTTGAATTGACTGTCGAAAGTGCCATCGGGTGAAAGAAAATGCCTGTGTGGAATGTATCACTTCGCGTCAATAACGCCCGTGCAGCAACGTTAGCGCCGTTAGAATAGCCGATCACGATAAATCGCTCATAGTCGATGTCAAATTTCCGGCAAAGGTCATTTAACACTGAAAATAGCCAAGTGGTCTCCTGTTCAAGATCGTTTAAATCAAAGCCGCCATTTTCCGTGTGCTTGAAGTAGCGGTTCATGCCTTGTTCTTGCACGCGACCGCGAATCGACAACATGGGACTATTTGGCGAGAGGTACTTGCCAATTGGCAGTAAGTCATTTTCATCGCCGCCTTGGCCATGCAGTAATAGTAATGGTGAGACAGTTGGATCACCTTTAACAAATGCGTAGTTTACTTTATCTTCTGCCATCGCAACCTCCAATCATTAACGTCCACGCCAGTCGGTTTTGACTGGGGTTAATTGCTTTTCAATTTCTTCGCGTTTGCTTTCCAAGAATGGTGGCAACTCTAAGTGAATGCCGGCTTCATCATAAGTTTCATCCTGTAAGAAGCCTGGACCGGTGGTTGCAAGTTCAAACAAAATTTGCGGTGCCGCGCGGAAATACTCGGATTTGAAGTAGAAGCGGTCAACGTAACCTGATTGCGGCAAACGATACTGCTTGATGCGATCAATCCACGTACCTAAGGTTTCTCGATTCTCAGTCGAGAAGGCCGCGTGGTGAATGTTGCCAAAGCCCTCCTCGGCAATCGGCAGATCTTCTCGATGCTCAAGAATCACTTGGGCGCCATGACCGCCTTCGCCAACCTCGTAAAGTGACCAGTTGCCATCTTCAGCAATTTGCTTATAACCCATAATCTCGGTCAGTACATATTGCATATGACCTAAGTTGAAAATGGTAACGGTCACTGGTCCAAGGCCAGTAATCGCGAATTCCTCAGGTACGTCATTGTGTTTCCATGGCGTCCCACCGGCAACCCCATGATCGTTTTCATCGGATATAAGCTGATACTGTTGATCATCTTGATCATGGAAGTTAATAATCTTGGTACCGAATTGATTGCTAATACCTTCATTAGCAACTCCTTTTTCAGCAAACCGCTTGAGCCAATAATCTAACGCTGCATCACTAGGCACACGAAAACTTGCGCGGGAGATCATGTTCGTGCCTTTTTTACCTTTAGGCTGGTTAGGGAAGGTGAAGAATGTCATGTCAGTTCCGGCAGTACCTTGATCATCAGTGAAATAAAAATGGTACGTATCCAACGCATCTTGGTTAACTGTCTTCTTAATGAGATGCAATCCCAACGTTTTGCTCATGAAGTCAAAAATCGCTTGAGGATCGCTGGCCATGGCTGTGACGTGGTTCATACCTAATAATGTGTGTTCAATCATGGAAATCCACTCCTTTGGTTTTAAAATACGTTTCAATGGCTTGACGTTGTGCCTCGAACTTCGGCGGCAGTCCGAGACCTTCGCCGAGGTGGGCAAGCGGCTCATCTAACGCAAAGCCGGGTTCCTTAGTGGCAAATTCAATCCGGTTATCGGCAGGATCGCGAACATATAGGCTCTTAAACCAGCCGCGATCAGCAAACTCCTCAACTTCATAGCCATGTTGTGCGGCAATTGTCCCCAGTCGCGGCAGTGTTTCTTCATGGTCAACGGTTAACGCAAAATGATCCATGCTTCCGCGGCCAAATCGTTTGATGCTATCAGTGAGGCTAGGCTTAAGGGTCAAGGTGTTACCGGCCTCAAGCTTGAATTGATTATTTTCGGGGGTCACACCCAGCATGGTTTGAAAGAAGGTCTTTTCAGCTTCATGATCGGCCACTGGGAGATCGACATTAATTAATCCGGTAATCTGGTTTTCGCCCGGAACATCGTTTGGCACGACAAGTTGCGTTGGTAACGTTTGATCGGTCACCAACAGTCGAACCGGCGTATCAGCCGGATCAACCAAAGTTAAACTGGTCAGCGTGGCTGTCACCACACAACCTGCCATCCGCAGACGCTGTTCCCAAAATGCCAATGACCCAGTTGGAATGGCAAGATCAATCCCACCCAATTGATTTTGCCCATCGTAGCGATGCCCCAATCGATCAATCGCAAAAAAGGTAACCACACTGCCAGGAGTTCCTTGGTAATCACCGAAAAACAGATGTCGAACATGAACGTTCTCCTGATTGACGGTATTTTTGACCAGACGTAAACCTAAAACCTTTGTATAAAACTGAATTGTCGCTGGTGCATCACCGGTCAACAGCGACACATGATGCAAACGGGTCATGACATTGCCTCCTCCTTGATACACTTACTAAAAATAAGTATAACAGTCTTATTCGCTGAATGCGAGTCGCTGCTATCAACCTAATCGTACCTTGTTTTGACATATAAGGCGATGATTTCGTCTTTAAAAAGATAACGGTTTCATTCAAGCTTGACGCTTGTTTGGAAAAATAGCAATTTTTATAATTGCTGAAGTATTTTGCTGTTGGAAGAAAACAGAATAGCTTAACTAGCTTCTTTAATTTTAATGGCAAGCAGAGAGCTCGTGGAACCATCCCGGACAAAGGCGTACACCTTTGGATCAATAGGATTGGAGCTCGCCACGCCTGTCAATGAAGCTGACTCGCGCTCGGCACGCTTTTCGGCTATAATATAAGGATATGAAAACCGGAGAGGGGACAAGATTTGTGGCAGTTTTTGAGCCGACTTGGCTGGTAACGAATATTTTCAGTTTGACACCTGCCAGCTTGAAACAACAAGGGATTAAGGCGGTCTTGACGGATCTAGATAATACGTTGATGGCGTGGGATCATCCCGAAGGCACTGAAACACTGACTCGCTGGCTGACGGACTTGCGCAATAGCGGGATTAAAGTGGTGGTCGTCTCGAATAACAATGCAAATCGAATCCACAAGGCAATGGCCAAGCTGGGTGTGGCATATGTTGCTCGTGCTTTGAAGCCGCTTCCTGTGGGTATCACGAAAGCCCGCAAACAATTAGGGCTTAAGCGATCTGAAGTGGTGATGGTTGGCGACCAATTGCTGACCGATATTTGGGCAGGCAATCTTGCTGGTGTGCGAACCGTTTTAACCCAGCCACTTGTTCAAAGTGATGCGTGGAACACCAGAATTAATCGTTACTTTGAAGGTTACGTTTTTAAAGCACTCGCCAAGAAACGGCATTTGGATTATCAGGAGGATATTCATGGATACCACGAACACTGAAACAGAGCGCCGTTGCATAGGCTGCGGCGCTATTTTGCAAACGACTGATCCCAAAAAGCCGGGATACTTGCCAAAAGCCACTTTAAGCAAGGCCGATCCTGATGACGAGATTTATTGCCAGCGCTGTTTTCGGTTGCGGCACTACAACGAAATTGCGCCGGTGACGTTGACGGACGATGATTTTTTACGCTTATTGAATGCCATCGGTGAAAGTAATGCGTTGATTGTCAACGTCATCGATATTTTTGATTTCAATGGCAGTGTCATCCCTGGATTGCATCGTTTTGTGGGTGACAACCCAGTCATTCTTGTCGGGAACAAAGCCGATGTGTTGCCGAAGTCGCTTAACCCGAATCGATTGAAGAATTGGTTACAGCAGCAGGCAAAGGCACAAGGGTTGCGTCCGGTAGCCACGATGCTGGCCAGCGCTAAAAAAGGTTTTGGCGTTGATGAGCTGTTGGATGCCATTGAAAAATATCGTGATCATCGAGACGTTTATGTGGTCGGCGTGACGAACACTGGTAAATCTACTTTGATCAATCGAATTATAAAAGAATTGACTGGCGTTGAGGATTTGATTACCACGTCGCGTTTTCCGGGAACGACGTTGGATCGCATTATGATCCCGCTGGATGATGGCCAATCATTGATTGATACACCAGGGATCATTCATCGGCATCAGATGGCACACTTTGTCGGCCCTAAAGACTTAAAATTAGTCTCACCGACTTCCGTCATCAAGCCAGCAACCTATCAATTGAATGAAGGCCAAACTATTTTTCTTGGCGGTTTAGCGCGATTTGATTACCTTCGCGGAGGTCGCAACAGTTTCGTTATTTACACTGATAATCAGTTGACGTTGCATCGCACCAAGTTAGAAAATGCGGATGATTTCTATCAGAAGCATGTGGGCGGTTTACTGTCACCACCACAGCCGGATGAAGTGCCAGACTTTCCGCCATTGGTTCGGTTTGAATTCACCCCAAAGGAAAAAGCCGACTTAGTTTTCGCCGGGTTAGGCTGGATCACTGTGCCTGCTGGTGTTACGGTTGCCGGCTATGCGCCAAAAGGTGTGGATGTTTTGTTACGGCGTGCGTTCATTTAGAAAAACTATCTTTGGTATCAAAATTAATCATGTCGAAGTAAAACGTGTACGGCGGTAAGTATCCATGACCACAACGAGGCACTCAGCCAGTTGTGTTTAAAGAGCTATGCCTGCCGACACGGTTAGAGGAGCGTTATTGATGTTAACAGGGAAACAGAAACGGTATTTACGCAGTTTGGCGATGACCACGAAGCCGTTAATCAATGTTGGTAAGAACGGTTTAGGTGACACGTTTGTGGCTGGGGTGAAAGATGCCCTCGAAGCGCGGGAACTAGTTAAAATCAGTTTACTGCCGGCTGCCGATGATACACCGCAAGAGGTGGCCGATACCTTACAGGCGGCCATTCAAGGTGTGGAGATCGCCCAAATCATTGGTCACACGGTTGTTGTCTATAAGCAGGCTGAAAAGAAAGATCATCGAAAAATTAGCCTGGAAGTTAACGCACGCTAAGAGGATCACTATGGAGAAGACGCAGAGTGTCACATTGACCCAGCCCGTGATCTCCGTTGAAATGCGCGAGCAGATTCTTGGCCAGCATCGGCGAAAACAGATTGGCCTATTTGGTGGGACTTTTAATCCGATTCACAACGGTCATTTAATCATGGCCGAAGCAGCTGGCACGGAGTTGGGATTAGAAAAAGTTTATTTTATGCCCGATAATCAACCACCGCATGTCGACACTAAAACTGCCATTTCAGCGCGGCATCGTGTGAATATGGTGCAACTAGCTATCGCGGACAATCCGCTTTTTGGATTGGAAGGGATTGAAATCCGACGAGGCGGTGTCAGCTACACTTATGAGACGATGTTGGAGCTGCACCGGTTACATCCAGACACCGATTATTATTTCATTATTGGAGCCGATATGGTGGATTATCTGCCAAAGTGGTCGCACATTGACGAACTTGTCAAATTGGTGACATTTGTCGGTGTTAAACGGCGTGGGTATACGCCAGCTAGTCGTTATCCAATTCTGTGGGTGGATGCGCCTTTGATTGATATCAGCTCAACTGATGTGCGTGATCGGGTCGAAAATGGCCGAAGTTTGAAGTATCTGGTACCTGATTCAGTAATTGATTATATTCAAAAAGAGGGATTATATCGTGAGTGAACATCAATATCCGGCAAGTCTGACACATGGCTTAAGTCGTGAGGAAATTTTAAATCGGCTGCACAATCGGCTCGATGAACCGCGTTATGAGCATTGTTTGCGGGTCGAAGCGACTGCCATTGAATTGGCCAAGCGTTTTGATCAAGACGTTGATCGCGCAGGCTTAGCAGGTTTACTGCACGATTATGGTAAAGAGATTCCAGTTGAAACCTATAAACGCGTGATTATTGAAGATGGTTTCGATCCGGATTTGTTGCAATATGGCCGCGGCGTTTGGCATGGTGTTGTCGGCGTTCATTTCATTCAAACAGAGGTCGGCATTACTGATAAGCAAGTATTGACTGCCATTGCGCGGCACACGACAGGTGATCCGGAAATGACCAAGCTTGATGAAATCATTTTTGTTGGTGATTTTATCGAACCGGCGCGATCTTTGCCGGTTGAAGCAAAGGCGCGTAAGGCAGCGGAAACGAACTTGGAAGAAGCTAGTCGAATTGAATTGGAGAATACCTTGACTTATCTCATTGGTGCGCGCAAACTCGTTTTTCCAAAGACACTATTAACTTATAACGCATTCTTAACAAAGGAGTAATTTATGATTGATTCAAAAACGATGTTGGAAGTTGCTGTCAAAGCAGGTGATTCTAAGCGTGCTGAAGACATTGTGGCGCTAGATATGCGCGGTGTCAGTTTATTAGCTGACTACTTTGTCATTATGAGCGGTACTTCAGATCGACAAGTGCAAGCGATTGTCGATGAAATTGAGGATAAAGAAGAAGAAGCCGGCGTTACGATTCGTCGTATTGAAGGCCAAAAAGGATCGAAATGGATGCTGATTGACATGAACGATGTTGTCGTGCACGTCTTCATGCCAGAAGAACGCCAATTCTACAACCTTGAAAAGTTATGGCAGGAAGCGCCGCTGGTTGAAGTAGATCAGTGGGTTGAAGCATGATTTATCAAACGTTTGCCGAAGTTTACGACAAACTGATGGATCAATCACTCTATTCGCAGTGGCGGGATTATGTCACGAAGCGGGTTGCACCAGCTGGTCAGCCTATCTTGGAGTTGGCAGGCGGTTCGGGTTTCTTGGCTGTTCTTTTGGCGCAAGCCGGCTATCAGGTGACCGACTTTGATTTATCGGACGAAATGTTGTCGCTGGCGGCAGAAAAGGCTGAGGAAGCCGATGCCCAACTGACTCTTATTCAAGGCGACATGCGTGATTTGAGTGATTTACCACCGGTTCCGGTCGTGACATGTTTTGACGACTCCATTTGTTATATGGCGAATCTTGAAGAAGTTCAGCAAGTCTTCACTCAGGTAGCGTCTTTGTTGCCGTCGGGCGGGGACTTTCTTTTCGATGCGCACTCGTTATATCAAATGGATCAGATTTTTCCCGGTTATATGTACAATTATCAGACCGATGATTTTGCCTTTTTATGGCACAGTTTCGTAGGTGAGGTGCCGCATAGTGTTGAGCATGATTTAACGTTCTTTCTTTATGATGAGGGCCTAGATGCCTATAAGCCGCTTACGGAAACCCATAAAGAACGAACTTATCCGATTAACGACTATCTCGATGCCTTAACCGCAAGTGGGTTTGAAAAAATTGAAGTGACAGCTGATTTTGGCCGTCAGCCAATTCAGGCGGACAGCACACGCTGGTTTTTCCATGCGAAGAAAAAATGAATGACCATGATGATTTTGCAGTTTAGGAGGCGGCCATGCAGACAGTTGGGATGATTGCTGAATTTAATCCATTTCATACGGGTCATGCATATGCCTTGGCACAAGCGCGAAAGCTGGCACAAGCAGATGTTGTCGTTGTCGTGATGTCTGGTAACTATGTACAACGCGGGGAGCCGGCTATTTTTGATAAATGGGTTCGGGCACAGGCGGCTTTGCAGCATGGTGCAGACCTTGTCGTTGAGTTGCCGGTGACCGGAGCCGTTCAGGCCGCTGACCAGTTTGCTGAAGCCGGTGTGACCGCGTTGGCCGCCATGGGTGTCAACACTTTAGCCTTTGGTACTGAGCATCCTGAAGTTGCTTATGCAGATTTAGCTGAAAAACTGGCGACAGCAGCGTTAACTGGGGATGGATTTCGCGATTATACGCAGACATACGCCACGCAACTCAACGCTGTTTATGCAAAAGCGGCTGGGATCACCCAAACTGATCCTAATTTTATGCTGGGCTTGAGTTATGCCAAGGCTAATTTGGCGTTGAAGTGGCCGATGACATTGTTACCATTTGCGCGTCGTGGGATTGGTCATGATGAAGTGGGCATTCAAGCCAACATCGCCAGCGCCTCGACAGTGCGTGAGTATTTACGTGCTGATCAATCGGTTGAAGCCATTGTGCCTACTGAGCTTGTCGATTTTTATGCTAAGCAACAACAGTATAGCTGGGCACAATTTTTCCCGTGGTTGAAATATCGCCTGCAAACAGCCGAGCTCAATGAACTGCGGCTGGTCGCAACCATGGCAGAAGGGTTAGAGTATCGCTTCACCCAAAAAATTGATGACGCGCAAGACATGACTGCTTTTTTGAAGCAGGTAAAATCGAAACGCTATACCTATGCGCGGTTGCGACGGCTAGCGTTGGCCATTACTTTGAATATGACGGCTACGGCGGTTAATCAGGCACGGCAACACCCGCAGTTGCATGTTTTAGGGTTCACGCCAACTGGGCGGCAGTATCTCAATAGTGTCAAGCATGATCTTGACTGGCCCTTGCTCACAAAGGTCAGTGCTGATATGCTTGCACCGGATGGCGTCCTCGCGATGACCCATCGCGCGGATCGATTAATCACAACGATTGGTGGCGTTGAGCAGAACTATGGCCGACGACCACTGATGTGAAGAGCGCGAACTGGCGCGCTTAGTAACCGGAGCATAAGCGGCCTCAGGTGTGATGACCGAACTTTGGCCATAGCGCCTGAGGTCCTTATGTGCAGGTTTCTGCGCCTAGGAACGCGTTTAAAGGAGGTAAACCACATGTTGAAATGGACCGTTCAGGAGTTAATAAAACACGATCAGGAGCCGTTGCATTTTAGCACTACGTTAGATGTTAAAACGGATTTACAGGATCGCGATCCCGAGGTTCTCGACGTGAGTCCCATTCAGGTAAGCGGCGATATTGTCTATGATCGTGGTGACTTTTTGGTCAGTGTTAATCTAAAGGGTAATTTGGTTGTGCCGTCAACGCGCAGTTTGACGCCGGTCACACTGCCGCAAGATTTTACGTTCAGCGAAATTTATTTAACGGACGCTGGTCATGCTGACCAATATGAGGACGGCGAAATTCTTATGCCGCTCGAAGATGCTGAACTGGATCTGTTGCCAGCGATTGAGGACCATCTGTTGTTGAGCATTCCAATGCAGGTCCTGACACCAGAAGAAGTCGCAAGCGGTGATATGCCCTCAGGCGATGATTGGGAAGTTTTAGCAGAAGAGGATTTTGATAAAGCTGTTAAAAAAGAAAAACAGGCGGACAATCCCTTTACGAAATTAAAGGGAATGTTCCCTGATGACGATCAAGCGTGATCAGTAAGGTCTTCTGGCTCACGGTAAGGCGATTTGATCTATTGAAAAATGGCACCTTCGTAATTGTATTGCGAGGATGCCATTTTCTTTTGTAGTAGCGAAAACGATTTTTATGAGAAAGTCTTGTTGGGTTCATGACTCAAAAACAGTTGATGAGGGAGCGGGCTCAAAAAGTAAAGCCTCGCTGCGGTGAATATAAAAATGATTTCTGATAATCCGTTACTGAGAAACTTAGACAAATTGCACACTACAAAACTAGGGCGCATCCGGATTGAACACAATCTTTCACTTACTAATCGGGACGTCATTGCATTTTGCAAAGAGAAAATTCTGAATCCTGAAGCAATCATGAATCGAAAGGGTAAAAATTGGTACGTCAAGATTGATCACATCATCGTGACAATTAATGCTAACAGTTTCACCGTGATAACAGCTCACACAGAGGGATAGCATTTTAAAATAGTTGAAACAAAGCAAATTTTGTCTGTTTGCCTGAGGCGGCGTCTTCTTTTTCAAAGAAAATAAGCGAAGAAAAATTGACCGTTTCTAACCTAGCTGTTGACTGTTAAACCCAAGCCGTTTCTGCTAACATAAAAGGAGTAAATGACGAAATGAATGAGGAGGTCCATGTTAATGGATAAACCACAAATTGGTGTTGTCGGCATGGCAGTTATGGGCAAGAATCTTGCCCTGAATATTGAAAGCCGCGGCAATACCGTTGCTATCTTCAATCGCACTGGCAGCAAAACAAAGGCGGTTGTTGAAGAGCATCCGGATAAAAAGTTGGTACCAAGTTACAAAATTGAAGATTTTGTCGCATCACTTGAGAAACCACGCCGAATTATCATGATGGTTAAGGCTGGCGCTGGTACAGATGCTGTTATTAAGGAACTACTCCCGTTATTGGATAAAGGCGATGTGCTGATTGATGGCGGTAATACTTTCTTTGAAGATACCATGCGCCGCAGTGCTGAGCTCGACAAGTCAGGCATTAACTTTATCGGCATGGGTGTTTCCGGTGGCGAGTTAGGCGCTTTGCATGGCCCTTCATTGATGCCAGGCGGCCAAAAAGAAGCCTATGACCTGGTCGCACCAATTCTGGAAGCCATCGCCGCTAAGGCTGAAGACGGCGCACCTTGTGTCACGTATATCGGACCAAACGGAGCAGGACACTATGTCAAGATGGTGCATAATGGCATTGAATACGGCGATATGGAACTGATCGCTGAAAGCTACAACTTAATGCGCAATCTTCTTGGCCTTGATGTCAAAGAAATGGCTGATATTTTCAGTGAATGGAACAAAGGCGAACTGGATTCTTACCTGATTGACATCACTGCTGACATTTTGACTCGCAAGGATGATCTCGGCAGTGACAAACCGATTGTTGACATGATCCTTGATCGTGCCGGCAATAAAGGCACAGGCAAGTGGTCCTCCCAGTCAGCACTTGAATTAGGGGTACCGCAGAGTGTCATTACTGAATCAGTCTACGCTCGTTATATCAGTGCCATGAAACAAGAACGGGTTGAGGCCAGCAAGGTATTGCCGAAGCCGGTTGCCAATGTTTCTGTTGACAAAAAAGAAGCCATTGAAATGATCCGCAAGGCTCTGTACTTCAGTAAGCTCATGTCATATGCCCAAGGGTTCGAACAATTGCGCTTTGCTTCAGAGAAGTACGATTGGAAACTGCAATATGGGGACTTGGCCAAGATCTGGCGCGCTGGCTGCATCATCCGCGCTCGTTTCTTGCAAAACATCACTGACGCATATAACAAGAAGCTCGATTTGCAGAACTTATTGCTGGATGACTACTTCTTGAATATCGCCAAGAATTATCAGGAAAGTGTCCGCGACTTAGTTGGTGTTGCTGTCAAGGCTGGTGTACCAGTTCCAGGCTTCTCAGCCGCTATCAGTTATTACGATTCCTACCGTTCAGCCGTCTTGCCTGCTAACCTCACGCAGGCACAACGTGATTACTTCGGTGCGCACACTTACGAACGAACCGATCGCGACGGCATCTACCACTATTCATGGTATACCGAAGCTTAATAACTTCATATTTATAAAAATGAAGACCAATCTCACAAACATATTTATTGTTTGAAGGATTGGTCTTTTTATGAGAATTTACCAGTTTTGAAAAATGAGAAAGTCTCCGAACAAAGATTTCTTGTGTTTGTCGAGCCCCATCGTTGCGCGGCTGATAGTCAAAATGAGAAAACTGTGCTAAACTGTCGTAGCATATGTTTTTATGAGAAAAAACAAATGGATTCAGTCTGTGAGTGCGTCAGAGACGAATAAGTATAAGGAGACCATTGATGAGTAAAATATTAATTATTGAAGATGAAAAAAATTTAGCGCGGTTTGTCGAACTGGAATTAAAACACGAGGGCTATGAGACCGAAGTGCATTTTAACGGTCGAACCGGGTTGGAAGCGGCTTTGGCTGAGGACTGGGATGCCATCTTGCTTGACTTGATGTTGCCAGAATTAAACGGCCTTGAAGTTTGCCGGCGCGTTCGTCAGGTGAAGAATACACCGATCATTATGATGACCGCGCGGGATTCTGTCATTGATCGCGTCAGTGGCTTGGATCATGGCGCTGATGACTACATTGTGAAGCCATTTGCCATTGAAGAATTACTCGCTCGCTTGCGTGCTTTGTTGCGCCGAATCAGCATTGAAGGCGAAAACAACACTGCTAAGCAGACAACCATCAAATATCGTGATTTAGTGATTGAAAAAGAAAATCGCGTTGTTCGGCGCGGCGACGACATTATTGAATTAACCAAACGTGAGTACGAATTATTGCTGACGCTTATGGAAAATGTCAATGTTGTTTTGGCTCGTGACGTTTTGCTCTCAAAGGTTTGGGGTTACAACTCTGACGTGGAAACGAATGTTGTTGACGTCTATGTCCGTTATATTCGTAATAAAATCGATCGACCGGGTGAACCGAGTTATATTCAAACGGTTCGGGGAACCGGCTATGTTATGCGTTCGTAATGATTCCGAAGAAACAAACGCTTGAGCAAACTAGAAAAAGTCCCCGCATCTCGTTAAAGGTTAAATGGGCCTTAACAGTAGGTGTCGGGATTTTTGTGACCTTTGTGACCTTTTCAATGATCCTTTATGGCGCGATGCGGCAGATTTTAGTGAATCAGGAACGCCGAACCGTGACGGACACCCTTAACACCGTCGTCCAACGACTTTCCCCAGTCAGTGGTGACTTAACGATGGCGCAGGTCGTGCCGCGATTGGAAGGTGCAATGCCGAGTGGGCAAGCCTCTATTCCAGCGCCAAGTGAATCGCAAAATCGTATTTTCTCCGACTCCGTGATTCAAAAACTAGCGCAAGCGGATGTGAGCGTCTCTGTTTTTTCACCTGATCGGACAAACATTTTTCAATCGCGCGATACGCCGATTACATTAGGCAAGGTTCATGGCGTGGAAGTTCAAGAAGCCAACATTGATGATTTTCATGGCTTGGTCGGTACGGCACCGATTTATTCTGCAACTAGTTCGGATTTGATCGGCTATGTGCAGGTAACGGATAAACTGACGGCATTTCATGCGACCATGCATGAGATTACGTTACTCATTATGGGACTGTCATTTGCGGCTATTCTTATTTCTATTCTCATTGGCTATGCTTTGGCGACGCGCTTTCTCAAGCCGATTAAGCTTATTACGAATGCTATTGATGTTGTCAATGAGGAACCGCAGAGTACGGTTCGAATACCAGCCTTGAAGCGCAACGACGAGCTTGGCGATTTAGTGCTGGAATTTAATGGTATGTTGGATCGGATTCAACGCTACATTGATCAGCAAGGTGAGTTTGTTCAGGATGTTTCCCACGAATTACGCACCCCTGTGGCGATTCTCGAAGGGCATTTGCAGCTTTTAAATCGCTGGGGAAAAGATGATCCGGAAGTTTTGGCGGAATCTTTAACGGCCTCATTGCAAGAAGTGACTCGCATGAAGAGTCTGATTCAAGAAATGCTAGATCTTACTCGCGCTGATCAAGTGGATATCCAATTTCCAAATGCGGTTGTTGATGTGCACCAGACTGTGCAACAAGTCGTTGGTGATTTTCGGATGATTCATCCGGAATTCACGTTTACATTAGATGACGACTTGGAACAGAAAACGTTTGTGCGCATGTATCGCAATCATTTGGAACAGGTCATGATTATTTTATTGGACAATGCGGTCAAGTATTCCACTGATCGCAAGGAGATTCACGTATCAATGGCTGAAAACAGCGTTTCCGGTGTCGCCGTTGCGGTGCAAGACTTTGGTGAAGGTATTGCCGAAGCGGATCGTCGACGCGTCTTTAATCGTTTTTATCGAGTTGATAAGGCTCGTAGTCGTGAAAAAGGCGGCAACGGACTAGGTTTATCAATCGCGCAACAGTTAGTTGAGAGTTATCACGGTCAAATTGAAGTTGACTCCGCTTTAGGTCATGGATCCATTTTCCGAATTGATTTACCAACCATCACGGAAGCTAAAGCCCAAGCACTGGCTGCACAGGAAACCACTAAGCGCGCAGAAGCAGGCAAAACTGATACACATATCAAGAGTAATCTTTAATCGTTTTATACCTCAGACGAGCTATTTGTCTGAGGTTTTTTTGATTTCAAGCGCAGGGTGAGTTCATATGAGCGTGTCATCAAGCAACCCACACTGTATGAGGCGAACAAACAGGGGGACATCAAATACTTTTGGCTTCAGATCCTGTCGCGCACACAAATAGCCCTAATCGCAAGCTTTGCGATCAGGGCTATTCATAACTTGACGATTATTTCCGGGGACGCTGTTGTTTACCAGCGTTACGCCGACGTAATTTGCTATGATCAATGGCGTCGGGATCAGCAGGTTTGCTGCTACCTGTTGTACCAGCTGCACCAGTGGCACCAGCAGTTGCCGTATCCCAGTTATCAAAAGTATGTTCGTCAACAACGATAACCGGTGGATTTTCTTCCATTTCAGCATCCATTCGCTTCCGGATGTTCGGCGTAACAACATAGGTTACGATCGCTTGTTGGATAATTAGAATGATCCCGCCAGCACCGAAGTAGAGGCCTAATCCGGCGTTGTACATCATACAAAAGACAAATGTCATGATCGGATTCAGAAAGGCAGTTGTCTGCATGGCTTTACGCTGTTCTGGCGGTACGCCTTGCAGCATGATCAAGCTGACGACAATGTATGGCAAAGTTGCTAAAATCGTGACAATAAAATTGGAATGCCCCAACTGAATGCCAAAAAAAGTGGCTTCAGAAATTTCTGGGGAGTAAGCGATGGCTTGATACAAACCAGAGAAAATTGGCAGTTGAATCAGCATTGGTAGGCAGCCCATGGAAGGAATCATGCTTGTGCCATTGGCTGAGTATATTTTCCGCATGTAACCGTTCATTGCCATCTGCTGTTCAGGTGTCTTGGCGCGCTTAGTAGCCTCTTGAACGATCTTTAGTTGTGGCTGGATGATCTTCTGCTTCTCTTGATAAGCCGTCATCGTTCGTTGTTGCCGCAGCATCAGTGGCAGGACAATCAGACGAACTAGCAGGGTGATCACGATGATGGCGATCCCATAACTGCTGGCAGTGCCAACCAGACTGGCGATCCACTCCATCAAATGTTGCAGTGGCAGCCCGATCACTTTATAAAAAGTGCCAAAAAACGGATCCGTCGGCGGCTTCATGGTTGTGCCTTTTTTAGTGGTTTGCGCGCATGCTGCTAAAATCAACGGCAGCAAGCTCACCAACCCAAGTGTGACAAATTTTTTTGACTTGTGCATGAATGTTTTCCCTTCAAAATGTAATCGGGTTTAACTATACTGTATGGACTGGTTGGATTCAACCGGTAACTTGAAAACCGCGGAAGTTTGGCACGTCTTCAAGCGGCTGTTCTTCGTAGGTCGACACGTTTGCGTATGGGTTTGGACCGGCCTTAACCTTCGCCACAAATTTGGCAAGGTTTAACGGTTCACCTGCAGCCTGAATAAAGACAGAGCCATCAGACCGATTCTCAATCGTGCCGCTAATATCAAGATTGTCGGCGATCATCTTCGTGGCCCAGCGGAAACCGACGCCTTGCACCCGTCCGCGGACGACGATTTGTTTAGCAAGTTTGACCAAAAAGACACTTCCTTTCTTAATTGGAGATGCTGTCAAGCAGCATTTGCTCATCTTAACTTTCTCCACAGTCCATACTAGTGTAGCATAAGGCTTATAGTAGAAACGACAACAGACTTAAGTTGGATTTTGTCTTGCAAGAAGAAAACCCGCCAAACGGCATCAAGCAAACAAAGTACCATTTAAAAATAAGGAGAACTTCATGGAATATATTTCATCACCTAAGAATGACAGAATCAAAACAGCCAAGAAACTCACGGTTAAAAAACATCAAAAGGATGCTGGCCGCTACTTATTAGAAGGCCGTCACTTGGTCCAAGAGGCACTTGCCAGTGGCCAGACCCCTTATGATATTTATGCGACCGAAAAGTATGTTGAAGATCGTGCGCTCAAGCCATTTTATGACAAAATCACACAGATTTCTGAATCCGTTTCTGAGCATTTAAGCGACACTCAGACCCCGCAAGGCATTTTTGCTGTGATGCCGCGCCGCGCAGAACAATTGCCAGAGCCATTGAGTGGTCAGTTCTTATTGTTGGATGCGATTCAGGACCCGGGTAACGTTGGGACCTTGGTGCGAACTGCAGATGCAGCTGGGATTCAAACGGTGGTCTTCGGTAACGGGACAGCGGATGCGTTCGGTCCAAAAGTATTACGTGCGATGCAAGGCAGTCAATTCCATGTGCGCATTGTCTCCGCTAAATTAATGCCAATTATCAAAGCCTTACACCGTGGCGGCATCCCAGTTTATGGCTCAGAATTAAATGAAAAAGCTAAAAGTTATCATAGCATTCAACCGAGCGAACGATTTGCCTTAATTGTGGGCAATGAAGGCAATGGCATGGATCCAGTTTTGTTACAAAATACCGATACGAACCTTTACATTCCGATCCGGGGCAAAGCTGAATCATTGAATGTGGCGGTTGCTGCAGCAGTCATGATGTTTCATTTAGTCGGGGATTAAGAATCCCTTACAAACGTGACCTTTCTGGTTAGAACCTGTTATACTATAAGTGTGTTCATCAAACCACAAAAGGAGCAGATGTCTTGAGCAAAAAACGCGATTGGCAATCGGATGCTGAGTACGTTGGGTATGTGGCGGATCTTTTAGCCAAACCCGAAGTCCAGCGACTGGCAGAACACCCGCAACATCATTATTCTAACCGATTGGAACACTCGATCAGTGTTTCTTACCAGAGTTATCTGATTGGGAAACGGCTGCACTTGAATGTTCGTGCGATCGCCCGGGCAGGCTTGTTGCACGACCTGTTTTACTACGATTGGCGTAAAACCAAGTTTGACTTGGGGACTCATGCCTTCATCCATCCACGGATTGCTTTGCGGAATGCTGAAAAGCTGACTGAATTGTCACCGATGGAAAAAGACATTATCGTCAAACACATGTGGGGCGCAACGGTTGGCTTACCAAAGTATAAGGAAAGTTTCGTTGTTTCACTTGTCGATGATTATGCCGCCATGGATGAAGTCGTTGTACCATGGATGCACAAGCTCCGGCATCCGATCCACACTCACTTAAAGGCTTTAAATTAGGATCGCAAAGTTTTAGCAGCTATTTGGCTGTGAAGGACGATTGGAACCACGGATGAATGCCGTGGTTCTTTTTCTGGAAAGTTTTGCCATATTTTTCAACGTTTCTCGAGGACTGGCTTGTAATATTTTCACATTGTGGTATTCTAGCACTATATAAATGTAAGTGAATGGGAATTATGAGGTGAGTAGAGTGGATGCAACAGTAACCAGTACAGCCGATTGTCAAAGCCAGCAGGTCGCTCTTTGTCCAAAATTTCAACATACGTTTGAGATCTTAGGAAAGAAATGGAACGGACTGATTTTGGAAGTTTTATTAAACAACGGCAATTCCCGTTTTAAGGACATTGCGCAATTAATCCCGCGGTGTTCCGATCGGGTCTTGGTCGAACGCTTAAAGGAACTCGAAGGCGAAGGCCTTGTGGATCGCTTGACCCACAAAGACTCAGCTTTGATTGAATACGCGTTAACTGACAAAGGCCGCGGCCTCAATTCAGTTATGGCCGCTGCACACGCATGGGGCGATGCATGGGTCACAGATGCTGAATGCCACGCTAACGAGAAGTAGGGATTCAGCATAATCCAAACGTATCAAATGCAGACGAATGGTTTTCCAAATGCGGAAAATTATTCGTCTTTCGTTTCTCATAGACAATTTGATACAGGATTTCAAAATTCCAGTGCTAAGGCGGAGCAATCGTAGGCCAGATGGGGCTCAGCCGTGCAAACAACACAGCGACCGGTCTTGTCGCTGATGTTGTTAGGCGACTTCGAGACCGCGGGCTTTGCGGGCTCGAAGCGCCGTCACAGCGTTCCAGCCCCGTCTGGCCGGAGATTGCGGAGTTTGGCACGGCCGAGGTTAGGGACTGCATCGTCTAGTTCCTTTCAAAGCTTACTCGGAGTCTAGCAAACGACAAGTCATAGGGAGCGTGATGACACCACATTTTTTATTAACTAGCGCGAATCGCCACTTGACGTTGGCGCTGAATTTGCTAAGCTTAGTTTATCTAAAAAGACGTAAAAACGATGACGAAAGCCCAAACAGGCTGACGAGATAGGGAATGACGTTCATACGACTGCAAGACGTCTATCGCCAAAATGTTTGTCTTCACTTTCTGAGTTGACTTTTGAAGTGGCAACACTTAGAAAGCTCCGGCCTAGCCGTTACCTTGTTGAGTGCATGGTTATTTCGTGACCATGAACAAGGGTGGTACCGCGATGCTTCGTCCCTTTTTCGAGAGGGACTTTTTTTATGCCTTCAAATGCATCAGAAAGTTGTATCAACCCTCACGTCAGCAACCAAGGAGGAAGAACATGGATCTTCAAACCAAACTTGAACAATTGTTCCAACAAAACAACGACACCATTAAAAAGGTTAAGTCGTTAGATGAATTAAATCAGATTCGCGTCCAATTATTGGGCAAGAAGGGCCCGTTTACCGGTGTTTTGCGCGGCATGAAAGATTTGTCCGCTGAAGAACGGCCAAAAGTCGGCGCGTTCGCCAACAAAATTCGCGACGATCTCAGTGCAGTGATTGAAGCCCGCAAAGCCCAGCTCGAACAGGCGGTGATCAATGCGAAATTAGCATCAGAGACCGTTGATGTGACCTTGCCTGGTGATCCGGTTGAGGCTGGCACACCACATATTATCACGCAGATTATGGACGATCTTGAAGGCTTTTTTATGGGCATGGGTTACCAAGTTTTGACCGGTCCAGAAGTTGAAGAAGATCACTATAACTTTGAGATGATGAACATCCCTAAGGATCATCCTGCTCGTGATATGCAAGAGACTTTTTACATTACCAATGAGTTACTCATGCGCTCGCAGACAAGTCCAATGCAGGCGCGGACAATGGAAAAGCACGACTTTACCAAAGGACCGCTGAAAATGATTAGCCCTGGGGTGGTTTATCGACGTGATGACGACGATGCTACTCATAGCCATCAGTTTCACCAGATGGAAGGACTCGTCATTGACAAGCATATAACCATGGCTGATCTAAAGGGAACCTTGTTGGCCATGTGCCAACACGTTTTTGGTAAAGATCGGACAATTCGCTTGCGGCCAAGTTATTTTCCATTTACGGAGCCATCCGTTGAAGTTGATGTTTCCTGTTTTCGTTGCGGCGGTAAAGGTTGCCCGGTTTGCAAATATACCGGTTGGATTGAAGTGTTAGGTGCCGGCATGGTGCATCCCAATGTGCTACGGGCAGCGAACATTGATGCTGACGTATACGGCGGTTTTGCTTTTGGCCTTGGTCCTGATCGGTTCGCGATGCTGAAATACGGGATTGACGACATTCGCAGTTTCTACACAGACGACTTGCGCTTCTTAACGCAATTCAGCCAGGAGGGTTAAGATGGACGTCTCATATGAATGGTTAAAAGAATTAGTTGACGTGCCGGTTTCACCAGAAGAACTGGCCGATAAAGTGTCACGAACAGGGATTGAAGTTGATGGCGTGAAGCATCCAGACGCCGGCTTGAAAAAGATTGTCGTCGGTAAAGTGGTAAGTGCTACGCCACATCCGAACGCTGATCATTTACATCTTTGTCAAGTTGACGTCGGTGAAGAAACGCCGCGCCAAATTGTCTGCGGCGCGCCAAATGTTGCTGCCGGTCAAACTGTCATTGTGGCGCTGCCAGGCGCGCGCATTGCGGATAACGTTAAAATTAAAAAAGGCAAAATGCGCGGTGAAGAAAGCCTTGGCATGATTTGTGCCTTACAGGAAATTGGTTTTAGTGAAAACGTCGTGCCGAAACCATATTTGAATGGTATCTATGTCTTTAACGAGCCATTAGAGCCCGGCAGTGATGCCTTAGCTGCGTTAGGCATGCATGACGCCATTTTGGACTTTGAGATCACGCCTAATCGCGCTGATGCACTTGGCATGCGGGGCGTAGCTTGGGAAGTTGGCGCTACTTATGCAGAAAAGCCCCATTTTGAAGAAAAGCTATTAACTGAAGGTGATCGTCCGGTCGGCGACTTTTTGAGTGCCGAGGTCAAGGATGCCAAAGACGCTCCGAGTTATCAACTGCGGGTCATTGATCATGTGAAGGTTCAAGAAAGTCCTTTGTGGTTGCAAAAACGCCTGTGGTTAGCAGGTATCCGTCCAATTAATAATATTGTTGATGTGACCAATCTTATTATGCTGGCTTATGGGCAACCGCTGCACGCTTTTGACTATGCCAAGTTAGGCAGCCAGCAGATTGTGGTGCGGCGCGCTAAAAATGGCGAACCTTTGACCACGCTGGATGGCAATGAACATGAATTAGATGATCAAGATATTGTGATTACGAATGGGCAGGTACCAGTTGCTTTGGCTGGCGTCATGGGCGGCCTGAACTCTGAAATTACGCCAGAAACGACTACCGTTGTGATTGAGTCTGCTAGTTTTAATCCAGTCAATGTCCGTAAAACAGCCCTTAAGTACAATTTACGGTCTGAAGCCTCTTCCCGATTTGAAAAAGGGACGAACTTGGCTGATATCAATCGTGCTTTAGATGCTGCAGTTGCTTGGATGGCTGAATTAAGCGAGGGCCAGGTTGCAAAGGGAACGGTTAGCCCGACTTCAGTTTCTGCAGAAGATGTTGTCGTCGATATTTCGCTTGATCATATCAACCATGTTTTAGGTACCGATTTGACGGAGCAACAAGTGACGCAGATTTTTGAACAACTCGGTTTTGATGTGACCGAATCTGATGGCTTGTTTGCCGTCGCTGTACCGCCGCGCCGGTGGGATATTCATATCAAAGCGGATTTGGTGGAAGAAGTTGCGCGAATCTATGGGTTTGACAATTTGCCAAGTACGTTACCAACGACAACCATGACTATTGGCGAGTACACCTCGCAACAAAAACGGATCCGACGTACACGTCATCTATTAGAAGGATTGGGCCTGACCCAAGTCATCACCTATGCGTTGACAACTGCCGAGGCTGCCGAGCAATTCAAGCTGCAACCTGGGGTCCCAACCAAAGTCGATTCACCGATGACGACCGATCATGCTGTTTTGCGGATGAACATGATTAGTGGTTTGCTAAATGTCATCAAGTATAATCAAGCGCGGAAGGAAACCGATGTTGCGATTTATGAACAAGGTCGGATCTTTACCAAAACAGGCGATCAGGTGCGGCCAACCGAAATTGAATATTTGGGTGGTGCCATCACTGGCAATGTTGTCGCAAAAGATTGGCATCAATCTGCGAAAGCCGTTGATTTCTTTTACGCTAAGGGCATTGTGACACATTTGCTGGATGATTATTCGCTGGCCAATCCGATTCGCTTTGAAGCAACGCAAGCTGTTGCTGAACTCCATCCTGGTCAGGCCGCAAACATTTTTGTCGGCGATCAACTTGTTGGCATTTTGGGGCGCTTGCATCCTGCCTTTGAACATGCAGAGCACCTGCCAGCCACCTTTGTTTTTGAATTAGATTTGGATGCGCTATTTGCCGCACCGCGACAGGAAAAAATCGCGCAACCCGCACCGAAGTTCCCGGCAGTAACCCGTGATATTGCTTTGCAAGTTGACGAGCAAGTAACGAACGATCAAGTCATGGCTATTTTCCATGAACACGGCGGTGCCTTCTTGCAGGATGTGACGTTGTTTGATGTTTATGCAGGCGATCACATTGCCGCGGGTCAGAAGAGTTTGGCGTATACGCTAACTTATCGTCGAGACGATCAGACGTTGACTGAAGACGAAGTGACGCAGGCGTTTGATAAAGTGAAGGCGGCGTTACAGACAGGAATCGGGGCTGCCATTCGCTAGATGCAGTCGCATTTTTGTCGCTGGTTGGGTATAATATTTGCTGATTCAGATTTATTGTTCAGAATAGTTAAGTAGAGCGGGACTAGGTACGTTTGGAAACCGTCACATAGGCAGCCTTGGGCACGATGGCCGGTACTTTGGCCATTGTGGACGAGGTCCTTAAGTGCAGATTTCTGTGCCAGTGACCGTGTTAACCTTAGAGGAGGCAACATTTTTGGATAGACGGTCATCAGATCGACAAGACAAGCGGCGCCAGCGTTCTAGTGAAAAGAAAGTAGCCAACAAGATCGTTGCTTGGGTTATTGGGATTGTATTGGCGGTCCTAGTGATCGTTGGTTTGATGGGCTACCGCTATGTCCGTTCAGCGCTTGAGCCGGTTGATCCAAATGGCAAGACGTCGATTAGTGTGACGGTGCCAGCGGGTTCGTCAACGAAACAGATTGCCGCGCAGCTGGAAGCCAAACATGTCATTAAGAGCGCCACTGTTTTTAGTTACTATGTGAAATTCCACAATATCGCCGACTTTCAGGCGGGCCAGTACAAGTTGACACAACGCGCCAATATGAGCACGGTGATTCAAGCCTTGCGCGCGGGTGGCAGTGCCACCACTGCTGCGGGCCAATTGCTAGTTAAAGAAGGCACAACGATCGAACAAATCGCGACGTCGATGGATAAGTTAACGAAAAGCAACAAAAATCTGACCGGAAAGAAATTTCTGGCATTGATGAAAGATCAAACCTTCTTTAATCAATTGGCTAAGAAATATCCGCAATTGCTGAGTTCAGCGGCCAATGCAAAAGGAGTTCGCTATCGATTGGAAGGCTATCTTTTCCCTGCGACTTATAACGTTGGCGCTGGTGAAACAGTCAAGGACCTTGTGGATGCGATGGTTGCCAAGACAGACAGTGTGATGCAAAGTTACTACAAGAGCATTAAGAAGCAGCAATACACCGTTCAAGAAGTCATGACGCTTGCATCGTTAGTTGAGCGTGAAGGGGTCACCCAAGATGATCGTCGCAAAATAGCTGGTGTCTTCTTGAACCGAATTGATGCGGGGATGCCACTACAATCGGATATCTCTGTTATGTATGCATTGAACACGCATAAAACGCATCTGACTAACAAGGATACTAGCGTTGATTCACCGTACAACTTATACGTCCACACCGGCTATGGACCGGGACCGTTTGACTCGCCAAGTGAGCAAAGTATCACAGCGGTTCTCAGCCCTGATGCACGTGACAAGGACTACTTGTACTTTGTTGCTAACCTTAAAACTGGTGAAGTACTTTACGCGACAACACGGGAACAACATGATGCCAATACGGCTAAGTTTGCCAGCGATAATGCAGCGGCAGATAAGTAACCTAATTGGACTTTGGCCGCATAAGGACCTTGGTCATTGTGACCAGGGTCCTTATGCGGTTGTTTCTGGGCTGAAGGATGAGTTTTGAGGAGGGCTTCAAGGTGCAGCAGAAAAAACCGATTGTGATTGGCGTGACAGGTGGTTCTGCCAGCGGCAAGACGAGTGTGAGTCGAGCGATTTTTGATCATTTTTCGGGGCACTCATTGCTTTTATTAGCGCAAGATGCTTATTACAAGAAAAGTGACATGCCGTTTTCAGAACGAAAAAAGATTAACTATGACCATCCTCTGGCATTTGATACACCATTGTTAAAGGATCACTTAAATCGGTTGATCCATCGGCAAGCTGTCGATCAACCGGTGTATGATTACACGATTCATAATCGCTCTGACCGAACCGTTCATCTGGCGCCAAAAGATGTGATTATTCTTGAAGGTATTCTGATTCTTGATGACGCAGAATTACGCGACATGATGGATATTAAGGTGTTTGTCGATACTGATGATGATATTCGGGTCATCCGCCGCATCAAGCGGGACATGGTATCGCGTGGGCGTTCACTGGATTCGATTATTAATCAATATTTAAAAACGGTAAAACCGATGTATCATCAGTTTGTCGAACCATCGAAGCGTTATGCTGACTTGATTGTGCCTGAAGGTGGCCAAAATCAAGTCGCCATTGATTTACTGGTTACTAAGATCAAAGCCATTCTGGCCGAACGCGGTTTGCAAGAGTAATCATTGACAAATGCGGCTGGTCTTAATACAGTGACTAAGGAAAATAAGAAGTGAGGTAAGAATTTTATGGCAGACAAAAGCTATCCAATGACAGCGGAAGGCAAAAAGAAACTCGAAGACGAGTTGGAGGAACTGAAGACAAAGAAGCGTCCAGAAGTTATCGACCGGATCAAGGTTGCTCGCGGTTTTGGTGATCTTTCAGAGAACTCTGAATATGAAGCAGCTAAGGATGAACAATCCACCTTGGAAAATCGGATCGTGACCATTCAAACAATGCTTCGTTACGCTGAAATTATTGATTCAAAAGCGGTTGCTAAGAACGAAGTATCACTTGGTAAGAAAGTCACGTTTGAAGAAGACGGTGATGAAGAAACATATGAAATCGTCGGCGCTGCTGAGGCAGACGCCTTCAACGGTAAAATTAGCAACGAAAGCCCGATCGCTCAAGGTCTGATTGGCCGTAAAGTGGGCGATAAGGTCACGATCAGTACCCCTGGTGGTGAGATGAAGATCAAGATCACCAAAGTTGAAGGCTGATCAGCACATAACGCTTTGTCAACTTGCGCCAAAAGCAATCAACGGCAAATGTCTTTTCCGGTCATCAAGGAGAAGACGTTTGTCGTTTTTTGTGGCTTTAAAAAAGTGAAACGGCGACTGAGCCACATCTTGGGTTGCAAATTCAGCCTTACGCCCTAAGTCAAAGGCAACGAAATTCGTTATAATTAATTGAAATGAATCGACATCGAGTCAATGTATACGCTAAAAAGTAGACAAGGAGGGATCGTCGTGCGCCGCTGGCAATTATTTTTAGGCATCGAGTTAGCTTTAACCCTGTGGCTGTTTTTCCAGATCATCACGAATCCTATGGCACTGACAACGATCCTAGTGGGCGTGTTTTTTCTTTTCCTCGGTGCGCGATGGCATCGGTTGCGCTCGTTCAATGTGGCTTTTGGCGGGATTTTGTTAGTCTTGGGAATTTTTATCAATCCGGCCATTTGGCTCATTCTAATGATCGCGGGTGTGTTCATAATCATGGTCGTTACGAAACCAGGTATGGGGTTTTCGGCTTGGGATCGCAAACAGTATGTAGCGCCAGTGACTCAGGAGCCCAGTGAAAAAGCCGGTAAGCGCACGATTAACTCGTGGACTGATCGGCATACGATTTCGCCAACCTATGATTGGGATGACATCAATATGGTTGTGCCAGCTGGCGATACCATTATTGATTTAGGGGATACGTTTCTACCTAAAGGCGATAGTATGATCATGATTCGCAAAGGTTTTGGCAAAACGCGAATTCTGGTGCCGATTGGCGTTGGTGTTGCGGTTGAACACGCTGCCTTTTATGGTACCTTGCATTTTGAAAATAAAGATTCGATGCTGCATAGCCAAAGTGTCACGGCATATTCAAAGGACTATGATGATGCACCGCGCCGCATTCACATCATTACGAGTGTGGGTGTCGGCGATTTGGAGGTGCTGGCTGTATGAGAAGACGGATGCTGGTTGGCTTTTTTATGGCATTACTGGTCTGGGCGCTTTTGGTCGAGGCCTGTTTGGTTTTCATGCTAGCTAAAGTAACCGAACATGATTTTTTGCAGGTGTTATTGACCACCGTCCTGTCCGCGCCGGTTTTGGTTTATCTGGTAATCGGCGCTTTGTTGATCAGTACCGGTGCGACGGTTATTGTCATGTGGCGGCAGCGAGTCATGCACAGTCAGTTGGACAGCCGATTGGCACAATTAAACGCTGGACAATATCAGGCACCTATTTTTAGTCGCTCGCAGCAGGCAGTCGGCGCTTTGGGTAAACAACCGGCAGCCTTGCTTGAAGAGTTGCGGCAAAAAATGATACGCTTACAACGTGAGATTGAACGGTATAGCAACACGCCGGTTCGATTTTCCGGTGAAACAAAAGAAGCCATTTTAACCGGTGAACGGCATCGGCTTGCTCGTGAACTGCACGACTCTGTCTCACAACAGTTATTTGCTGCGATGATGATGTTATCTGCACTGCGTAGTGTGGCTAATCGTGACCCTGCGCAGGCTGACCTGAGCAAACAACTGGATACGATCCAAAAGGTGATCAATGAAGCACAGGCGGAAATGCGCGCATTGCTGCTGCATTTGCGGCCGACTAATCTTGAAGGCAAATCTTTGAAACAAGGGATTATTCAATTGTTGAAAGAATTGCAAACCAAGATTACAATCGAGATCACGTGGCAGTTGGATGATATTAAATTGAATCCAGCGGCCGAAGATAATCTTTTTAGAATTGTTCAAGAACTTTTAAGTAACACGTTACGACACGCCAAGGCATCGAGCCTTGAAGTTTATCTGAAACAGCTGCAGGATATGGTGGTGTTGCGGATGGTCGACGACGGTGTCGGATTTGATGCGAAACAAGCCAGCAGTAATGGTAATTATGGGCTTGCAAATATCAAGGAACGTGCCGCGGCCATGGGCGGAACTGCGAAAGTGGTGAGCGTGGTCGGACAGGGAACCAGTGTTGAAGTCAGGGTGCCATTATCAAAGGATGTTGCGCATGATTAAAGTATTGATTGTTGATGATCACGAAATGGTTCGGTTGGGGTTGGCAACTTACATAGGGGTTCAACCTGATTTGGAAGTGGTTGATCAGGCCGAAAACGGTCAAGAGGGTGTCGATATGGCACTTAAAGATCGGCCTGATATTATTTTGATGGATCTCGTGATGCCGGTGAAAGACGGGATCACGGCAACCAAGGAGATTCTGAAGGCATGGCCGCAAGCACGAATTATTATTTTGACGAGTTTTATTGATGATGCCAAGGTGTATCCAGCCATGGAGGCGGGGGCGGCCAGTTACATTCTCAAGACAGCCACAGCCGAGGAAATTGCCAAGGCGATTCGGCAAACAGCTAAAGGTGAGCGAGTTTTGGAGCCGCAAGTCACGACTAAAATGATGAATCGCATGAATCATCCGCAACCACAGTATGATGAGTTAACGAATCGTGAACGTGAGGTATTGCAATTGATCGCGCAAGGTAAGTCGAATCAAGAAATTGCGACAGAACTTTTTATCACGCTAAAAACCGTTAAGACGCATGTGTCCAACATTTTGGCGAAACTGGATGTGGAGGACCGAACGCAGGCAGCTATTTATGCACTTAAACATGGACTCGTAAAAAATGATCAAGGAGATGATGGGGTTGCAACTCGCGATCACTGATGAAGCAAGTCGTTGGTTTCACCGTGAATTAAGTTTGCCAGACAAGGGTGCTGGTATCCGTTTTTTTGGGAAGGCATATGGTAAGACTCAGGTTCATGATGGCTTTAGTGTTGGCATGACGCGTGATGATCATCCTGACCAGCCAATCATGGCAGTAGAAAAAGACGGCGTCACTTATTTTGTTGATCCAACCGATGCATGGTTCTTTGAAAATCTTGCCATGACAGTGGACTATGATGCGCACTTGGATGAGCCGAAGTATGAATTTAAAGAAGAATAAGCGTGCTTTCGGCAAGCTTTAATGCCCAGCGCGTCTTTTATGGGCATTAGGCATGCTTGAAAAAGTTTGTGGACAAGTCTGAATTAGCGCATTTAAAAAGCCAGTATACCTGCGTTTTTGATTGTAACGGCCAATCAATTGGCTACGATCAAAGACGTGCGGATACTGGCTTTTGGGTTGCAATGGTCGGTCAAATAACTTCGGATATCTCACCGTCGCGAAACAAGGTGTCGCGAGAAGCACCGCTTATCAACGACATACCAACAAGCCGTTAAGCATAGGCCAGTCACCGTTATCACAGCACCCCACCCTAATAATGGCGGGACGTAACGCATGGTAATCACGTGTTGCCCAGGTTTTAGCGGCATGGCCATGAAAATGCCTAAACTTTTTTTGACGGTGACAGGTCGATTGTCAACTTTCACGTGCCAACCAGAGGCGGTTGGGATCGTGGTTTGCAGCATTTGGTGGTCGTGCAAAATGTTGATCGTCGCTTCAACGGTGGTAGCCGTGTGTTGTATCACATGCCAAGATCCTGTTTGCAGTTTTTTAAGATCGTGGATAACTTGCTTGGCGTCAGCTTGATATAAGCTAAAATTTTCAAACCAGGCGTCTTTTTTATTCAGGCGAAACCGCAAAACTTGTTCAGCTTTAGGACTACGGGGGGTGACATTGACCGTAATGGTATCGTTAAAACTATCTGGCAAGGTGACAGTTTGCCCATTTTGATTGAGTGTCACTAAATGGTCAGCAAACTGGCTGCCGAGGGTTAACACATAGATTTTACCTGGTATTGGCTTAAATCGATAAGTGACATCGTGGGGACCCTGACCAACCTTAGCATAAGTGGGTGCGCTGCCAGTTGAGACTCGGCGCACACCGGTGAGTTGCGGTGCCTCTAATGCTGTTGGCGTAAAATAAGGATTGCCCGACTTGCCGAGGGCTGATTGCAGGATTAAGGACTGATTGGCAAGCGGGGTTTCACTATAGAGTGGTTGTTTGAGCAAATCAGTATCGGCGACAAAGCCTAGATTTTGGGCAAAAGGTGATCCCAAGATTTGCCAAGTAGGCGTCGTTTTGATCCGCCGATACCACTTTAGATCTGGTCGTTGACCGGCATCTGGCAGTTTTTTTGCCGCCCGTTTGGTTGGCGTCAGATAATATTTCATGCCTAGTAGACTGTCCGTAATTAAAGTGCCATTTGTGTAGGCCACCGAACCATCGTCTTCAGGTTGTCCTAACTGACCGAAGAATTTGGGGACAGCCGGCTCTAACATGGAGTTAAATTGGTCTGCGCCGAGATAATTGGCCGTCATGGGGTCATTACGGGTACGAATGGTGGTTTTTCCAACTCGAAACAAGCCGGGATCATGTTGCTGGATGGTCTGTGTCCCGCGAATCAAGGCGGCGGTATAATCGTGGTAATCACTGTGATTCAAATAGGCTAGTTGATTAAGCGTCAGGATTAAACTGCCACTTAAGTCAATTAACACGATCGCAAAACCGAACCAGACTGGCCGGCGATTGTCCAAACTAAACCAGACAAAAGCCAGCAGCAGACAGCCTGCGCCAAAAAGCAAGTGGCCCACGGTCAGAAAGCTGAAGTGTTTGAGGTTGGCAGCGACATCAATGTAAATAGCGCCGAACACAAGCAGCAGAACGCCTAACCATTGCAAAGGAATGCCAATTTGTAAATGCGGCAGGACAGCGATACCCAGACTCAAAAACCAGAAGCACAATACAAATGTAAACCGGTATGGATACCAAACCGGAAACTGAAAGCCGTGCCACAGTAAGTCAAGCGGCTCTAGCATGCACGATAGGATTAACACAATTGTCACGCCAGCCGCTGCCAATTTTTGGCGCCAAGGATGACTTTTGGATAGGAAAAAGAGGACAACCAGTACAAATCCTAAAGCACCAATGTAATAGTTGGGATAACCGGATGGCATTTGGTCAAAGTTAAAACTGCCTGGCAGCATTTTACTCAAAAACCTTGTTGGCGCATATTCAAAGCGCCAGCGTATCGTCGCCACGGTGTAAGTGCCTTTTGACTGGGACAGTTGAAACCAGGTGGGCAATAGCACAACCGCACTGATCATCCCAGCTAACCCGCTGGCGCCGACAAACCGCAGTCCGGATCGCCAAAAATGCTGCCATGTGGAGGTGTGGGCAATGAGCCAGTAAATGGCATACAAGATTAAAAACAAGGCGATCATATAGCCAGTATAAAAATTAATGATGAGAGCCGCGGCGAGCCAGCCAATATAGGCCATAACGCGGCCGCCTTTGAATAGTATTTCAACGCTGTCAATAATGAGCGGCAGCAGCATTGCAGCATCCAGCCACATCAAATTAAAGCTGTTGGCCAACAGCCAGCCACTCAAAGCATAGGCTAACCCAAACGCCGGAATCATCATGCCGTGGATGGCGTGACGTTTAGCGTACCAACCCATGGTGAAGCCGATGGTGCTGATTTTCAACACCGTGATTAAGAAGGCAGCGACATCCAGCATATCTGCTGGAAACAACACAACTAGCCAGTTGAATGGGCTAAGCAAATAGTAGGCAAAGACCCCGTACATGTCACCGCCAAGTGCTTTATTGAAGGCATAAAAAAGTTGGCCAGGATGGCCGAGCAAGGTTTGCCGCAAGTAAGCGAAGAAATCGATATATTGCTGTCCCAGATCCACTGTCAACACACTGCTTGATCCAAATGGAAAGGTGCCACGGATTGCAAAATAAAGGCCGACGAGCAGTCCCGGTAAAAGAAAACTGAGGATCAGCGGATAATTTTTCAACCAACGTTGTCGCACAAGTGTCCACCAACTTCTAAAATAAGATTAATTCCGGCATTTTAGGTGTCGTCTTCCGTATTTCAAGCATATCATAAGACACGTGTCATGGCGTTTTGACTGGTTCTTTGCTACACTTTATAAGATAGAAATTCTGAAGGAGCAATTTTAGGTGAAGTACATTCGTACACCGCAACCCAAACGGAACAAGAGTCAAATTCCGTTTCGCTTAAATTTATTATTTTTCATTGCGTTTCTCCTGCTGGCAGCCTTAGTTGCACAGCTGGCTTATTTGCAGATTTTAAATGGCCCGCGGTTGGCTGCTGAAGTCGATCGCACCAACAAAACAGTGGTCACCGGCAATGTGCCTCGTGGGCTTATTTTTGATAGCAAGGGCCGTGCTCTAGTGACGAATAAGGCGAATAATGCCATCACTTACACTAAGAGTGTTGGGGCTAAATCGCAGCAGATGTATGACATTGCTAATCAGCTTGCCAAGCTTATTGACAAGCCTGAAGACAATCTTACCAAGCGCGATTATATTGACTACTATTTGGCACCAACGAAAGTTTCAAAACAGATTGTTTCCAAACTGCCAAAGAAAATTCAAGATCTGCCGACAGACAAAGCTGACGAATTGTACAAGTATGAGGTCGCTTACGTGCGTCAACACATGCCAACCTTTACGGCGACTCAAAAAGAAGCAGCCGGCCTTTACAAAATTATGAATGGCGCCACTCAGCTATCGACTGTCTACCTTAAGAATCAGGACGTGACGGCACATGAAGTCGCGGTTGTCGGTGAGCGCTTGACGCAGATGCCTGGGGTGAACCTTGGGACTGACTGGGAGCGATCTTATCCGAACGGTGACTCTATG
This sequence comes from Lacticaseibacillus sp. 30, assembly GCF_053819265.1. Classification (NCBI taxonomy): domain Bacteria; kingdom Bacillati; phylum Bacillota; class Bacilli; order Lactobacillales; family Lactobacillaceae; genus Lacticaseibacillus; species Lacticaseibacillus sp. 30. The sequence goes on from NZ_JBSOQX010000003.1 coordinate 80,941, forward strand.
ACGTCAATCATTGGACAAGTTTCCAACGAAAAGTCAGGGTTGCCAGCTGACCAACTACAGGCATATTTGGCAAATGGCTATGCTCGGAATGACCGGGTCGGCACCAGTTACCTTGAAAAGGCATATGAAAATGTTCTGAAGGGTTCCAAGAGTCAAACGCAGGTTGAAATCGGGAATAACAACCAGATTATTCAATCTGTTTCCAAGTTCAAGGGGCAACAAGGCGCCAATTTGAATCTGACGATCGATTCGGATTATCAGAAGAAAGTCGAAAAGTCTTTGAGTGACACCTTCAGTTCGATTCGATCTGCTGGTGCGGGCAGCTTGTCAGACGGTGCTTACGCGGTTGCGATGGATCCAAATACGGGTCGTATCCTCGCCATGGCGGGTCAGCATCAGGATGTTCAGACACATAAGGTTGAAGATGATGCACTTGGCGTTATCAACCGCGCATTTGTTGTTGGGTCAGCGGTTAAGGGTGCCACGGTGCTAGGCGCCTTGCAAGACGGCGTGATTACCGTCAATTCTAATACTCAAGCTGATACACCGATTTACTTGCCTGGTACACCAGTCAAGAAATCTGTTTACCCGGTCGGTACCTTCAGTTCATTGGATGCAGCCTCTGCGCTGGAAGTTTCCAGTAACATTTACATGATGTGGCTGGCCATGAAAGAAGGCCACTATGCATACTCGCCAAATAATTATCTGAAATTGAATTCGGATATTTTTAGCAAAATGCGCGGCTACTTTAACCAATTCGGATTAGGTCTCAAAACCGGGATTGACTTGCCCGGTGAGATTGCAGGGTTAGAAGGCAATACGCATGATTCATCAGGCAATTTGCTTGTCGGTTCGGCGTTGGATTTGTCTTACGGGAACTATGATAACTACACCCTTATTCAGATGCTGCAGTATATCAGCGCCATTGCCAACAACGGTTATCGGATGAAACCATTCCTAGTGAACAGTATTAGCCAAACACTGAGCGATGGCAGTAGCGGTCCGGTGTTAACCTCAACTCAGCCTTCCGTTACTTCAAAAATCGACAATACGCAAGATCAGATTAACCTAGTTAAGCAAGGAATGTGGCAGGTTGTGCATGGCACAAACGGTTGGACTACAGCGACTTCGCTGAATACTTTGAATCCGGGCGTTGCCGGGAAAACCGGGACTGCTCAAGGGTTTGCTCGTGAGTCCAAAGATTCAGCGCTCACTGAAACCATCACGGAAAGTTTCGTTGGGTATGCACCAGCGAAGGATCCAAAGATTGCGATTGCAGTGATTATCCCGAATCTGAAGGCTGAAACCACCACGCCTTATCAACTGCAGATTGCCAAAGAAATGTTTACTGACTTCTATCAGATGAACAACATCAAAGAAGATAAGGATTATTCGATTCATCAGAAGACAGTTAACGGCTGATCGTGTTGGCAGCGTGTGCAAAAAATGCTAAACTACTACAAGAACATGGCCGCCAAGTGTTTGGCCAACGCTTCTGACGGTGCGAAAAACAACAGGCGGACCTGTTGTTTTTTTAGCGGATTGGTGCGGCAGGCTCGGCATACGGCAAGCAGTTCCTGTCTGCTTGGCAGATGGGTTAGAAAGGAAACTATGAATTATTCAAACTGGCGCTCTCGGCTGCAAAATTCAGCTTATGTGACCAATGCTATTTTAGCGGTTACCATTTTGGTCTTCCTTTTGGAGACTTTCTCTGGTGGCAGTACCAATAATAGCGTGTTGGTTTTCTACGGCGCGCGGCTGAATCCTTTGATTTTGTATGGTCAGTGGTGGCGATTGATGACACCAGTATTTGTCCACATCGGCTTAATGCACATTCTGGTTAACGGTTTCTCATTGTATTATTTGGGACAAATGACGGAACAACTATTTGGCCATTGGCGATTCTTTCTGTTGTACTTTATTTCGGGTTTTGCCGGCAATGTCGCGAGTTTTGCCTTTAGTCCTAACACACTTGCAGCAGGTGCCAGTACAGCAATTTTCGGTTTGCTCGGTGCCTGCTTGATGCTCGGCGACAGCTTCAAAGAAAATCCAGTGATTCGTCAGTTGGCGCGCCAATTCTTACTGTTGGTTGGCTTGAACTTACTGTTTAATCTGTTTTCCAGCGGCATTGATATTTTTGGTCACATTGGCGGTTTGCTTGGTGGCTTTCTTGCAGCAGGCATGTTGGGTGCTCCGGCACTTGGTCGCATGGGGACACCGCGGCGGATTGCTTCAGCTGTCACCTTGCTCTTCGGACTGGGCGCGTTGCTTTTCTTAGGATTTAACGCAGGCTAGTATGAAAACTTACTATGATGTTCTGCAATTATTAAAGGGGTTTGGTACGTTCATTCATGTTGGAAAGCGTGAGTGGGATATCGAACTGGCTGCACTTGAATTAGATCGGCTGCACAAAGCGCAGCTCATTGATGACAAGGTTTACCTGAATGCAAAAGTCGTGCTGCGGCATGCACACGCGCAAGAAGAGGCACATCCTTTAAATCATGAGCTGCCACTGCCCGCCGAAAAACGGAGGAATGACAAAGATGAATGACAAAAAATTAATTGGTGTCGATTTGGGCGGCACAACGGTTAAATTCGCGATCTTAACCACTGATGGTGAGATTCAACAGCGCTGGAGTATCGATACTAATATTTTGGATGAAGGCAGTCACATCTTGCCGGATATCATTGATTCGATCAACGAACATCTCAAACTCTACAAAATGACACCGAATGATTTTGTCGGTATCGGTATGGGCTCACCTGGTTCAGTTGATATTGAAGCAGGCACGGTAATTGGCGCTTACAACTTGAATTGGAAAACATTGCAGCAGGCTAAGAAGGATATTGAGGCTGGTACTGGGATTCCCTTTAGTATTGATAACGACGCCAATGTTGCTGCCTTGGGCGAACGTTGGAAAGGCGCTGGCGAAAATGACGCCAATGTAACTTTCGTAACGCTTGGCACAGGCGTTGGCGGCGGCATTATTGCCGATGGTAACTTATTGCATGGTGTTGCAGGCTCAGCAGGCGAACTCGGACACGTAACTGTTGATCCGGTCAATGGTTATCTCTGTACTTGCGGCAAACGCGGTTGTCTCGAAACTGTAGCCAGTGCGACTGGCGTTGTCCGGGTGGCCCGGGATATGGCTGAAGAATTCGCTGGCGACTCCAAACTGAAGCAGACGTTAGATGATGGCGATGAGATTTCTAGCAAAATTGTTTTTGATCTTGCCAAAACCGGCGACAAACTTGCGTTGATGATTGTTGACCGGGTTAGCTACTTTCTTGGCTTGGCATTGGCAAATGTCGGCAATCTGCTGAATCCGAAATTCATCGTCATTGGTGGCGGCGTTTCAGCAGCAGGCGACTTTTTGCTGAAGCGAGTTGATAAGTATTTCAAGGAAAATACGTTTCCGAATGTTCGGGAAACAACAAGTCTGCGTCTGGCAACGCTAGGTAACACTGCTGGCGTTATCGGAGCTGCCAGCCTTGCACTTAAGTAAGCGGAAGAAGGAGTCATACACGTGTTAACTTATCTGTTAATTTTTGTTGGATTGTTTCTGATTTATTGGGGTTTCAATTGGTTGTGGAGTTACTATCAAAAATCACGGTTTAAGGCTATCGGCGGCGAGATCACGCCCGATGACTTTGAACATACCATGCGTAAAGCACAGATTATTGACTTACGCGAGCGTAACGAATTCAAAGCGGGCCATATTCTCGGTGCCCGCGATATTCCTTATACGCAGTTGCGTGAACGGATGGGTGAAATGCGTCAAGATCTGCCGGTTTATCTCTATGACAAAACTGGCGTGCTCTCCTTGCGTGCTGCTCGGCGTTTACGCAAGAATGGTTTCGAAAAAATCAGTTGGCTAAAAGGCGGCTATGATAACTGGTCAGGCAAAACAAAAAAGAGCCCGACTAACTATTAGCCGCTACATAAACGCAAGAAAAAAGCAATCGAACTTGTCGATTGCTTTTTTGCTGATAGCGGCGCTCATTATGAACATACCGCTATTAACAGCTGGTGTTGCTTAACCTTGATGGGCTGAGAAACGCTTACGGTTAGCTTTACGCCGGTTATCGTTAATTTCATCGACCTTAGTTTCCACAGGTTCGATATAGTTTTTCTTAAAGGCAAAAACGCTACCGGCAATTGCGCCAAGGGTCATCAGCGTGCCAACAAAAAAGCCACGAGCAAATTTATGTTTCATGAAAATCCCCCCTGATTAATTATCTATGATACTGTTTTTATTATACTATACTATCGGAGCTTAATGAAATGGATAAACCAGCCAAACGGATTGTCATGATTGTCGGACCGACAGCTGTCGGAAAAAGTGACCTCGGCGTTTATTTAGCCCAGCAGCTACACGGTGAAGTGATTAACGGCGACGCCTATCAGATTTATCGCCACATGGACATTGGAACGGCGAAAATCACGCCAGAAGAGATGCAAGGGGTGCCACACCATTTATTGGATATCGCTGACCCTACCGTCGCATACTCGGTCGCCAAGTTTAAAAAGGCAGCGACGGCCATGATTGATACGGTGGCTGATCGGCAACAATTACCGATTCTGGTAGGCGGTACCGGTTTTTATCTTAATAGTTTGCGCTTAAATCTGCCTTTAGGCGGGAAGGCGCCGCCGACAGCTATTCGGCAGCGCTGGCAGGTGGCGCTAGCAACAAACGGTCAATCATGGTTGTGGCAGCAATTGGCACAGCGCGACCCAGATGCTGCGCAACAAATTGCGCCGGCCAATACGCGGCGGGTGATTCGTGCCTTAGAAGTCGGTGAATTAACTGGACGGCGCTTTTCTGACCAGCCACAACCAGCGCCGTTGTTCTCGACCTTGGTCATTGGCTTAACCACGGACCGAGCCGTTTTGTATGATCGAATTAATGCACGGGTGGATGCGATGATGCAGGCCGGGTTACTCGCTGAAGTTGAGCAGCTATTAAAAACCGTGCCAGCAGATGCACAGGCCATGCAGGCTATCGGCTACAAAGAGCTAGTGCCATATCTTCACGGTCAGGCTGAATTGGCGGATTCTGTTGCACTGATTAAGCAACATTCCCGGCATTTTGCTAAACGGCAGCTGACCTATTTTCGCAATCAGATGCCGACCCATTGGTTTGATCTGGTTGCGCATCCGGAAGACAAAAATGCCATTGTTACGTTGGTGCAACAGTGGCTTAAACAACGTTAACGCGAATACAGTCGTATCAATTTGGATATGAAGGCCGTCAACCAGATTGGCTAGGTTCGGCTTCGAACAAATCTGGTTGACGCCCATCTATGCACCGATTTCTAAACGCGCCTGTTCGCGCTCATTTAAAGGAGAAAAGTATCATGAGTTGGATGGATAAGTTTGATCCAAAATTACAGACAATGGCTAAAGAAGTTGACGCACAGATCGCGCCACAACTGGCAAAAATTGATGCGCGCATCTTGGAGAATCAGAATAAGGTTTTAACAAGTTTTCAAAACCATCATGTGGCAGAAAGTTATCTAACCGGATCAACCGGTTATGGTCATAATGATGAAGGCCGCGATGTCTTGGAGGCCATCTACGCCGATGTTTTAGGCGGCGAGGATGCACTGGTGCGGCCGCAATTTGTTTCTGGTACGCATGCAATTGGCGTTGCCTTATTAGGGTTGGTTCGGCCAGGTGACGATATTGTGTACATCACCGGTAAGCCGTACGATACTTTGCAGGAAGTACTAGGTTTAGCTGGCAACGGGATTGGCGCGCCGCAAGAATATGGCATTGGTGTTGATTATGTTGACCTGCTGCCAAACGGGGCGGTTGACGATGATGCTGTCAAAGCGCGGTTGAACGATAAGACCAAAGTGGTTGCTATTCAGCGATCTCGCGGTTATGCAACCCGCGATTCTTTCACCGTCGATCAAATCGCCGCGATGATCAAGGTTGTTCGCAGTGTTTTGCCGAATGTCTGGATCTTTGTCGATAATGCCTATGGCGAGTTCTCGGAAACCAAGGAACCATTGGAAGTCGGTGCTGATGTCATGGCCGGCTCGTTGTTTAAAAACGCAGGCGGTGGCATGGCCAAAACTGGCGGTTATATTGTCGGTAAAAAGGATCTGATTGACCGCATCAGTTATCGGTTCACGGTACCGGGTCTTGGCGGGGCTGAAGGGGCCACAGTCGATGCGTTGGCTGACATGTATCAAGGCTTCTTCATTTCGCCGCAAACCACAGGGAATGCCATTAAAGGCGCCATTTTCGAAGCAGCCTTGTTTGCTAAACTGGGGCTGGACGTCTCACCTGCTTGGGATGCACCGCGAACCGATTTGATTCAAACAGTCAACTTCGGCAATGCCGATGACATGGTGAAATTTGCTAAGGCTGTTCAAGCAAACTCGCCAGTTGACAGCTTTGTGACGCCGATTCCGGAAAAAATGGCCGGTTATGAGGATCAAGTCATTATGGCAGGCGGCACATTCGTTGCTGGTTCTACGATTGAATTTTCCGGTGATGGCCCGTTGCGCCCGCCGTATACGTTATACTTGCAAGGCGGGTTAACCTATGCGCATATTAAATTGGCGACCATGGGAGCTGCGCAGTCCACTTTCTTTGATAACTAGAATAGGCTAAGCAAAAAAACGCGATCAAGCTAATTGATCGCGTTTTTTGACGGCTATGAAAGTTGTTCATGAACAACATGAACATATGGCTGACCACCTGCACGAGCGGTAACGCCTTGGATTTCTGGGGTAAAGCCGGGGAAGTGCCGTATACCTTCAAAAAGTGTTTGAAAGTAACTGATCGCTTCCGGTCGCCAGCGTTCGCCAGGGACAACCACAAAGATTCCGGGCGGATAGGGCAGCGCGCCGTCGACTGCGATACGGCCCGTGGCTTGCTCCAGAGGGATGGTGTCAATTTGACCGCGAACAAAATAACGATCGGCGGCTTGCGGGGTCATGGCAGTGGGGATGGCGTTGGTGTTGGTAAACAAGTCACGTTGTTGCTCAGTTAGGTGCGCTTCTCGGAAAAAGTCCGACATGGTCTGACTTAGTTCGCGTAATGTTTGATGTGCATACGCCTCGCCAGTTTCAGCGACTAATTTTGGCAAACTTTCAGCAACGGTTTTATTTGCAAAATAATCGGCTTCAAACTGCGCTAACACTTGGCGCAATCGTTGCCAGTCTGGTCGAGCGGTTCCCGGCGTCACTAAAAAAAGCAGGCTATTTAGGTCGGCTTTTTCCGGAATAATGCCGTGGTCAAGTAAATAACGATCTACTAACCAACCGCTGATGCCAAATGCGGCTGTGTCGGGTAATAGCACGGTCACTTTACCTGGATCAAGAAATGCTTGATCAGGTTGAAGGCCTGCGAGTTGATGCCATGCAGCTTGTGGCGTCATGGACCAAGCCTCAGCAGTCTGAATGGCCTGATCAGCAGGCAAAGTTGTCAACTCAGGCGGTTCGTAAGCAGAAAAGAGTCGCGAATCGTTGAGCGAGCGGCGAAAGCCGAGTGCTGCTCGAATGGCATCTTGCCAGATTTTTTGTCCGCGAGCACCTTGATTAATGGCAGTGTTGGCGACTAATGACGCGTAAAGCGGATAATTGTAGCTGGTCGTAACATGTTTTAAGTACGCGTGGTTGAACTGTTCGTGACCGACATATCGCGCTTGTCCCTTAATATGGGCATCTTTTTTATGAATCTGTGATGCCTGGCCAAACCCGGATTGCTGTTTGTGGACACTTTGGGTGACGATGATACCAGGGTCAGTCGGCGCAAGCGGTACCTGCAGGGGATCCATGGTCGTCATTGCTGGAATAAACGGCTCATAACCACCCCAAGCTGCATCGAAAGCAATGTAGTCGGTTAAAGGCCCAAAAAGATCGATTAACTGACGGACATTTGGCACAATGCCATCAAAGGTTTCTAGTTCAAGAATTGTCAGTCGAAATGGCCGCGATTGATGTGCCTTTTCGGGAGCCACCGCTACGGCCATTTGTCGCAGACTTTCATGGGTTAGATTCTGTAAATCGATCGGACCAATCAAACCACGTTTCGTTCGAAGTGTATCCAAATAAACCGGGCGGGCATCATTTTGAACGAGTGCCGCGTTATAAAAAGATTTGTGGTTATTCCGATCGAATAAAACCAAATCGCCTGGCGTGAGCAATGCACTGGCCACAATGTTATTCGATCCAGTCGTGCCGTTGGTCACAAAATAAGTTTCATCGGCATGATATAACTGCGCTGTCGCTTCTTCGGCAGCTAGCGGGGTGCCCCCATGTGTTAACATATCGCCCAAAGAAGTGACGACATCGCTGGTATCGCTAGCGAAGAAAGTTGGGCCGTAAGCCTGATGAAGTAAGTAACCTGCTGGTGCTAAGTCGTCGTAGTGACCGCTGTGGTGGCCAGGAGTCGCAAAGCTGGTTGGGTCCGCCTTCGCATAGTCCAGTAAGTCGCGAATGAATGCTGGTACCATGGTTTGCTCATAAGCTTGTGCAGCAGCAGTAATCTGAGCCATCGTTGCGGTATTAAGTGTATCGATGTTGGTGACTGTCAGCTGACCAGTGTGACTGATTGGTATCTGGCCGATGATAAAAGTTGGTAAGGGTAATTGGCTGGCCACAAGCTGAGTGAGCGTTGCAGTGTCAGAGGCATCGATGATTGCTGCGCCAAAGGCAGCTAACGGTGCCGCAGTTAAACAACGCCAATTGGTGGGCAGTATCCTTGCTGCTACTTTTTCTGAGTAGCCGATATATAAGTGCATGCCTGCGAGTTCCTTTCAAAATAGATTCAGTTGATTTTAACATAATGTTAAACGGAAAATTTTTAGAGTGACTTCAAAGACTGTGTCTTCGATGCCTTCTATTCGTGCCAACAGTCTGAGCCGGCAGTGTGATGATGTGATTGGTGGTGGGATGATAGCGACATAGCGGTTGGAAACGGTTGCGCGTTACCAGAGATGATGACCGTCTTTTTATTTATTGGTCTATGGCATCTTCATTTTGAAAACAAAAAAAGGGTATCTTTTTATTTGAATGTCAGAAAAGCTTACATCTGCCGTTGACACGCCTTATATGGTTTGATAACCTGACATTGTTGTAAAGGAGGATGCCTATGGCTGAGATCGCTGATCTGAGAACGCGATCGGTTCTGCCGATTGGTACAGTCATGTTATTGACTGATTTAACCGCGCGCCAGATTCGTTATTATGAAGCGCAAGGGTTGGTTCAACCTGCACGAAACGCTGGTAATCATCGGACATACTCGCTGAATAATGTTAATGAATTGCTTGAGATTCGCAGTCAAATGGCAGACGGTTTCACGCTTGCCGACGTAAAGCGACTCAAGCATCCCCGACATCATGAAGACAGCGATGCCGAAGTGCGGCAAGTACTGCGAGACGAGTTGTTAAACCAGAGTCGACTGAACCAGAGTCCCGATCCCGGTCCAGCCATAGGCTTCCGCCAATCACACTAAAGATAGGAGTTCACGTATATGGCAAGAAAAACAATTACCGCTGATGAGATTCGTCAGACTGTTAAGGATGAAAATGTTTTGTTCCTGCGCCTGATGTTCACTGACATTAACGGAATCGTTAAGAACGTTGAGGTCCCAATTTCTCAATTGGAGAAGGTCCTCAATAACAAGATCACCTTTGATGGCTCCTCGATTGATGGCTTTGTCCGGATCGAAGAAAGTGATATGCTACTGTTTCCGGATCTCGACACATGGTTATTGTTCCCTTGGGAAAACGATCACGGTAAGATTGCGCGTTTGATCTGCTCCGTTCATCGTCCTGATGGCAGTCCTTTTGCTGGTGATCCACGGAATAACTTGATTCGGGTCGTGAACGAAATGAAGGAGGCTGGTTTTACTTCATTTAATATTGGACCAGAACCAGAATTCTTCCTGTTTAAGATGGATGAAAATGGCAATCCGACGACTCAGTTGAACGACAAGGGCTCCTACTTTGATTTTGCACCATTAGATTTAGGCGAAAACTGTCGGCGTGATATCGTCCTTGAACTCGAAAAAATGGGCTTTGAAGTCGAAGCTTCTCACCATGAAGTTGCGCCAGGCCAGCATGAAATTGACTTCAAGTATGCTGATGCCTTAGAAGCTGCTGACAACATTCAAACCTTTAAACTTGTGGTTAAAACGATTGCCCGCAAGCATGGGCTTTATGCAACCTTCATGCCAAAACCACTCCACGGTATTAACGGTAGTGGGATGCATATCAACATGAGTCTTTTCCATGACAAGGGCAATGCTTTCTTCGATGCCAATACGGATGACCAGTTGAGCGAAACTGCCATGCATTTTCTCGCCGGGGTTCTGCGTCACGCTTATGCTTTAACCGCTATTAATAACCCAACTGTGAACTCCTACAAGCGTTTGGTTCCTGGTTTTGAAGCGCCAGTTTATGTTGCTTGGTCAGGCAAGAACCGGTCACCGTTGATTCGTGTGCCACAATCTCGTGGATTGTCCACGCGACTGGAACTGCGGTCAGTTGATCCAACCGCTAATCCATACTTAGCCATCGCCGGGATTCTCCAAGCCGGTTTAGATGGTGTGACTAAGAAATTGAAGCCGGAAGAAGCCGTTGATCGCAACATTTATCGGATGCAAGACGATGAACGGAAAGCAAATCATATTCAAGACCTCCCATCAACTTTGCACAATGCTTTGAAGGCATTAGCGGCTGATGATGTGGTCAAGGCTGCCCTGGGTAAACATTTGTATCAAAGTTTCATGGACTCAAAGAACCTCGAATGGTCCGCTTATCGTCAGCAGGTTTCTGAATGGGAACGGCAACAATATCTGGAGCTTTACTAAACCAGACAACCCAAAAGCTGTTGCTGTCACCGTTGAAGCAAGTTGATTGAACAGTTAAGTAAGAAAAAAGGAGATGTCAGGCCGACTCGGCGTTTGATATCTCCTTTTTTGATGCATTATGCATGAAAAAAACTGGTGAGCATCTTATTAAGTTAAATGCGGTAAGGGAGAGTGATGCTGCTATTAGCCAAATCAATTTGATAATGAGTTGTTTTGATCGGGCGAATAGTTTGGGCCATATCTGCCCCATGAATGACCAAAGCGAGTTGACGACCAGCTGGCAGATGATAGTGGGTGGGTTGGAGATCCAAACTGATATGGAACGGTTGGCCGGGCGTAATACTTTGCACTTCGTAAGCATTTTTTGGATTTTGCAGGTTGATATGGCCAAGCGAGATCAACTTGCTTGGTGTCGGTTTAGCCGTTGGTTTGAATTCGAGAATGTCTGTTGTTTTATAATCAAAACCAAGTTGAAGACCGTTTAAGGCTACCGTTGCCGCGGTTTCACCGAATCGCTTGGCCATTCCTAAATCAATGAGGCGAACACTGAGAATACCTGTTGGGGCATCAATGGCCAGCGTTAGCTCTAAGTGCGGAATGCCTTCCAGTGTTTGGTCGCGCTCAAGTGGCGGCTGCGTGAGCCACAAGCGGCTATTGGCATAAGCACTGTTAGGGGTGATGATGGCAGTCTCGAAACTGGCACTGGTATCATGCTGGGCATTAAAAGTTGCTGTTGCGTGATCGGTAAATTGATCCGTGGCCGCCTCGAAATCCGTTTTTAGATTGCGAGTGTTGGTCACATGCTCTGCTGCTGGGCTGGCAAAATTCTGATAGGCCGACCAAGTCTGAACAGCAACATTATCTTGCACAACAACATTTGGTAAAACATCTTCGGCGCCATTCGCCTCACCAAGCAATTCATGTGTGAGCCACAAATTCATCATATCTAGAAAATCTAATGAGCGAACATTGTGGACGTAAACGTGCTGGCCTTGATGCAAAACCAGTTTCTTTTGAATTGGCAGGTCTGCGATGGCCTCCCAAAACTTGATGGCGTTTGTAGGTTTTACGTTCCAATCATTAAGACCATGGATCAACACCACATCTGCCTTGACCTTGTTAGCGTTTTTCCGGTAGTTGCGCGCATCCCACCATGTGTTGTAAGCGCCAGTTGTTCGATCCTGATCGTGAGTGATCGTAGCAAGATGCTTTTCCCAAGCTTGTTTGATGTTAATCAGGTCGCCGCCAGACTTTTGCCGGGAGAAGGTATCCACAGCCAGAACATCCGCATCTTCACCTTGGAAACCACCAGGGGCCACTACGAGACCATTTTCACGGTAGTAGTCATACCAGCTGGAAATGCCAGCGTCGGCAACAATTGTCTTGAGACCGTCAACCCCAGTTGTGGCCGCCGCCATGGCTAAGGTAGCCAGGTAGGATTTGCCGGTCATAGCGACAAGACCGGTTGACCACCAAGCTTTGATGGTAATACCATCTGTTCGGTTCGTAAAAGCGCGGCGTTTACCGGTTAGCCACTCGATGACAGCAACAGCACCATCGGTTTCTTCTGGGCCACCGGTTGTCCGAAAGCCGTCGGAATAGCGAGTGCCAACACCTGCCGAATAAACCACAGCAAAGCCACGGGCGAGAAAATAATCGTTAAAGGCATACATACTGTTTTCTTCGGCATAAGCCTCGGCCTGTGTCGCCTCGCCATTAACTGGATGATGAGGCAAGTTGGCAGGCTCTTCAGGATTTGCCGTAACTTCAGCTTTCGAGGCTCCGTGTGTTTTAACAGCTAAGGTCGTTTCCGGCACGTGCGTCACTGCAGTCACATCGTTGGTTCCATGAAAATAAGGATTTGCAGTAAATAACACGGGCACTTTAAGCCCTTGATCTGTGGCTTTCGGGCGGTAAATAGTCGCTTCGAGCAAGTCCCGTTGGCCATCGTGATCGGTATCCATATCCGATTCGATCCAAACAACTTCACGAACCGCCTGCCGCGCATCAAAAACTTGTTGGACTTTGCCGTTAAAAAGAAGGTGGGTCGGTTTTTTCTGTTTTTTCTGGAAGTCCTTTAAAAAACCGCGATTAGCTAGATCATCCAAATAACTAACCAAATGCTTGGTTCGCGTATTTAACAATAGATAAACAGCCTTGAGCAAATCAGCGGTGCTCGTTAGATCGTGATCGAGGCTTGGTAACTTGGTTGCAGTCATCATTTTAAATGGATCATTCAGGTCAAAGTCAGTGAAAGCTTCGAAGCCAAGTAGTTGTAGCGCCACATTATAAAAGTCACGGCGCGTCATTTTGGATGGTTTTTTCGCCAACCATGCTGCTAGTGTTTGGTCCATGTTGACTGCTACTTGGGCGAGCTTATCTTTCTTTGCGGCTAAAGTATAAGCCTCTGGAAAAAAAGCATTGAAAAGGTCGGTCGCACTTTGACTAAAAGTGTCATCAGGATCGGCTTGCAGGCCAATCTGCTTAAGCTCCGCTACTTGCACCTTGAAGTCAGGTGTCAAACGGGCAAATTGATTTAATTTCATCAGCATTGTCTTCCTTTATGAGAAAATTGTGATAAATTCAGTGTAGCGGTCTCATTGACTGCTTTCAACTATATCCGTCTAACTTGCGTATCGGATGATCTTCCTCATAGAACCCGTTGACGGCCTGTCGCGCTTCTCGTATACTTAATAACGATTTGTACCAGTAGCTCAGTTGGATAGAGCAACGGTCTTCTAAACCGTTTGTCCCGGGTTCGAATCCCGGCTGGTACATAAAACTTACAAATGCCATGAAGCATTGCTGTGACGACGGACTACCCGTGACTAAGCAGGAGAACAATGCATCAGGCTTTTTTTGTATCTACGAGTTGTTAGTTCGAAATGTTGACATGAGTCACGACAATGAAGGTGTTTATTGATGGAAATGGGTCCAATTTCAGAGTGGGTTGCGGGTATATCTGAATTTCTTGCCGTTTGTGTTGCCTTGTTTTTACCTTATTATCACAAGCGTAAAGAGGAACAAAGAAAAGTCCGAAATTTGAAAACGGCCATTAAAAAGTTAGGTGCAGAGGCAATGGTAGGCGATCAGGATGCCATCAAAGCCTTAAACATCTACTTAACTGTTTCTTTTTTGAGTGATACAAATGCTGATATTGAAGCATTAGTCATTCAAGGTCGCGAATTGCTTGATCAAGTCAAAAAGTTACCGGCCAAGACCGATGGCACGTACGACGAGGCCATAACGAAGGCTAAATTGCTTTTAAATCAGATTAGTTAAAGCCGGTTTGAGCGTTGCTATCTTGATTTATCCCGTCAAAAGCAAGTCAGTTAGCAATCATTGTGTTTTTTAATGCTTGACATACTAACAAAAAGTGAGTAGTATAACCTTCATCGCTACCTGAGACCATTCAAACTATTTTTTAAAGAATGGAGGGATTACGATGTCATATCGAATCCAACTCAACATGAAGACGCAAGAATTTATCGCTATTGACTCAAGCAATGCCAAACACATTGGAAAAGGCAACACGATCGAAAAAGCGTTACAACAATTGAAGAAGTAACTAAAGGCTGCTGAACTGAACAATCAGCGGCTTTTTTTGTGCCGTCGTTTCAAAGACTTACGAGTCAAAATATTTGGAAGCTTTTCCTAGAACAAACCATTTCTTTTCAGCAATCGTGTTTTAAGTGATAGCGTAAGGGGTTGTTGGCTACAATGCGGCCTCCAAAATTCAAAAATTCAGTAAAATAATTACGCGCATCTATGGTATATTAAAGGTCCTTGGCAGGGGCAGGCTCGGAGATCTTTTCTGAGCCTTTTTCTTTTGCCGTCCTGCTCAATTAAACGATTTCTTGTTGAAAGAAGATGGCTCGTATATAATTCTTCAAGGAGGTGACAGCTTATCATTATATTACTTAACCTTTTAATTCTTCTCGTGACCGGTGCTTTGCTGATCGTTGTGACCACACAATTGGCTCAACCGGTCAATTGGATTGTGGATGCTATTCTAGTCATTAGTTTACTGTTAATTAATGCCGCACTTGGTGGTTGGATGACCATCTTTACGATGATATACATCCTTTACATGCTGGCAGTCATTGCTGGTGTCTGGCTTTTTCGAAAAAGGCACAGTTGATGGTTTCTAGATTAAAACGTGATTACTGAAGGCGGTGCCGTGGCTTTCAACTTTTGGTTGAAACGCGTTCGCTAGGCCAGAAACATCCATATGAGAGTCTTGAAGGTGGCATGTTTAAAAAGCAGCACGGCTTGTGACATACCGGTTTCTAAACGCACCAATCTACGCGCTTGTTGTTTGTCTTGCAACTTGACGTCGTCTCTGGTAATATTAGTCCGTTGTATTTGGCACCCCTCCTATGCAACCGCACAATGTTGGGTTTTTAAGCGTAAGCACCCAACTTGGCGAGTCTTCAGGGGAAAAGCCGAAAGGCAAAACAGGAGGTGCACACAGTGTACGCAATTATCAAAACCGGCGGCAAGCAATACAAGGCAGAGGTTGGCGAAGCCATCTATGTCGAAAAACTCGACGCTGACGAAGGCAAACAAGTTACTTTTGATGAAGTCATCATGGTTGCAGGCGAAGGTGACGCCAAGATTGGCACACCAACCGTCAAAGGCGCGACCGTAACTGGCAAGGTCGAAAAACAAGGGCGCGAGAAAAAGGTTGTTACTTACAAGTACAAGCCTAAGAAGCACTCTCATCAAAAGAAGGGTCACCGTCAACCATACACGAAGGTCGTTATTGACGCGATCAACGCTTAAGAGGTCAGCATAGTTATGATCAAGGCAATTTTTCATCGAGATGAACATGGTGATATCGTCAGCTTCTCGTTGACGGGTCATGCCGATGCCGGTAAAACCGGTAAGGATATTGTATGTGCCGCTGTTTCTGCGGTGAGCATTGGTGCCGTTAACGGCATTGAAGGCTTAGCAGGGTTTGAACCTGATGTCATTGCGGATGAAGTCCATGGTGGGCATCTCCAGATGGCAATTAAAACCGCCATTACCGGCGAACAGCTACACATCAGTCAGATTCTGTTGGAAAATTTATTGCTCGAATTACAGAGCATCCAAGACCAATATCCTGATCGTTTGACGATTACTACTAAACAACTTGAACAAAATTAATCCTCGGAGGTGTACGTTATGTTAAAGATGAATCTGCAATTCTTCTCTCACCATAAAGGTGGCGGCTCAACATCCAACGGTCGTAATTCTGCTGGCCGGCGTTTGGGCAGCAAGCGTGCCGATGGCCAATTCGTTAAGGCAGGCAATATCTTGTATCGTCAGCGCGGTACCAAGATTCACCCTGGCGAAAACGTTGGTCGCGGCGGCGATGATACCTTGTTCGCGACTGCTGACGGCGTTGTAAAATTTGAACGCTTCGGCCGTGACAAGAAGAAGGTTTCAGTTTATCCGGCAGCAGCTGCTGAATAAAGACTAGACGTCCCGGTAACGGGGCGTCTTTTTTTCAGAGAAAACAAAGCATGAGTCAGTAAAGGAGCGATTTGGATGGATCGAATGACAGCATTGCAGGCGCGAATTCAGGATAAAAAACTGGATGGCTTTTTTGTTACCGATACGAAGAACGTGACTTATTTGACCGGCTTTACAGGTGAAGAAAGCACCTTGCTTGTAACCCCGCAAAAGGCTTATTTTATGACTGATTCGCGATTTACCGAACAGTTTAAGCAGCAAGTACATAATGCCGAAATGATTTTGCATCAGGACAGCATGTTTAAGGCCGTTGGCAAGCTGGCCAATCGCTTGCAACTGACTAGAATCGGTTTTGAAGCAGTTCACTTAAATTATGCCGATTATGAAGCATTTGATTTGCTCACACAAGGAACTTTAGTACCAACCCGTGACTTTGTCGAAACGCAACGCGAGATCAAGGATGCCAATGAATTGGCGTTAATCACACAAGCTATCGCTATTGCCGAAAAGGGCTATCAACATGTCATTGCTACGATCAAACCAGGCATGCGTGAAATTGATGTCGCCAATGACTTAGATTTCTTCATGCGCGGACTTGGCGCCAGCAATGTTTCTTTTGAAACGATTGTCGCTTCCGGGACGCGCTCAGCGATGCCCCATGGTGCGGCAACAGAGAAGAAAATTGAAAAAGGCGATATTGTCACGCTTGACTGGGGGTGTATCTACCACGGATACATGTCTGATTTAACCCGCACGTTTGCGGTGGGCGAACCAGATCCTAGGTTGAAGACCATTTATCAAATTGTCTATCAAACGAATCAAAAAGTGCAAAAAGCTTTAAAACCAGGTGTTCTTGGCCGAGTCATCAATGACTTAGCTCACAACACAATCAATGATGCTGGTTATGGGAAGTACTTTGGCCACGGAACAGGCCATGGCATCGGTTTGTCAATTCATGAAGGACCCGGCGCTTGGGGACCGTATCTAGACGTGCCGGCTGCTAAGGGCAATGTTGTCACGGATGAGCCTGGTATTTATGTACCGGATCTTGGCGGCGTTCGGATTGAGGACGATTTATTAGTGACTGCTGCGGGTAGTCAAAGCTTGAGTCAACCAGCACCTAGTGAGTTGTTGGTGCTGTAAGTTACGTGCCAGAAGCTGACTTGTGAGTCAAATCGGTTAGCTTATTGATTTTTGGCTAAAACGCGTTCGTCAGCCCAGAAACCTGCATGTAAGGACCCTGAGCGCAATGACCAAGGCCCGGTCATCACGTTCAGGGCCGCTTACGTCTGGATTACCATTGGCAAGCTCGCTAATTTTTGCTGAAACGCGTTCGCAGGTGCAGAAACCTACACATAAGGACCTGAAGCCTAAATGGCCAAAACCCGACCATTTAGGCTTCAGGCCGCTTATGCTCCGGTTTCTAAACGCGCCTGCTCACGCTCTGATTGAAACGCGTTCGTCAGCCCAGAAACCTGCATGTAAGGACCCTGTGCGCAATGACCAAGGCCCGGTCATCACGTTCAGGGCCGCTTACATTCCGGTTTCTAACCGGGCTGACTCACGCTCTGCTGTTGCAAGCATTCGCAGTGCTTGCTAGAATAGGTTTAGTTTACGACTGAATGTATGGAGGAAGTTCATGATATCTGTTAATGATTTTAAAAATGGTTTGACGATTGAGGTCGACGGTGACCTTTGGCGAATTGTCGAGTTTCAGCATGTTAAGCCAGGTAAGGGTTCTGCTTTCGTGCGTTCAACCCTTAAGAACCTGCGTACAGGTGCCGTTCAAGAAAAAACGTTCCGCTCAACTGAAAAAGTTGAAAAGGCGCAAATTGACAGCAAGAACATGCAATACTTGTATGCCGATGGGGACAATTATGTCTTCATGGATACCGATACTTATGACCAATTGACGCTTCCCGGCGACGAGATCCGCGATCAATTGAATTATTTGAAAGAAAATATGAATGTCAAAATTATCATGCATGGTAATGAAACGCTTGGAATTGAGTTGCCAAAGACTGTTGATTTAGTGGTTAAAGAAACAGAACCTGGCATTCGTGGTAACACAAGTAGCGGTGGTTCTAAACCAGCAACGATGGAAACAGGGTTGGTCGTGCAGGTACCGTTTTTCATCAATGTTGACGATGTTTTAACGATCAATACTGATGATGGCACCTACATTTCACGCGCCAACAACTAGGGCTTAGGAGGTTCTCACGATGGCTGAAGAAACAAATATCATATTAGCGAATCGCACCGATGCACAGGGGACTATTGAGATTGTTCCTGAAGTTTTGGAAGTCATCTTGGGCATCGCGGCTAGTCAAGTAGATGGTGTCTATCAAATGCGCGGCTCACTGGGTGCTTCAATTAACGCCTGGTTCGGCCGGGCTAATCATGGCAAAGGCGTCAGTGTGACGGTGACGGATGATCAGATTGCCGCTGACGTTTATGTGTATCTAGACTATGGCGTCTCGGTTCCTAAAGTGGCACTGACGATGCAGGAACGGTTACGGGAACAGCTTTTGTTCATGACAGATTTGACGCTCAGCGAGGTTAATGTCCACGTTGTTGGCATCATTCCAGAAAAAGCTGAAAAAGTTGACCCTGATAATCTGTTCAACGACGATGATACCGACACTGACGATGCAGAAAGCGCTAGCGGCAAGGATGACGAATAAGATGGAATCACGACATGCGATCCGTGAGGCTGCTTTTCAGGCGCTGTTTGCCTTGGCAACCAATCCGGAAGCTGATAAAGATGCGGTGTATGCCGAAGTTTTACCTCAAGATACCGAGGTGCCGGCTTATTTAACCACGCTGGTTGAGGGTGTTTTGAGTAAACAGGCTGATTTGGATGCTGCCTTGACGCCGCAATTAAAAAAAGGCTGGACCCTTAGTCGCTTGACGAAGCCGGATTTAATCATCCTGCGATTAGGTCTATACGAAATTCGTTATGAAGAAGCGATGCCGGAAGCTGCGGCGATTAATGAGGCCATCAATTTGGCAAAGCGTTACAGCGATGATCAATCAGCCAAGTTTGTGAATGGCATTTTGGCGAACTTCATTCAAGCAACGCCGCAAGCATAAGTCAACCGGTCAAAGGCATTTGCTTTGACCGGTTTTGATTTATCTTGCTTTGGTCGTACTATGTTCGCATATTGATAAGTGACGATTGCGCGCAACAAGCGCCGATAAAATGAGGAGTGAAGCTCTTGGCAACCCGACTAGATGGCAGAGCAGTTTCAAAGAAAATACTGGCAGACCTTAAGCAAACCATTGCTGAATTGGCACAACACGATGTGACGCCGACATTGGCAGTTGTTTTGGTGGGATCAAATCCGGCCAGTGAGGTTTATGTACGTAATAAACAGCGCCGTGCAGAAGATATTGGCGTGCGTTCTTTAATGTTTCGAATGCCTGAAGCGACAACGCAGGCGGACTTGCTGGCGAAGGTTGCCGAGTTGAATCATGATCCCGATATTGATGCTATTTTGGTTCAGTTGCCGTTACCAGCAGGACTTGATGAACAGGCGGTGATTGATGCTATCGATCCTGATAAAGATGTTGACGGGTTTAGTCCGGTTAGTGTAGGGCGGTTATGGGCCAATGAACCAACTGTTGTGGCGTCCACGCCTTATGGCATCATGGCGTTGTTGGATGCTTATGATATTGATGTTGCGGGCAAACGGGTTGTGATCATTGGCCGTTCAAACATTGTCGGTCGGCCGCTGGCTGGTTTAATGGTCAATCACGATGCCACCGTCACAATTGCGCATAGTAAAACCCGTGATCTTAAACAGCTGGCAAAAGAAGCTGATATTTTGGTGGTTGCTGTTGGGGTGCCGCATTTTATTGGTGCCGATGCGGTGAAACCAGGTGCAGTGGTCATTGACGTTGGTATTTCGCGTGGAGCTGACGGTAAGCTACTTGGGGATGTTGACGAAGCCGCGGTGGCGCCGATTGCCAGCGCCATCACGCCAGTACCAGGTGGTGTGGGGCCAATGACAATTGCTTCGCTCATGGCCCAGACAGTGACCTTGGCTAAGAGGCGAGCAAATGGTTGATGCCAGTCAATATTTAAGCGTCACGGCACTCACTCAATATCTCAAACGCAAATTTGATGCGGACCCTTACCTTGCCAAAGTCTATCTGACGGGTGAAATTTCCAATTATCGCAAACGTGTAGGTAATCAGTATTTCTCACTCAAAGACGATCACGCTAAAATCGGTGCGCTGATGTTTCGTAATGCCTTCAGCAAGGTTCAATTTGACCTTGAGGAAGGTATGAAAGTCCTAGTTGTTGGGCGAGTCAGTTTATATGAACCCAGCGGCGAATATCGTTTAATTGTCGAACATCTCGAACCAGATGGTGTGGGTGCGCTTTATCAAGCTTTTGAGCAACTGAAGAAAAAGTTGGCGGCTGAAGGGCTATTTGACCGCAACCAACGACCACTGCCACTCTTTCCCAAACGGGTGGCAGTTGTGACCAGCCCAAGTGGTGCCGTCATTCAAGATATCATGACGACGGTCGCACGCCGCTATCCGATTTTGCAATTAACGCTGTTCCCGGCAGTTGTCCAAGGCGATCAAGCCGCCGATTCACTGGTGAAACGATTAAACCAGATTAAAACAATAGGTGGATTCGATGCTGTGATTATTGGCCGCGGTGGTGGTTCAATTGAAGATCTTTGGCCTTTTAACGAGGAAAAAGTTGCGCGCGCATTGGTCGACATGCCGATGCCGGTTGTCAGCTCAGTGGGGCATGAAACCGATACAACCATTACCGATTTTATTGCCGATCGACGGGCGGCAACGCCAACTGCTGCGGCGGAAATTGTAACGCCCGTGACATTGATTGATGCGCTTAATCGAATTTCTGAAGATCGGGTGCGACTGGTCAATGCCATGCATAATCGGCTCAAAAATGCCGCGATTCGAGTGCAGCGTTCTGCACAAAGTGTTGTGTTGACGCAACCGGATCGACTTTATGATCAATACGTTCAGCGAGTCGATCAATTTCAACAACGGCTACAACAGAGTATGCATAATCGCCTGCGCGATGCTGATCATCGTTTGGCAATGGCAACTTCCCAATTGGATGGCCGGCAACTGTTTATCCGATTGGTCAATTTGCAGCGGCAAGTGACTGGGGATCGTCATCGCTTGGATCAAGCGATGCGCGGTTTGGTGAAAACTAAGCGTCAGGCATTTGCTAGTGCCGTGAGTGGCCTTGATCACCTAAGTCCGTTAAAAATCTTGGGCCGCGGATTTGCTTACGTGACCGATGAACAAGGTCAGATGCTGAAAAGTCTAAGTGACTACGAGCTAGATCAAGATATTCATATTCACGTGGCTGATGGACAAGTCGGCGCACACGTCACCACAAAGGAGAAAACACATGGCTGAACCTACTTTTGAAGAGAAACTTGCACAATTGGAAAACATCGTGAATCAGCTTGAGCAAGGCGATGTACCGCTGGAAAAGGCATTAGATCAATTTAAAGCCGGTGTTAAATTGAGTCAGGACCTTGAGAAAACATTAAAAACTGCAGAAAAAACCGTTACCGAAATGGTCAGTGACGATGGGACGACGCAACCATTTTCGCCAAAGGATGATCAGCAATGAGCCCTATGTTAGCAGGATGGCGCACAGCCGTTGAACAGACGTTGGACGAGCAATTAGCTGCTGTTGCTAACCCGCATTTGCGAGCGGCAATGGTTTATTCCGTAGAGGCAGGTGGCAAGCGCCTGCGACCATTGTTGTTGTTGAGTGTCGTGGCGATGTATGACGGTGTGATTGCTGATGCACTGCCGGCTGCTGCTGCTTTGGAATATGTGCATACTTATTCATTGATTCACGATGATCTGCCGGCAATGGACGACGATGATCTGCGCCGCGGGAAGCCGACCAATCATAAGCAGTTTGGCGAAGCCTTAGCGATTTTGGCTGGCGATGCCTTGCTGACCGATGCGTTTGCTATTTTAAGCCGCCAGTACCCTGAAAAAGGCGTCGCATGTGTGCAGATTCTGGCCGAAGCCGCTGGCAGCAACGGTATGGTTGGTGGCCAAGTGCTCGATATGGACGGTGAAAACGAGCAGTACCATCTCGAAACTTTGAAACGCATGCATGAAGCTAAGACTGGCGCCTTGATCCAAGCCGCAATCGCGATGGGCGGGCTGTTTGTGACCATTCCGGAGACTGACCAAACAGCACTGGCTGATTTTTCGGCCGCTTTTGGCTTAGGATTTCAAATTAAAGATGATATTAACGATGTGACCAAAACAACGGCTGAACTCGGAAAAACGGCTGATAAAGATGTCATTGAGCATAAGAACACTTTTCCCGAGTTATTGGGGTTGGACGGTGCTATCCAAGCTTTGCAGGTAGAAATTGCAAAAGCTGAGACGGCGTTAAACGAATTGACAGTTGACGCGGCGCCATTGGCTGAGATTTTGGCGGTGTTGAAAGCATGACAAAAATCAAAAAAGAACGCGTTGATGTTTTGCTAGTTGAACAAGGTTTATTTGAATCTCGTGAGCAAGCAAAGCGATCAGTGATGGCTGGCGAAGTCTATGATCAGAACAATCAGCGACTCGACAAACCAGGCGTAAAAATTGCTGGCGATGCTATTTTGCATGTGAAAGGCAAAAAAATGCCTTATGTCAGTCGCGGTGGGTTGAAGTTAGCGAAAGCCTTGAAAGTCTTCAATATTGACTTGAAGGACAAAACCGTTTTGGATATCGGGGCCTCGACCGGCGGCTTCACAGACGTTGCCTTACAAAACGGCGCCAAGATGAGTTATGCATTAGACGTTGGCTATAATCAATTGGCGTGGAAACTGCGTGAAGATCCTCGGGTCAAAGTAATGGAGCGGGTTAACTTTCGGTATAGTAAGCCGGAAGACTTCACTGATGGTCCAGTTGAGTTTGCAATGACGGATGTCAGCTTTATTTCATTAAAGCTTATTTTGCCGCCGTTAAAAGCAATTCTGATTCCCGGTGGTCATGCGGTTGCCCTCATTAAGCCGCAATTTGAGGCGGGGCCTGCTAATGTTGGCAAACACGGGATTGTTCGCGATCCGCAGGTCCACCGAGACGTGCTGAAAATGATCGTTGATTTCGCACTTGAGGCTGGATACGATGTCTTGGGATTGGATTACAGTCCGATCAAAGGCGGCGAAGGTAATATTGAATTTTTAATTCATCTGCAAAATAGTGCGCAAACGCCTGGGAAAATGGCGCCTGATGTCGATATTGAAGAAACTTTGACTGCCGCTTATGGTGATTTACATCGGCCATAATGAATATTTATGCAAAAACTTGGTATCTGTCTAGTTCGTGCGCTATGCTATTGGTAAAGCTTTTGTTTGACTAGTTTTGATCGAACAAAGCCATCTATGACAGAGGTGAGCACATGCGCAAGCGCGAACGACAGGCAACCATTCAACGATTGATTCAAGATGAACCAATCGAACGTCAGGAAGACTTGGTTGCGCGATTGAATGAGCTGCATATTCCGGTCACGCAAGCAACCATTTCGCGTGATATTAAGGACATGCAGTTGATCAAAGTGCCTGCTGGTGAAGGCCATTATCGTTACAGTATGCCGGCAGAAAAACAATTGCCAGCCACTGATAAATTGCGGCGAACGCTCATCACCGCGATGAAGTGGGGTGAGGCCATGGATAATTTTATTCATTTGGCCTTATTGCCTGGGACAGCGGCAGCAGTTGAGACTTTAATTGAACAACTGGATGATCAGCGTATTTTTGCGACCATCAGCGGGGATGCGTCTATTTTGATCATCTGCCGGTCTGCAAAATATGCAACGGCAGTGTTGGCTGAACTTGAAGCAATGGTGGGGTGAAGCGATGTTACAAGAGTTAGCGATTCATGATTTCGCCATCATTGATCATCTGGCGCTGAGTTTTCAGCCCGGTATGACCGCTTTGACAGGTGAAACAGGTGCCGGTAAGTCGATCATTATCGATGCAGTTGGCTTGTTGGCAGGTGGCCGCGGCTCAGTCGATTTTATTCGTACCGGCACCACTAAGGCCAGTTTAGAAGGTCTCTTTGATGCGCAAGAAAATCCGGCAACAGAGGCTAAGCTGCAAGCATATGGGGTCATGGATCCAGATCAAAATGACACCGTACTGTTGCAGCGCGAAATTTTTCGCACTGGCCGTAATGTTTGTCGTGTGAACGGGCATCTGGTCAATACAACGACCTTGAAGGCGATCGGCGAAACGCTGGTTGATATTCACGGGCAAAATGAACACCAACAGCTCATGCATCCAGAAACGCATCTAGGGTTATTGGATTCGTTTGCCGGCGATGACTTGCTGAAATTGCGGCAACAATACGCTGATGTTTATCACGATTATCAACGGACCTTGCGTGCCGTGAAGCAAAAACAGGCGAACGAGCAGGAATGGGCACAACGCTTGGATATGTTGAAATTTCAGGTGGGTGAGATTCAAAGTGCCAATCTGCAACCGCATGAAGATACGGATCTTACTGCAGAACGTGAAAGGCTTGCTAATTTTCAAAAGATTAATTCAGCATTGCAGGAGAGCTATGCTTTATTGAGTGATGAAGAAGTGAATGCGCTTGATCAAATCGGTCAGGCCATGTCGAGTATGCAAAGTATTGCTGATCTTGATCCGAATTTTGCTGCCATTGCTGACAATTTGCAAAGCGCCTATTACAGCTTGCAAGATGTCCAAAATGACTTGTCGAAGGAATTGGATGATCAGGAATTTGACGAAGGTCGGCTGGATGAAGTCGAAAAGCGGCTTGATTTATTTAATCAGTTAAAGCGCAAATATGGGGAATCGCTTGATGAAGTGATCGCCTATGGCAAGCGGGCCGCGACTGAATTGAACCAAATGGAACAAGCAGAAACTTCGGTTGAAGATCTTGATACGACATTGAAGGCATCCCAGAATCAGTTGCAGAAGCTGGGAACGGCTTTGTCAAAACGCCGCCATGCCGCCGCTAAGCAATTGACGAAAGCGATTCACGAGCAGTTAGCATCATTGTATATGGAAAAAACAGTTTTTTCGGTGCATTTTGCTAAGGCAAAGGATTTTCGGGCTGATGGACTGGATGAGGTTGAATTTTATATTCAAACAAATCCTGGTGAGTCAGCTAAACCGTTAGCTAAAATTGCCTCTGGCGGTGAATTGTCGCGGTTGATGTTAGCGATGAAGACGATTTTTGCGAAAACAGAAGGTGTGACGGCTATCATTTTTGATGAGGTCGATACCGGCGTTTCCGGTCGAGTCGCGCAGGCGATTGCCAATAAGATTAGCTTGATTGCTAAGTCTTCGCAGGTGTTGTGCATCACCCATTTGCCTCAGGTGGCGGCGATGGCTGATCATGAATATGTCATCAGTAAGGCGGTTCATAATGGCCGCACTACGACGCAAGTTCTGAAATTAACCGATCAGGCCCGCGTTGATGAGATTGCGCGAATGCTAGCTGGGGAGAAAATCACCAAGCTAACAGTTGAACATGCGGAAGAATTGTTGAAAATGGCAGACGAATTCAAACACGGACGCATGGGTTAAGTGACTGAATTGTCTACGACAGTACATTTGGTCAATGGTTTCTTTGCTTTGACGGTATCAGTTTTAGTTTCCAATAAGTGATCTATGCCAAACGAAAGACGCCTGATTTTCCATATTTAGGAAAATCAGGCGTCTTTATATAGCAGCTAGAAAGAAACCTTAACGTCGCTTTAGTTGGTGGTGATGAATCCCATCTGAATTAAATGCCATTCATGCAAGCCCTAAAATTCGGATTCGATGATCAACAGCCTGCGATGAATGGCATGATGGTAGCGCGCGACACTGCGCAACCGGCCAACACCGATCATTTAAATCGTTTAATGTAGGATACCTCCGCTTCGGTGATGATCCGATAGACGTTACTATGGTATGCTTTGACCAGATACCGTTTCTCACCCAATGGCCGAGTAATGCGACCGATAAATGGTGGCCGATCTTGATCAAAGAACAGCGCCACTTGATACTGGCGATGCATGGCCTGATCAAGGAAAAGATCAAGCTGATGGGAAGGCATTTTTGCAGTTGGTGCCGCCAAATCGAAGAATTCACGATAAGATGCGACGAGATGACGGGTAACGGTTTGCAGTGCAGATGATTTGTTTTCCATGATCAAGCCTCCGAACATTTGTTTGTAATTTCATTATACGAACAAGTGTTCAAAGTTGCAACTAGTTTTTTTAAATCAGTGGATCACGCCGTTTGGGGGGGAACAAGCGATGGCAACAATAGCAGTTGTTTTTGGCGGCGGTGCTGCTCACGGCGCATACCAAGCCGGCGTGTGGGCCGTATTGGGGCCGCGATTACGTCCGACATTTGTGATTGGGTCGTCAATTGGCGCCATCAATGCTGCCGGAACCGCCCGTATGCTGCCCGAGCAAGTACCACAATGGTGGCAGCATTTTTCCGAAGCAAAAGTGAATGGACCGATCTTTTTGCGGCGTCATTTTGTGCCAGTATTAGATCGAATGCTGCAAGCCCCCAAACTCGATTCGCGGGCGGTGTTAGCAGTGACAACCAGTGTCCCGGATTTTCAAGCACATGTGACCCGACTGGATGTGTTGACTGCACCTGAGGCGCGGGAGTGGTTGCTTGCTTCAAGCGCCATGCCAGGCGTTTTTTCGCCAGTTGAGCGGGCCGGGGTGAGTTATGTTGATGGCGGGGTTGTTAATGACTTGCCTGTTGACATTGCGCGGCAAATTGGTGCTGATTATGTCATCGCGATTAGCGGCGAAGGAATTGGCCGCATTGGCCCTGATCATGGCGATCTCTATCTTAAACCCAGTGAGCGGCTGCCTGGATTGTTTAATTTTCGGCCTGAAGCCATCGCTAATATGATTGCTTTGGGGCGCCGTGATGCTCAGATTGCCCTCAAACGGGCGCACTTTTCACCATTTCACCGGTGATGCAGTTGAAATCAGCCTCGAAAAAGTGCAAAATGTTCAGTAATACTTAACGAAAGAGGTTCACACATGCACGAGCGGGGAATGCTAATTGTTTTGTCCGGGCCCAGCGGTGTCGGTAAGGGAACGGTTCGGCAAGCAATGCTGGATGGTAATTATCGAGATTTTCAATATTCAATTTCAATGACGACACGGCAAATGCGGCCTGGTGAGGTTGATGGTGTCGATTATTACTTTAGGACGAAAGCCCAGTTTGAGCACGAAATTGCGACAGGTGGTATGCTGGAGTATGCGAAATATGTTGAGAATTACTACGGCACACCGTTAAAATATGTGAACGAAACTTTGGATGCCGGCCGCGATGTTCTACTGGAGATCGAGGTTAACGGTGCCATGCAGGTTCGCAAAAAATGTCCAAACGGTGTCTTCATCTTCTTGACACCACCAGATCTTAGCGAGTTGCGCCACCGGTTGAAAGGACGCGGCACGGATGATGATGTGACCATTGATAAACGGATTCGCAAAGCAGCTTCGGAAATCACCATGATGGAAAATTATGATTATGCCGTGGTGAATGATAAAGTTGATTTAGCAGTTAAGCGCATCGAACGTATTATTGAAAGCGAGCACTTGCGGGTGCCACGCGTCATTGATCGTTACAAGGGCATGTTAGCAAGTGCAGATTTGGCAAGATAGTTGTCTGTGGCTGGCTCGCATAGCGCGGGGTTCATGCCCATCTATTAGAAAAAGGAGTTTCATCTCATGATTATTTATCCTTCGATTGATAAACTATTGGAAAAGGTGCCGTCCCGTTATTCGCTAGCCGTATTGGCGGCAAAACGTGCCCATGAATTAGAATCTGGTGATTTGAAGATGTTGTCAGATTATAAGTCTGATAAAAGTGTTGGCAAAGCGCTTGAAGAAATTGCGGCTGGTGATGTCATCATTGATCCTAAGTCTAAAATGCTTGAGCGTGATGCAGAAAAATTGGATCGCAAGGATCAGGAATGAGCGATTGATCGTTCTGGCTGTCTGATGACAATGGCGTTTAAAGACGGCTGGCAATACAGGAGGCAGTGGCGCTTAAAAGTGCTCCTGCCTCTTTTTAGTGTGCGTTTGGTATAATGGTCCTAGCTTGAAGTGCGAAAGGAGTCGACATGAAGAAGCAACATATTGCCTTGTTTGTCACTGGCGGGATTGCCGCTTATAAAGTGCCATTACTGGTCCGAGCCTTAATCAAAGCAGGCCATGATGTACGGGTTGCGATGACCAAAAGTGCGGAACGATTTGTCACGCCGGAGACGTTGGCTATCGTCAGCAAGGCGGCTGTATTGACAGACGGGCATGAATTTGATCATCCTGAACATGTTGCCCATGTGGCATTGGCACATTGGGCGGATCTTGGTGTTGTGGTACCGGCAACGGCCAATACGTTGGCTAAACTGGCGAACGGCCTTGCTGATAATGTTGTGACGACGACACTGCTGGCAATGCAGGCACCAAAGTTGTTGGTCCCGGCCATGAACGACCAGATGTGGCAAAATCCGCAGACGCAAAAGAATATTGCTAGTTTGATGACTGAACAAAACTATCTCGTGCTTCCACCTGAAACTGGCTTGTTAGCGGAAGGCTATACCGGTATCGGGAGAATGCCTGAGCCAGAACGGATTGCCTTATTCATCGAAAGTTTAGATGACCCGCGGTTACGTGGTCGCCGTATCATCGTTTCTGCCGGCGGAACCAAAGAACGACTTGATCCTGTCCGCTACCTTACAAACGACTCTTCAGGTAAGATGGGCACGGCGATTGCCAATGCCGCGGCCGGAGCTGGTGCCGAAGTGACGCTGGTCACAACGCGACAGTTACCAGTTGTTCCCGGTGTGACAGTCAAACAAGTCGAAAGTGCCCAATCCATGGCAGACACAATTGATGCCGAATTTACCGAGGCAGACGCGGTTATCATGGCAGCGGCAGTTGCTGATTATCGGTTGCCAACCGTCAGTGATCACAAGTTAAAGAAGACTGATGCGACTTCTGGACTGACGCTGAATTTGGTTCAAAATCCGGACATTTTGGCATCACTTGGCCGTAAAAAAACTCATCAGATATTGATTGGGTTTGCGGCTGAGACCAATGATCTTTTGAAAAATGCGCAACTTAAATTAACTAAGAAAAATGCTGATATGATTGTGGCCAATCACGTTGATGCGACTCACGGGTTTAACGCTGATACGAATGCTGTGACGTTATTGCGGCCAGAACAGGCACCAGTGACCTTGCCGGAAATGCCCAAGCCAAAAGTCGCTGCTGCTTTGATTGAGCAACTTGCAACGATGTTAGCAAAACAAAAGGGGTGAGCGCTTGGCAATTGTTGCCAAGGTGATCGTGGATGTGCCCACGATGCAAACAGATCGACCGTTTGATTATCTTGTACCTGCGCGCTTAGAAGGCGCTTTGCAGGCGGGGATGCGGGTCTGGGTCCAGTTTGGCAAAGGCGCGCGAAAAGTGAGCGGCATGGTCGTGTCAGTCTCCGACCAAAGCGACTATGACGGTCAATTGAAACCATTGCTAGATGTCCTTGATCCGGCCCCGGTTTTTGACCACGAATTATTAAAGCTATCGAAGTGGTTGGCGCAAACAACGTATTCTTTTTGGATTGCGTGCATGCAGACGATGTTGCCAACTATGTTGAAAATCGATGCGGTAAAAGTTGCTGAACCGGTTAAGCTGTCGGCTGGTGAGCAACAAAAATACTTTGGGACGGCTGACAGTCTGGCGATCGGTAGTCTGAACGCTGAACAGCAAGTTGCAGTGATGAAATTGGCGCAAGCAGGTAAAGTTGCTATTTCATATTTAAAAAAGGATCGTGCTCGGGTTAAAAAAATCTTTTACTTGATCCCGCAATTATCACCGGAGCAAGCGGCTGCCGAGCGTGAACACGTGCGTAAAAACGCCGCCAAGCAACTTAAACTGTTAACTTTAATTGGTGAATGGGCTGCTAACAATCAGCATCCTGCTTTGATGACCGTTGAACATCAATATGGCCTGACAAAGCCGGTGATTAATCAGGCAGTCGAAAAAGGCTGGCTGAAGCTTGAAGGCCACGAGACTTACCGCGATCCTTATCCGGAACTGCAGCATCAACCGTTGACGAAGCCGTTGCCGCTCACGCCAGAACAACAGACGATTGTGACGCAAATTAACGCTGCCGTTGCCGAAAGGGATCCTAAAACATTTTTGTTAGAAGGGGTCACCGGCTCTGGCAAAACAGAAGTCTATTTGCAGGTGATTGCACGGGTTTTAGCCGCGGGACAGACAGCCTTGATGCTTGTGCCGGAAATTGCGTTGACGCCGCAAATGGTCAATCGCGTAAAAGGCCGTTTTGGGACGCATGTTGCCGTGATGCACTCTGGCTTGTCTGATGGCGAAAAGTATGATGAATGGCGCCGAATTGCGCGCGGCGAGGCTCAGGTCGTTGTCGGCGCACGGTCAGCAGCATTTGCGCCGTTAAAAAACATCGGCGTTTTCATCATGGATGAAGAGCACGAGACCAGCTACAAACAAGATTCGGCGCCACGCTATCACGCCCGTGACGTTTTGTTAAAACGGGCACAGATTCACCATGCACCGGTTGTGTTGGGCTCAGCAACACCTTCATTGGAGTCGCGCGCTCGAGCGGAAAAGGGCGTTTATACACTGCTGCGGCTGCCGCATCGGATTAACGATCAACCATTACCGCCAGTGCATATTGTTGATATGCGGGAAGCCTTTGCGCACGGCGCGCAAGAGGACTTTTCGGGCCCGCTGCTTGACGCCTTGAGAATTCGACTACAGCGACAGGAACAAAGTGTGTTGCTCTTGAATCGGCGCGGTTATTCAAGTTTTGTGATGTGTCGCGATTGCGGCTATGTGGCAAAATGTCCGAACTGTGACATTAGTCTGACGCTGCACATGGACACACACACCTTGAAATGTCATTATTGCGGCCATGAGGAACCGATTCCACATCGTTGCCCAAACTGCGGTTCTGATAAAATTCGCTATTACGGTACTGGCACCCAAAAGGTTGAGGCGCAGTTGCAGCAGCTGCTGCCAGATGCCCGAATCTTGCGAATGGATGTTGATACCACTCGGCGCAAAGGTGGCCATGCGCGGATCTTAGATGCGTTTGGTGACCATCAGGCCGATATCTTACTGGGTACGCAAATGATCGCAAAGGGACTGGATTTTCCCGATGTGACTTTAGTTGGTGTCATTAATGCGGACACAGCGCTCGGCCTGCCGGATTTTCGGGCGAGTGAGAAGACCTTTCAGTTGCTCACACAGGTGAGTGGCCGGGCTGGTCGGGCGGACAAACCCGGTGAAGTCTTCGTTCAGACCTTCAATCCAGATCATTATGCCATTCAATACGCCAAACGGCAGGACTACGAAGGCTTTTTCCGGCAAGAGATGGCCATTCGGCATCGCGGCAATTATCCGCCATATTTTTATTCAACGAAAATCGCTGTGAGCCATGTTGATGAAACACAGGCGGCTAAGGCTATCTTTTCTTTGGCAAAAGAATTACGTGAGCATCTATCCGATCAGGTCATCATGCTTGGCCCGACACCAGGACCGATTGCTCGTTTGAAAAATCGCTATATTTACCAAATCGTTCTAAAATATAAACACGAGCCGGCGTTAGCGGCAACCCTGCAGCATATTTTGGAAGAGACCCAGCAAAGTAGTCGTCACGGCTTTTTAGTCGCGATTGATCCAGAACCGTTGGCATTCGTTTAAACGTCTTAACCATGTTCCATGGCAAACTAGGCACCAACATACCAGCAACTCATTGTTTGGAGGAAAAAATGACTTCAGTAATTTTTTTAGGTACACCCGAATTTGCTGTCCCGATTCTTGAAGGACTGATTGCCCAGCATTACGACATTCTTGCCGTGATGACGCAGCCCGATCGCAAAGTTGGCCGCAAGCAGCGGCTGGCGGCTAGCCCAGTTAAACAGGCGGCGCAGAAACATGATATCCCGGTTTTGCAACCGGAAAAATTGAGCGGCAGCCCAGAGTTGACGCAAGCCATCGCCATGGCACCAGACTTGATTGTCACGGCGGCATATGGCCAATTTTTACCAACAAAATTTTTAGAAGCAGCCAAAATTATCGCTGTGAATGTGCACGGTTCGCTGCTGCCAAAATATCGCGGTGGCGCGCCGATTCAGTACAGCATTATGAATGGCGATTCAGAAACTGGCGTCACGATTATCGAAATGGTGAAGAAAATGGATGCTGGTGATATGTTTGCGCAGGCAAAACTGCCATTGACGCGTGCTGATGATACGGGAACCGTTTTTGCCAAATTGTCATTGCTCGGTCGCGATTTGTTACTAGAAACGTTGCCGAAGATCATTGCTGGCACGGCCACCCGGACCCCTCAAGATCCAGATAAAGTGACCTTTTCGCCGACCATTACCAAAGAGCAAGAGCATCTTAATATTCATCTGCCAGCCAAGGCCCTTGATCAATGGATTCGGGCGTTGCGTCCCGATGTCGGCGGGTATGTTTATTTAAATGGTCAACGGACGAAGTTGTGGGCGATTACGCCGCTATCAGCAGGATCAACGCTTCCTGCTGGCAGTATTGTTGAACGGGATAAGCATCGTTTGGTGATGGTTGCCGGCCAACAAACCACTTTCCAAGTGGATGAACTACAGCCGGCTGGCAAGGCTAAACAATCAATTGCCGACTTTTTGAATGGACCGGGCCAACAATTGGTCTCAGGACAGCAGGTGATTACTGATGACCCCGAATAATCCGCGTTTATTAGCTGTTGAAACCCTGTCGCGAGTCACTGGGCAAGGTGGCTATTCAAATCTGACATTGGATCACGTGATTAATAGTCACAAGTTGACGCCGCGTGATGCTGGCTTGCTGACAAACATCGTCTATGGTGTGATCCAGCATCAGCTGACGTTGGATTTTTATCTGGCACCTTTCATCAAAGGCCGGAAACTCGACAATTGGATTCGGTGTTTGCTTGATACAGCCGTTTATCAACTGCAGTATCTTGATAAAGTACCAGCACGCGCGGTTTTTTTTGATAGTACAGAAATTGCCAAGAAGCTTGGACATCAAGGAATCGCCAAATTTGTGACTGGGGTTTTGCGAAATGCTCAGCGAACAGGCTTTCCTGACCCAGCCGCAATCGCTGATCCTGTGAAGCGATTGTCAATCGAAAGCAGTACGCCGGTGTGGCTTGTTGAAAAATTGACGGCACAACTGGGTGAACCGAAAACCCGTGCCATTTTGAATGTCATCAATGTCCCAGCGCATGCTTCACTGCGCGTCAACACGACGAAAATCACCCCAGCTGCCTTGCTTGCTTCTTTAAAGCCGGAATTCCCCGATTTGAAGGAAAGTCCTTTGACCCCAATTGGCCTCATTGCACCTAGTGGCCACTTAGCAGGGACATCCGCATTTGTCAAAGGTGAGTATACGATGCAAGATGAAAGTTCGATGCTGGTGGCCCCAAGTCTAGACATCCAGCCTGGGGATGTTGTTTTGGATGCTTGTGCCGCTCCTGGCGGTAAAACCACCCACATTGCTCAGTATCTTGATCCAAAACAAGGCGGACAAGTGACGGCGCTTGATCTGCACGCCAACAAAGTGCGTTTGATCAATAAAAATGCTAAACGCCTGGGCTTGACGGATCGCATCCATGCACAGGTGCTGGATGCACGTAAGGTTGCGACAACATTTTCTGCCAATTCTTTTGACAAAATTTTGGTGGATGCCCCTTGTTCCGGATTAGGTTTAATTCGACGTAAACCGGAAATCAAGTACACAAAAACGCCTGAAGATCCGGCGCATTTGCAACAAATTCAGCTAGCAATCTTAAATAGTGTGGCACCAACCTTAAAAATCGGTGGCCGCCTGACGTATAGTACATGTACAATGGTGAAAGAAGAGAATCAAGATGTGGTTGCACAATTTTTGGCGGCTCATCCTGAGTTCGAGCAAGTTTCAGTACCAACCTTGAAGCCATTGCACAAGGCGCATAACGCACCAGCGTTGCAACTGTTTCCAGATGATTATGATACGGACGGATTTTTCATTGCCAGTTTGATTCGTCGCAAATGAGGGGTATGTATGGAGTTCGCTTATCGCACTGATATTGGTCGTCGGCGACCAAATAATCAAGACTATGTCGGTATTTTTAAAAATCAATCCGAAGCGACTTTGGCCTTGGTGGCGGATGGCATGGGTGGCCATCGAGGTGGTGATGTTGCCAGTGAAATGGCAGTATCGCATTTAGGCTATGCTTTCGAGAAAACAGATACTGCCGAGATCGAGTCCATCGTCCGTTGGCTCATTTTTGAGTTGCAGCAGGAAAATGATGTGATTTTGCAAAAAGCGAAACAATATACAGATCTTTCTGGGATGGGCACAACGGTTGTGGCTGTGATTATCAGCGGTACACGATTCGTGGTGGCAAATATTGGTGATTCACGTGGCTACCTCTATCGCAATGGCCATTTAGTTCAAATTACTGAGGATCATAGTTTGGTCAATGAGTTGGTCAAACATGGGGAACTAACCCCTGAGGAAGCCAAACGCTTTCCGCAGCGTAACGTGATCACGCGTTCGCTTGGTGTCAGCAGTGATGTTGATGCTGATGTGACGATTTACGATATGGAATATGACGACTATTTGTTGTTGTGTTCTGATGGCCTCACCAACATGGTTGACAATGAAGATATCGCGGCAGTGTTGCGTCAGGACATGCCGATTGGCAGCAAGGCTCAAGAATTGATCCTCAAAGCAAATGCTGCTGGCGGACCTGACAACATCAGTGCCTTGATCATTCATCAGGATCGGAGGGAGCCGCAATGATTGAGCCGGGGACGATTTTAAATGAGCGCTACAAGCTTATCAAAACATTAGGCGAAGGCGGTATGGCCAACGTCTATTTGGCACGCGACCTGATTCTTGATCGCGATGTGGCGGTTAAGGTTCTCCGGCTTGATTTGCAAAATGACCCCGATACAGTTCGCCGCTTTCAACGAGAAGCCATGGCGACCAGTGAGCTGGTTCATCCAAATATTGTGTCGATTTATGACGTTGGTGAAAGTCAAGGTCAGCAATTTCTGGTCATGGAGTATGTCAAAGGCTCTGATTTAAAGCACTACATTGTCGAGCATTTCCCCATTCCATATCAGCGCGTGGTCGACATGATGGAACAGATCCTTTCTGCCGTTCAGACGGCGCATGATCACAATATCATTCACCGTGATTTGAAACCGCAGAATATTTTGATTGATCCGGATGGCAATGCTAAGATCACCGATTTTGGGATTGCAGTCGCGTTATCGGAGAATTCGATGACGATGACCAACTCATTATTGGGGTCGGTGCACTATCTATCACCGGAACAGGCGCGCGGCAGTATGCCAACCCGTCAAAGTGATATTTATGCGTTAGGCATTATTCTTTTTGAAATGCTGACTGGTTCTGTACCTTTCGAAGGTGATTCGGCAGTTACGATTGCGTTAAAGCATTTTCAAGAAGAAATTCCGTCGGTGCGCGCGTTTGATCCGCATATCCCGCAGGCACTGGAGAATGTTGTTTTTAAGGCTACAGCCAAAAATCCGGCTAATCGCTATACCAGTGCGGATGCCATGGCTAGCGACCTCAAGACAGCGTTGAGTCCGGCACGAGCACATGAAGCAAAGTATGTGGTTCCTAAAGATGATCTGGATGAGACACGAATCATGCCAGTCATCCCCAACGGTCCCAAACCGCCGCATGACGAAGGAGGAGATGCTGACAGTCCAGCGAGTCAGCCAAGTCCGAAAGCACGACCTAAGAAAAAAAGTCGCCGTTGGTGGATTATTGGCATCGGGATACTTGTCGCCATGCTGCTGATGATTGGTATCGGCGCAGTTTTTGCCAATCAGAAAAGGGATGTGGACGTCCCCGATCTACGGGGCATGACCACAACCCAGGCAAAAACTGCCTTGACCAGCGCAGGCTTAAAAGTTGGGTCATACAAGTACACTTATTCCACGAAAGTTAGCAAGGATTTGGTGATCGATTCAGATCCAAAACGGCAGGTGAGTGTTAAGGAAGGCTCGACGGTCAAGCTGATTTTAAGCCGCGGTCAGCCGCAATTTACGCTAGAGAATTATGTTGGGCAAGATTACACAGACGTGAAGTCAGACTTGCAAAAACGCGGCGTAACCGTCAAAGAAAAACAGGTCAGCACCAATGACGAACCGTCAGGCAAGATCGTGTCACAAAGCATTAAAGCAGGCAAAAAGGTCATTGCGGACAAAACGACGATCACATTTGGTGTTTCCGTTGCGATCAAGCCAAATACTTTTGCGCTTCGTGATTTGACGGGTTATACCGAAAAAAGTTTGCGAGATTACGCCAATGAAGTCGGACTTAAGATTGTGATTTCTCAAGCGCACTCTGATACCGTCGATACAGGCATGGTAATCAGTCAAACGCCAGCTGCTGGGACACAGGTTAAACCAGGCGACACAGTCAATGTTTCGGTCTCTCAAGGCCAAGATCCTGAAGAGACCAAAACCTGGTCGAAAACAATTTCAATTCCCTATCAAGCACCGGCCAGTTCGAGTACCGCAAGTGCCAGCAATAGCAGTGGCAGCACTAGTAGCAGTAGTAGTGCTGCGCCCGCACCCAACGGTATTCAAGTCTTCATCGCAGATAAGACACATAACATTAATACTGTGTATAGTTCCTTTAATATCACGGCAGACGATCAAGTCACCATCACATTGCAAGTTAGCGCGAAATACCCAGGTAGCTACCGGATTGTTCGGGACGGCACTGTTATTTCACAGGGAGATAATATTACGCAATGAGTGAAAACTTAACTGGAAGAATTATTAAACAGATCAGCGGGTATTACGACATCGCTGTGAATGGGACAACTTACCGAACTCGCGGGCGCGGCAGTTTGCGCAACGACAAAATTACGCCGCTGGTGGGCGACTTTGCTGCTTTTCAACCGGGAGAAGGGGATGATGAAGGCTATTTGCTGAAGGTATTACCGCGTCATAATGCGTTGGTGCGCCCACCGGTTGCCAACGTTGATCAAGCCGTTTTGATCACTTCCGCCGTGGAGCCGGACTTTTCTAAGAACCTATTGGATCGTTTTCTGGTTTATCTTGAGGGTCACGATATTCACGCGGAGATTTATCTGACCAAGACCGATTTAACAAAGCCTCAGCGATTAACGAAGATTCGTCAAGACTTAGCCGGCTATACAAAAATAGGCTATCCGGTTTTTGCACCTGACAAGCCCTTTGATCCGACAATCCTCGCGCAAGTACAAGCGAGCTTTGCCGATAAATTGACCATTTTCACTGGACAAACCGGTGCTGGTAAGTCTACTTTGTTGAATCATCTTGTGCCAGGATTGGACTTGGCAACAGCGGCCATTAGTCATGCGTTAAATCGTGGCCGGCACACGACCCGCACCACTGATCTTTATCCGATTCACGGTGGCTTAGTTGCTGATACACCTGGTTTTTCATCGCTTGGTTTACTGGACGTCACCTTAGATGATTTGCGTGACCGTTTTCCTGAGTTTGTGGCGTTAGCACCCAATTGCAAATTCCGCGGCTGTCAGCACGTTAGCGAGCCACATTGTGCCGTTAAGGCGGCACTGGCGGCTGGTGATATCATGCAAAGCCGTTATGATAACTACTTACAGTTTCGTGAAGAGTTAAGCGGCAAGCGCCCAGTTTACAAGAAGAAGTAACTTAGATTAGACAAAATGCGGACGTCAAGCTGATTAATGGCCGGATGAACGCAATATATGGAGGAGATCGTTATGAAAATTGCCCCATCGATTTTAAGTGCTGATTTTGCTCATCTTGCGCGGGATGTCGAAAAAGTTGAAAAAGCCGGTGCTGATTTACTGCATGTTGATGTTATGGACGGTCATTTTGTATCAAATCTGACTTTCGGTCCGCTGGTCGTCCAAGCGTTACGTCCGGTTACCAGTCTGCCATTGGAGGTTCACTTGATGGTCAGTGACCCAGCGGCTTGGGTGGCAGATTTTGCTGAAGCTGGGGCGGATACGATTTTGGTTCACGAAGAAGCCACGGATCATCTTTATGGCGTTTTGCAGCATGTGATCGAAAAAGGTGTTCGCGCTGGGGTTGTGATCAATCCGGGCACACCATTGAGCAGTCTTGAAGAAGTTCTCCCGCTGGTTGATCAAGTGCTGGTTATGACGGTTAATCCCGGTTTTGGTGGTCAAAAATTTTTGACGCCGATGGTGGACAAGGTTGATCGATTATATCAGCTGCGTAAAGCTCGGAAACTGCATTTTGACATTGAAGTCGATGGCGGTATCAACAATCAAACCGTGAAGGCGGCAGCTGATGCCGGGACAGATATTTTTGTTGCAGGTTCGTATGTTTTTGGGTCCAAAAATGTCGGTGACGCGATGAATAGCTTGCGTGAGGCTGTTAAATGACGCACGTCAACATCATGGCAGGCGGTCCACAGGCATGCTTGCCAGCCGCTTGGGAACAATTGCCCGGTGTATGGATCGGCGTTGATCGCGGCACATTGCGACTTGTACGTGCAGGGATTCATCCTGAACTGGCAATTGGCGACTTTGATTCCTTAACGCTTGAAGAATTGCGGCTAGTTCGTGGACATGTCCAGAAGCTACAACAGGTGCCTTCTGAAAAAGATGACACGGATACAGAGTTGGCTGTTAAAGCGGCACTTCAGGCATCTTCATCCGGCGACGTCACCTTGGTTGGCGGGACTGGTGGACGACTAGATCATTTTTTGTCTAATCTTTTCTTACCGCTTCAACCGCGCTTTTTAGCAGATATTGAGCGCCTTCATTTGTTTGATGTGCAAAATTGGGTTGATTATTACAGCCCTGGTGAGCATGAAATTAAACCGCTGCCAGGTTATCGTTACGTTGCAGTTGTCAATCTCACCCCAGTTGCCGATTTGACCATTGTCGGAGCGAAATATCCATTAAAACCATGGCGAGCGGGCTATCCTTATGCGTGGGCTTCCAATGAGTTTCTTGGCAAGCAGCCATTCACCGTGAGTTGGACGACTGGTCAGGTGGCAATTATTTATAGTCGTGATCGGCGCGGGCAAAAATTGGATAATTAGGCATTGTTTTCTTCCTGATTTGCTTTAATGAACTAACGATCTGAGAAGTCAGCATATCAAGATCCTGAAAAAGTGCGTACCAGTCCCAAC
Source organism: Lacticaseibacillus sp. 30 (assembly GCF_053819265.1). Taxonomy (NCBI): domain Bacteria; kingdom Bacillati; phylum Bacillota; class Bacilli; order Lactobacillales; family Lactobacillaceae; genus Lacticaseibacillus; species Lacticaseibacillus sp. 30. The sequence goes on from NZ_JBSOQX010000003.1 coordinate 120,471, forward strand.
TGGCCGGAGATTGCGGCGTTTGGCATGGCAAGGAAATTTTAGCCCAAGGCTTTCCCAAATTAGTTGGCGTCCAACGAATCACCGATTGTATGAGGGATATTAGGTCAACCGCTTAAAATCCGGGTACGCTCCGGTTTCTAATCGCTCCTGCTCGCGCTCAACAAAAAAAAGGTCCTGACAATGAAGGATGCATCACATTCATTGTCAGGACCTTTTTAAATGTTATGGGATCAAACCCGGGTCAGTTTACCTGATTTAAGGGCACGTGCAGAAACCCATACCCGCTTTGGTTTACCATCGACAAGGATACGAACCTTGTGCAGGTTGGCTTTCCATTGGCGCCGGCTTGAATTCAAAGCGTGAGAACGCTTGTTGCCAAACGTGGTATGACGACCAGTAATAATATCTTTAGCCACAATATGACCTCCTTTTTTTCAAGGTCACCCTCGAATTTTTCACTCAACTAACTTATCATAGGCCCGCGGTTAATGCAAGAATTTTTGCAAAGTAAAATTACTTGACAGGTCAAAATAAACGCGTGATCAGAGTCTAAGAAAATTGGGTGGGTAAGTACAAATAGTCCGATATTCTTTGGAAAATGTTACTGTTAACGATTGTCTCATAAAGGTAGCGACAAGACCAGAAACTGACGTGTAAGCGGTCTTGGGCGCAATGGCCAAAAACCGGCCATCACACCCAAGGCCGCTTACACTCCGGTTTCTAATCGGGCTGATTCACGCTCTGCTCGCAGTCATCGCTTAGCTATGCTAAACTAGCTGGTAGAATTGTACGCGATGTGAAAATCATCGCGAATGGCTTAGGAGGAAACAGCATGGCGGTCAAAATCAAAACCAAATACGGAATCATCGACATTTCCAACAGTGTCATTGCGACGGTGGTTGGCGGTGCGGCGACATCCATCTATGGTATCGTCGGCATGGCTAGCCGTAATCAGATTCGCGATAATCTCAATGACATTTTGAAACGCGAAAATTATTCGCGCGGTGTTGTCGTTCGTCAGACAGATAATGGCGTGAAAATCGAAGTCAACATTATCGTCAGTTATGGCACTAAAATTTCAGAAGTTTGCCGAAATGTCCAAGACAAAGTAAAATACAACCTCGAAACGATGTTGGGGGTCACGACTGATGAAGTGACCGTCATCGTCCAAGGCGTCAAGGTATTAGGCGACTGACGTACACGCACCGGTTGTTAACGGTGTGACATATTGAAGTTCTTCGAGGAGGATGTTCCGTGGCAGTAACCGAAATTACCGCGACTAAATTCCAGGATATGATCCGGGTAGCCGCACATCGCATCAATAAAAATGCTGATTTTGTGAATTCATTAAACGTTTTTCCAGTTCCGGATGGTGATACTGGCACTAATATGAACCTGACTTTTCAAACTGGCGCAAAAGCGGTGTTGGAGTCTAATGATGAGTCAGTTGGTGACTTAGCCAAGCATCTTGGCAAAGGTTTGCTGATGGGCGCGCGAGGCAATTCTGGCGTCATTAGCTCGCAACTTTTCCGTGGCTTTGCAAAAAGCGTGGCGCATAAGAAAAGTCTGACGGCTCAGGACCTAGCCGATGCGTTTGCACATGGCGTCGAGACGGCCTATAAAGCCGTCATGAAGCCGGTTGAAGGCACGATCCTGACAGTCGCCCGTGAAGCGGCTAAAGCTGGCTTAAAAGCGGCTAATGGCTCTGATGATGCTTTAGTTGTTATGCAGGCAGTTGTGAAAGGTGCTAAACGTGCCTTAGCCAAAACGCCTGATCTTTTGGCCGTCTTGAAAGAAGTCGGCGTGGTTGATTCTGGTGGACAAGGACTTGTTTTTATTTACGAGGGTTTCCAAGAAGGCTTGTCCGGTAAAATTAGTTCAGATGTTCATGACGTCACTGACGAAGAAATGAACGAAATGATTAATGCTGTGCATCATCAAAGTGCTCAAGTACAGCTTGATCCAGCCGATATCGTATACGGCTACTGTACCGAAATGATGGTCGAACTTGGTGATGGCCAAAACCTCAAACATTTTGACTACGAACCGTTCCGTAACTATTTGAATACACTCGGTGACTCGACCTTGGTTATTTCTGATGAAGAAGTGGTCAAGGTGCACGTTCATACTGAGCATCCGGGGACTGTTTTCCGTTATGGTCAGCAATTTGGTTCATTGATGAAAATCAAAGTTGATAACATGCGCTTGCAACAGGAAAGCATTATTGAACGTGAAGGCGCATTGGATCAACAAGTGGCCCAAAAGCCGTTAGCTGAAATGGGTGTCGTTGCGATTGCGGCTGGTCAAGGACTCGGAGAACTATTCAAGAGTCTTGGCGTGACGCATGTGCTCAATGGCGGTCAGACTATGAATCCAAGCACAAACGATATTTTGGATGCGGTTAAAGCAGCGCATGCCAAGCACGTGATCGTCTTGCCTAACAATGGCAATATCTTCATGGCCGCGGAAGCAGCGGCAAAAGCGGCGACTGACGTTGAAGTTGCAGTGGTCAAAAGTAAGACGATCAACCAAGGAATGACCGCGATGCTAGGGTACAGTCCTGATGCAGATCTAGCCACTAATCAAAGTGAAATGACTGCCCAACTACCGAATGTGATCAGCGGGTCAATCACCCGAGCCATCCGTGATACGACGATCAACGGTTTGGCGATCAAAGATCACGACTGGATGGGGATTATCGACGGTACGATCACAGTGACTGATAAGGATCGCGAAGCAGCAGGGATTGCGATGATTGGTAAAATGATCAATGACGATAGTGAAATTGTGACCATCATCGTGGGTGCGGATGCTAATCAAACGGAAGCAAAGGCGATTGCCGATGCTGTCGGTAAGCAATATCCGGATTTGGAATTTGAAATCCATCAAGGTGATCAACCGGTTTATCCTTATTTCGTCTCAGTTGAGTAGGCTTAAACAGCTATCGCGTACAGGTGTCCCGCATGCGGGGCACCTTTTTGCGAAATTTATATAAAAGCGTGCGATTGGCGTCATTAGGCCAGATGGTCAGTAACACACTCATTAGTGGTTTGCTATATTCTGAAAAAGGAGGTGCCTTGATGGCTTTGACTGATCCCGTTACTGTTCTACCTGGTGTTGGTCCGAAACGTGAAGCTGGGCTGGCAAGCCTTGGTATTCACACCATTAGAGATCTCCTATTTTATTTTCCTTACCGCTACGATGATTTGAAGGTGAAGGATCTTGCCGAGGCAGCCGATCAGGAAAAATTGACGGTCAAGGGGATCGTTGTGACTGATCCGGTTATTAGTCGATTTGGGCCGCATCGTAGTCGCGTTAACGTGAAGCTCCAAATTGAACGTAGCGTGATTCTGGTGACGTTTTTTAATCAACCATGGTTAAAAGATCGTTTTCAGATGGGTGATGAAGCAGCAATCTTTGGAAAATGGGATGCCAAGCGTCGTAGTCTGACCGGCATGAAAATTCTCGCGACACAGTCGCAGGATCAACCGTCGATGGCGGCGATTTACACCGTCAACAAAAATGTCCGCATGGGGACGTTACTCGACTTGATCAAAACTGCCTGGGAACGCGATCAGCAAAATATCAACGATTTGGTACCTGCCAGCATTCGCGAGCATTATCGCTTAATGAGTGATGCTCAGTTGGTTCATGGCATGCATTTTCCTGATACGCCGGCAGAAGCAAAGGCGGCTCGCCGTACTGGGGTTTTCCGGGAGTTTTTCCTTTTCCAATTGCAAATTCAGGCGTTAAAACAACTGAATGCCAACAGCAGCAACGGGTTGGCGATTCCTTATGACAATCAGGCCTTGCGCGCGTTAATAGCGACATTGCCGTTTGCGCTCACGAATGCTCAAAAACGCGTGGTAAACGAAATTTGTGCCGATATGCGGCGGCCAAATCATATGAATCGACTGCTACAAGGCGATGTTGGGAGCGGTAAAACGGTTGTTGCCGCCATTGTTTTGTATGCGGCGGTGACCGCTGGTTTTCAGGCGGCTTTAATGGTGCCGACTGAAGTGTTAGCTGAGCAGCATTTTGCCAAATTGACAAAGTTATTCAAAGATTTTCCAGTCAAATTAGGTTTGTTGACTGGCTCGACGTCAACCAAAAAGCGGCGCGAGCTCCTAAGTGAGTTGCGTGATGGCCGCCTGAATCTCATCATCGGCACGCACGCGTTGATTCAAAAAGGGGTCGACTTTCATGCGCTCGGTCTGGTTGTTATTGATGAACAGCATCGATTTGGGGTTAATCAGCGCAAGATCCTTCAAGAAAAAGGACAAAAGCCGGATTTGTTGTCAATGACAGCGACGCCTATTCCCCGAACACTGGCCATTACAGCCTATGGGGAAATGGATGTCTCCACGATTGATGAATTACCTGCGGGTCGCAAGCCGATCGCGACCACGTGGCTGCGCAAAAATCAGATTGACCAAGTTTATCGAATCATTCGTGAACAGGTGCAGTCAGGCAGTCAGGTGTTTGCGATCACCCCTTTGATTGCCGAATCCGAAAAAATTGATTTGCAAAATGCCGAGCAGCTTTTTGTTGATATGCAAAAAGCGGTCGGCAATCTTGGCCCTGTTGCGTTATTGCATGGACAGATGAAGCCGGATGAGAAGGATCAGATTATGCGTGCTTTTAGCGATGGGAAGATCGCGGTTCTGGTTTCGACCACCGTCGTTGAAGTTGGTGTGGACGTGCCTAATGCCACTGTCATGGCAATTTTTGATGCTGATCGCTTTGGACTTTCTCAACTGCATCAGTTGCGCGGGCGTGTCGGACGTGGGCAAAAAGCAGCACAGTGTCTGCTTATCGCTGATCCCAAAAATGAGCAAGGAATTGCCCGCATGGAAATTATGACCAAGACCAACGACGGGTTCTTACTTGCCCAAAAAGATTTGGAAATGCGCGGTTCAGGTGATATTTTTGGAGATAAGCAATCTGGTTTACCAGAGTTCAAAGTCGCTGATCCAGTTGGCGATTTTCCAACCCTAGAAGCTGCGCAAAAGATTGTGGCCCAGATTTTTAAAACCGATCCACATTTGCTGCAGTCTGACCATCAGCCGCTTGCCGCTTACTTGGCGGAAAGCCGGCAGATGCTCGGTAGTTTGGATTAAAACTTGAAAGGAACGAATTGAATGAAAATTGCGATTGATGCCATGGGTGGCGACAACGCCCCAGAAGTTGTCATTGCCGGGGTCGAAAAAGCTAGAGATGCCAACAAAGAATTGACATTTCTTTTGTACGGGGATGAAGCAAAAATTAAACCGCTTATTCATCATGATGAACGGTTAACAATCATTCATACTCCGGAAAAAATTAACAGCGACGATGAACCCGTTCGTGCTATCCGCCGCAAAAAACAGGCTTCCATGGTCTTAGCCGCTCAAGCCGTTAAACAAGGCGAGGCAGACGCGATGGTTTCACTCGGCTCAACTGGAGCTTTGTTGGCGGCAGGCTTGTTTATTATCGGCCGCATTCGTGCCATTGAACGCCCTGGTTTGTTACCAACCTTGCCGACAGTTGACGGCAAAGGCTTTGTGATGCTGGACGTCGGTGCCAACGCTGAAAATCGACCGTATCATCTGTTACAATATGCCATCATGGGCAGTTACTATGCTAAAGATGTTCGCGGCGTTGAAAATCCACGAGTTGGTTTGCTGAACAATGGCACTGAAGCCAACAAAGGCGACAAAATGCATCAAGAGGCTCATGATTTATTAGCTGCGGCTCCGGGGATTAATTTTGTTGGTAACGTTGAGTCTAGTGATATCCTAAACGGCCCTGCCGATGTTGTGGTGACGGACGGTTTCACCGGTAACGCAACGCTTAAGGCAATTGAAGGCACTGTGCGGACGGTCATGCACATGCTGAAGGGGGCCATCTATGAAGGTGGCCTTTCCGGCAAATTAGGCGGTTTGTTCCTGAAGGGTAATCTCAAGGCGATGGCCTCAACCTTTGATATTTCGTCATACGGCGGCGCGGTCTTGCTGGGGCTCAAGGCACCTTTAATCAAGGCTCATGGTGCGGCAGATGCAGAGACCGTTTATTATACTTTGCTGCAAACCGCCAAAATGGTTCAAAATGGCACCGTTGCGAAAGTTGCCGATTATTTTGATGCCCATCCAGAAGTTGCCGAAGCGAAAACCGCTGAGAAAGCGTAGACATTCCAGTGGCAAACAAGTACACTAAATTGGCAGATGAATGGAGGAGCAACATGAGTGAAGACGAAATTTATCAAAAAATTGCCGGCCTAATTCAGGACCATTTTCAACTAAGTCCCGATAAAATCAGCCCGACACTCAACTTTCAAAAGGATCTTGATGCGGATTCAATTGACATCGTTGAATTTGTTTTAGAGTTAGAAGATGCCTTCGGAGCAGAAATCCCCGATGACGACGCCGAAAACATCAAAACAGTTCAAGATGCCGTTGATTACATCAACGCCCATCAGAAGTGACAAAAAGCCGACCAGAGATGGACGGCTTTTTTTAAGAGTTTGCTTGGCTAGAAACCATCGTGTAATAGACCTTGATCTGGAGCGTGATGAGCGCACCTGGGCACTGTCCCTGAGACGCTGACGGATAAGGTCTTGGGGATGGCGTTTGTCTTTCAGCGAACCGAAGATGTTGGCCACAGATAAGAAGTTGCAACGGTCGACACATCAAAAGATTATTCTTTTCGAAATATTCGCTGCTACGAACTCATTGAGCGCCCACAGTTCGCTAAATTTCGGCGACCAGGGCCCAAAATGATGCCATCAAATTTTCGCTTTTGACATGGCAAAACAGCTTTAGAACGCATTTTTCGCTTGCATAACCGCTATAATTTCTTTATACTTAGAGACAATTATTTCAAAAATCTCATCTTGTTTTAATCTTGCGTCGAGGACGCAAAGGAGGAGTTCGCTTGGATAAACCTGAAGATTTGCTGCTGGATGTGCAACATCTGCACACGGGATTCAGACTCGGAGACGACTATTATGATGCGGTCGATGATGTCAGCATCACGTTACGAAAAGATGAGATCTTAGCTATTGTTGGCGAATCGGGTTCTGGTAAAAGTACTTTGGCAACCAGTATTATCGGCCTTCATGATCCGCGCAATACGAAGGTCACTGGCGATATTTTGTACAACAATCTTAATCTTGTTGGCTTGAATGAGGCCCTTTTTGACCGAATTCGTGGTAAAGATATTGGCATGATCTTTCAAGATCCATTGGCTGCTTTGAACCCATTGATGCGGATTGGTGAGCAGATTGAAGAAACACTGGTCTATCACACTAAGATGAACAAAGAAGAGCGTGAAAGTCGCGTCTTGGAATTACTGAACCAAGTTGGTATTCCCAACCCTGAGCGAACGGCACGTTCATATCCGCACGAATTGTCAGGCGGTATGCGGCAGCGGATTGTGATTGCCATTGCGATTGCCTGCAAACCACCGATTATCATCGCTGACGAACCAACAACTGCTTTGGATGTGACGATTCAGGCCCAAATTCTGGATCTGTTGGAAGACATCCAACGGGAAATGCATTCTGGCATTATTTTAATTACGCATGATCTTGGCGTTGTTGCTGAAACGGCCGATCGTGTGGCAGTTATGTATGCGGGCCAAATTGTTGAAAGTGGTTCGGTAATGGATGTTTTCAAGCATCCAACGCACCCATACACGCGCAGTTTACTTCGCTCCATGCCACAGACAGATTCAGATGACGACGAATTACATGTCATTCAAGGCGTTGTGCCATCATTGAAGAATATGCAGATAGAAGGTTGTCGGTTTGCGGCTCGGATTCCTTGGATTCCTGCATCAGCCCATGAAGAGCATCCGATCATGCACGAAGTTGGCCCTGATCACTTTGTTCAGTGTACCTGCTACAAGGACTTCTATTTCCCGGATGACGAACAAGCAGCTGAAAAAGGTGAGTAAATTATGGCAATGATTGAGGTTAGAAATCTAAAAATTCATTATCCGATTCGCTCAGGGTTTTTTAATCGAGTGACGGACCATGTTTTGGCAGTCGATGGGATCGACTTTGATATTGAACAAGGTGAAACATATGGGTTAATTGGCGAATCCGGTTCAGGGAAATCCACCACAGGCAAAGCAATCGTGGGTTTGGAACCGGTCACGTCCGGCTCGATTATGTATCAAGGGCAGGATATTACCAAACGCAGTGTGCGGAAACATATGCAGTACAACAAAGACGTTCAAATGATTTTTCAGGACTCTTTATCTAGTTTGAATCCACGAAAGCGAATTGAGGATATTATTGCTGAACCAATTCGCAATTTTCAGAATCTTACTGGGGATGAAGAACGTCGGCGCGTCCAAGAACTGCTCGATATTGTTGGCATGCCAAGCGATGCTTTGTACAAGTATCCGCATGAGTTTTCCGGCGGCCAACGTCAGCGAATCGGGGTTGCTCGTGCTATGGCAACAAACCCGAAGCTCATTATCGCTGATGAACCAGTCTCTGCGTTGGACTTGTCGGTTCAGGCGCAGGTGCTGAACTTCATGAAGCGGATTCAAGAGGAATACAATATTTCTTATCTGTTTATTTCCCATGACTTAGGTGTTGTGAAGCACATGTGTAAGAACATGGCGATCATGCATCGCGGCCGCTTTGTTGAAATCGGCTCACGTGAAGATATCTATAACCATCCACAGCACATCTACACACAGCGACTGCTTTCTGCGATTCCTGACATCAACCCTGATGATCGGAAGAAGAATAAAGAGCATCGTCGTGAAGTCGAACGTGTTTTTAAAGAAGAAGAATCAAAATATTATTCTAAAGAAGGCCGCGTTTTGGATCTCCAGAAGATTTCCGACACACATTTTGTTGCGCTGCCAGATTCAACGATGAAGGGAGTGCATGATTAATGTGGAAAACAATTCTGCGACGGGTCTTAATCATGATCCCGCAATTGATCTTGTTAAGCGTCCTGGTTTTCATGCTATCAAAGATGATGCCCGGGGATCCATTGACTGGTAATTTCTCGCAAGGTCAAAGTGCTGCGCAGATGGCAGCATTACGCCAGCAATATGGTTTGAATGATCCTTGGTATATTCAGTACTTCAAATGGGTTGGCAATATGTTCCACGGTGATTTGGGCCAGAGCTTTGTTTATAAACGTTCTGTTACCGGTCTGATTGGCGAACGCGCCGTGAACACTTTCTGGTTGGCCTTAATGTCAACGGTTATTCTGTACGTTATCGCTATTCCAGCCGGGGTTATTGCCGGCCGTTACGAAGGCACCAAGCGGGATTCAGCTATCTCTGTTGGCTCTTTCATTTTGATGGCGGTACCGCCATTCGTCTTTTATCTATTGGGTTTAATTTTCTTCGGGTTCTTCCTGCAGTGGTTCCCAACCGGTGGTAGTGTGTCATCCACTTATAATCCGGGCACGTTAGGGTATGTCTGGGACCGTATTTATCACATGATTCTGCCAGCCTTGGTTGCTGGGATTATCACCACACCAAGCACGATTCAGTATTTGCGAACTGGTGTTATTGATAATACGAGACAAGATTTTGTCCGGACTGCCCGTTCAAAAGGGGTTCCGGATCGCGTCATCTTCAACAAACATATTTTGCGTAACTCCTTATTGCCGATTGCGGCGTTTATGGGGAACCAAATTACCATGTTACTGGGTGGATCGGTTATTCTGGAAACAGTGTTCAGTTATCCCGGAATGGGCCAACTGTTTGTTTCTTCTATGACCAGTCGTGACTATCCAGTTGTCATCTCTCTGGTGTTGCTATTTGGTTTCCTGACGTTGTTAGGGAATTTGCTGTCAGATATCATCATGAGTATCGTGGATCCGCGGATCCGGATCGAGTAGAAGGTGGGGAAAACTTATGCAAAATAATGCAAATGAGGTGGCAGCAACCACCAAAGTTGAACAATCACCTTCTAACTTCAAGGTGATTTTGAATGAATTTCGCAAAGATAAAGTTGCTGTCGTTTCGTTAATCCTAGCAGTGTTCATCATCCTCGCTGCATTCATTGGCTCAATGATGTTCAATGTCGGTGGTGCAACAGAGGTTAATATTTTGGATCGCTACATGGCGCCTGGAACAGGCGGCTATATCCTTGGTACTGATGAAGGCGGCCGTGACATGTTCAAATATCTGTTCTTTGCAGCGCGAAACTCGATCACCATTGGGATTTCCGTTGCCTTGATCATTGAATTTGTAGGTGTCGTGCTAGGCACAATCTCAGGCTACTTTGGCGGTTGGATTGACGCTGTGATCATGCGATTGGTCGATTTTTGGATGATCATTCCATCATTGCTGGTTATCATTGTCCTGGTCACGATTATTCCGCAGTACAACGTCATCACCATTATTTTGATTATGGCGGCATTCTACTGGATGACGACCACCCGACTGATGCGATCACTAGTTCTCTCTGAAGCGCGTAGTGAGTATGTCATGGCCTCGAAAACATCGGGGACGTCTAATTTCAAGATCATGTTCGCCGGCGTCTTGCCAAATATCAGCTCATTGATCATTACTGATTTGACCTTGACCATCGCGAGCTCTATTGGGATTGAAACAGCACTGTCATTCTTGGGCTTTGGCTTACCGATGGAGACGCCAAGTTTAGGCACGCTCATAGGATATGCATCCAACCCAGATTTGATTTTTAATCGTTGGTGGGTTTGGTTTCCAGCTGTATTGGTGTTGTTGACATTATCTCTATCGATCAATTTTGTGGGCCAGGCATTACGGCGTGCGGCGGATTCAAGACAGCGTCGTGGGTGAGTTTAAGTTCTATTTTCTGAAAATTGCTGGAGAGACACTTAGAGAAATCGAAGTGTCTCTCTTTTTTTGAAGAAAAAAAGTAAAAATTGTGCCCAAATATTGGTTTTTTTGTTCTAATTATGCTATCATTTAACTCACATGAAGCGTTGCTTCGTTTACATAGTGCGATGACGACGCGGAAGGGGGAAGAAGTATGAAAAAGCGTTCTGTGCTCGGAATGATCACGCTCGCTACCGCTTTATCAATTACCTTGGTAGCCTGTGGTAGTAAGAGCTCGAACTCCAGCTCAAGTACAACTAATAAAGCTGTGAAGTTCCCAGTTTCTTATAACAACTCCGCCAAGGCGATCAAGGGCGGCAATGTCAATGTGGCGGTGGTTGATGACTCACCATTTAAGGGGGTTTTCAACGAAGAGCTTTATACTGATAACTACGATTATCAATATATGCAACCTGCTGCAGAATCATTATTTGCTTATAACAGCACCTTTAAGTTTAACAATAATGGGGCTGCAAGCCTAAAGCAGAACAATAGTGCGAAGACGTTGACGGTTACCATTAAACCTAATGTTAAGTGGTCTGATGGTCAGCCCGTCGTTGCGCGAGATTTAGTTTATGCCTACGAGATCATGGCTAATAAAGCAACCAAGAGTCAACGCTACACTGAGTCTTTGCAGAATATTGAAGGCTTGACCGAATATCACGATGGAAAAGCTGATTCAATTTCAGGTTTGACCATGCCTAAGGGCGACAATGGTAACACAATGGTTATTCATTTTAAAGAAATGAAACCATCCTTTAACACCTCAGGAAACGGTTACTTCCTCGAAAATGCGGCACCGTATCACTATTTACATGATGTAGCGTTTGACAAACTTGAATCTAGTGACAAAGTGCGTAAGCAACCACTGTTCTTCGGACCATACAAGATGAGTAAGATTGTTGCCGGCCAAAGCATTGAATATACTCCTAACCAATATTATTGGAAGGGCAAGCCAGGTTTGAACAAGATTACCTTTGAAAATGTCTCGACAGCTTCCATCACATCTGCGCTGAAGAATCATAAGTATGATGTCGTTTACAACATGCCACCTGATACTTACAACGATTGGAAGAGTATTGGTGGTTATGATAACTTGGGACATCAAAGTCTTGCCTATAATTACATTGGTTTTAAGTTAGGTAAGTGGGACGACAGTAAAGGTGAAAACGTATATAATCCTAAGGCAAAGATGGCTAACAAGAGTTTGCGTCAAGCAATGGGTTATGCGATGAACAACGATCAGGTTGCTTCTAAGTTTTACAATGGCACTCGTTCCCGTGCAACAACCCTGATTCCGCCAGTCTTTGGTAAAGATGTCCATGCTGACATTGACGGTTATAACTTGAACATCAAGAAGGCAAACAGCTTGCTTGACAAGGCCGGTTATAAGAAGGGCAAAGATGGTTATCGGACCGATCCTGATGGCAAGAAGTTGACAATCAACTTTGCAACAATGGCTGGTGGGTCGACCGCACAACCTTTGGCGCAAAATTACATTCAACAGTGGAAAAAGATTGGTTTGCGCGTTAAGCTGACAACCGGGCGTCCAATTGAATTTAATTCGTTCTACGACAAGATTCAAAAGGATGACAAGGGTGTTGATGTTTATGCAGCAGCTTGGAGTCTTTCTTCTGACCCTTCACCAATGGATCTATTCTCAATTAAGGCGCCATTTAACTATACCCGTTTTGTTTCTTCTAAGAATACGGAGTTGTTGGATGATATTGATGGCCAAAAGGCGATGAATCCTGCATATCGTGCCAAAGCTTTGAAAGCTTGGCAGAAATATGCTAATGACGAAGCTTTCGCAATCCCAACGCTTTATCGCCAAGAGATTTTCCCAGTAAACAAACGTGTAAAGAACGCGAGTGTTGACTATGCAACTGCAAATTATTTGAACTGGGGTAAGATTGCTGTTACCAGCAACAACCGAGCTTCTAAGTAATAAACGCTAGATCCTAAAGGACACCTGCAATCGCAGGTGTCTTTTTTTGTGCGCTCTTGTATAATTAGAAGGTAATAAAAAAAGAGCGCGTGAATGCGTCCGGTTTAGCAACGGCGTGTCAGCTGCTTAGAAGTGATAGCCAGCGCCTGATAGGTACTTCTAAACTTATGACCCAAGCCGTTCACGAGCTCATGCATGCATTTTCGAGGAGGATTTTTAATGGTTGCCTCAGAGTTTGTGAGTGAATTGCGTCAACGTTATGGGATCGAGTTTCATGATCTCAGTCTTTTGGATGAGGCGTTTACGCATTCCTCATATGTGAATGAACATAAAGAATTAGGTTTAAAAGACAATGAACGATTGGAATTTTTAGGCGATGCTGTCTTGGAATTGACAGTTTCAGATTATTTGTATCGCAAGTTTCCCGACAAACCCGAAGGCGATCTCACCCGAATTCGGGCAGCGGCTGTTCAGACAGCGGCCTTCTCGGCTTTTTCAAAAGAAGCGCATTTCGACCGGTATATTAAACTTGGTAAAGGTGAGGAAAAGGCTGGGGCGCGGAAACGCTTAACGTTGTTAGAAGATTTATTTGAGGCCTTCAATGGCGCCTTATACCTTGATCAAGGACGCGATGCCAACATTCGGTTTGCTCAGCAGATTATTTTCCCGAAAATTGATGCGGGAGAGTTTTCAGCCGATCAAGACCACAAAACGGCTTTACAGGAAGTTTTGCAGCAAAATGGTGATGTGGCGATTGTTTATCACTTATTAGATGAGCAGGGACCAGCCCATGAGCGGCAGTTCCACGTTGATGTCGAAGTCGATGGCCGGGTTTTGGGTACCGGTTTTGGCAAGAATAAGAAAGCGGCTGAGCAAGCTGCTGCAAAAGCTGCATTAGCCAGCTTGAAACGGTAAGTAGAATTGGGGTCATCATGCAATTAAAGCGTTTAATCATTAATGGCTTCAAATCATTTGCAGACAAAACTGAGATTGATTTTGTGTCGGGTTTAACTGGGATTGTCGGACCTAATGGCAGTGGCAAAAGTAATATCACTGAGGCCATCCGCTGGGCCTTAGGCGAACAAAGTGCTAAAAGCTTGCGCGGCGAACGGATGGGCGATGTGATTTTTGCAGGCACTGATACGCGACCAGCGCTTAATCGTGCATCTGTCACGATGACTTTTGATAATCATGATGGTTATCTGAAAAATCAACCTGATGAAGTTTCTGTCACTCGGCGACTTTATCGAGATGGGACATCTGAATTTTTATTAAATGGTCAAGATGTTCGGCTGAAAGATATCGTGGATTTGTTCATGGATTCCGGCTTAGGGCGTGAAAGCTTTTCGTTCATTTCCCAAGGTCGGGTTGAAGCCATATTTAATAGTAAACCAGAAGAACGCCGGGGCATTATTGAAGAAGCCGCTGGCGTTTATAAATATAAGCAACAGAAAACCAAAGCAGAACGAGAACTCGCCAATAACGATGATAATCTGGCGCGGATCAACGATATTATCGTGGAATTGAAGCATCAGGTGGAACCATTACGTGAGCAGGCTTCGTTGGCTAAGGACTATCAACAACAATCCGGCGAGTATCATCAGATTCATCAAACTTTATTAGCCTTAGAGATCGAACAACTAGCGACCGAACAGGAGAAAACCCAAGGTGAGGCTAAGGTCACCAAGGAAACCATCGCCGCTTTGACGGCGAAGGTTAAAGATTTGGAAGATCAGTCGGAGCGGTTAAGTGCCGTAGATCGACAGTTTGAGAACCAGCTTAATCAGTTGAATGACCAGGTCTTGAGCCGGTCGATGAAGCTTGAGAATCTTAGCGGAGAAGCCAACCTATCTAGTGAACGTTCTGCTAATGCTGAAACCACGTTGGCCGATTTAAAGGAACGACTGGCGCGTGCTCAACAAGCGTTAACGGAAGCAAATCAGCGACTGAAGGAACTTAAGACAAAAACAACTGCTGCCGCCGAAAAAGAGCAAGCAATTAAGCAAGAATTGGCCCAGCAAAAGCAGGCAAACCAGGATCCAGCCAAACTGAATCAACAAGTGGAAGTAGCCCAGAATCATTATATTGATCTGTTAAAATCACAGGCCGATAACAAAAATGCTCAGGCTGCTTTACAAAAAGATCAACAGTTAGCCGCCAGCCAAAATGCAGCGCATGATCGTCGGATTTACGAACTAAGTAAACATGCACAGGATCAGGAAGCCAAGGTCACTGCATTATTGACGCAACAGCAACAGTTGCAAGCAGAGGTTGATGAACAGCAAACAGCCGTTGAGCAGGCCAAAACTGATCGTGATCTATTGCAGCAACAACGGGCGGCCCAACAGCAAGCTTATCAAGACGAGCTGGCCACTTATCAGCGCAGTCGGGCGCGATATGAAACGTTATCCGAACTGAATGATGATTATGCTGGCTTTTACAATGGGGTTCGGGTGGTTTTAAAGCATAAGGATCAACTTCCCGGAGTGATTGGTGCGGTCGCAGAATTACTTGAGGTTCCAACTGCCTATCAACAGGCGTTTGACTTAGCCTTGGGTAGCAACTTACAGGCCATTGTGACCCGTGACGAAGCGGCTGCACAACGCGCCATTAGCCTGCTCAAGCAACAACGAGCAGGTAGGGCGACTTTCCTGCCGGCTGCCGTTATGCGGCCGAGAGAGCTGCCCAGTGCGGTTCTACAGTTGGTTGAAGGTGCTGAAGGCTTTTTAGGCACTGGGTTGCAATTAGCCCAATATCCTGCAGATTTGGCACACGTCATGGCGAACTTACTCGGCAGCGTTTTGATGGTGGATACCTTGCCACATGCCATCGCGATTGCCAATACCACCCACCATCGTTATCGAATTGTCACAACAGCTGGCGACATTTTAAATCCGGGGGGTTCGTTGACTGGGGGCCAAGTCAAGCAGGGACGCCAAGCATCGCCGCTTGCTCGCAGTCAAGAGGCCCGGCATTTAAAGGTCCAACTGCAAACGCTTGTTGAAACATTAAAGGCAAAGCAAGCTGATCTGACTGCTTTGACGAAAAAAGAAAACGTGGCCCAGGCAGCTTGGCAAACGGCTTCCCAACAGGCACAGGCATTAACCGCAAAGTTGACAACAATTACGAGTCAGCACACAGCCCAAGCGGAAACCTTGCGTCAGGCGCAACGTCAGCTGGCAGCGGCACAACAAGCAGATACGGCGCAGGCAGATCTTAGTGCCAAATTAACTGAGTTGCAGCACCAAGGTAAAAAATTGGTTCAAGATATTGCTGAAGCACAAGCAACTATTGAAAATGCTAAGGCGGCTGTTGCGGCGGCAACGGCATCCAGCACCCAGCATGCAGCAACGGTTAATGCGTTGAAGACCAAGCTAGCAGTCACAACCAATGATTTACAGACCTTGAATGACCAGCAACGGCAATGGCAGACGCAAGCACGGGATGCGCAAGCCCAAGCGACCGATTTGCAACAACGAATTGAGCACATTACTGCGACGGCCGAAGAAACTGCTGCAGAAAAGGCCAGTCGTACCGCTACGATCGCGAATTTGCAAACTGAATTAAAGCAGCTCAAGGCGGATCAAACCAAATTAACACAACAAAAGGCGGAAAATCGTGGTAAGCTGAGTCAAATATCGGCGCGTATTACGACCACTTATGAGCAGCAACACCAAGCTATGGCAACTTCTGAGCAGCAAGCGGTTGCTTTGAATCGAGTTAAACTAGGTTTGGATGCTCGGTTGAATACTTTAGCCGAGGATTATCAGTTGACTTACGAGGCCGCTAAGGAAGCAGTGACAGCCGATCACGCGCCAATTCCTGAATTGAAAAGTAAACTCAAGCTTTTAAAGCGTGGCATTGATGAGTTGGGACCGGTGAACCTCAACGCAATTGATCAGTTTAAGGAAGTCAATGAACGCTACGAATTTCTCACCAAGCAGCAAGATGATCTTCTAGAGGCTAAGCAGCAGTTAGAAGAAACGATGCACGAATTGGATGAAACGGTCAAAACAAGATTTAAGGATATGTTTGATCAGACCAATAGTGCTTTTGAAGCAATTTTCCCGCAAATGTTTGGTGGCGGTCATGCACATTTGAGCCTTACGAATCCGGATGATTTGCTCGCAACAGGGATCGAGATTTCCGCTCAGCCGCCTGGCAAAAAACTGACTCGGCTTTCCCTTCTATCCGGTGGCGAACGGGCGCTAACGGCGATTGTTCTGTTATTTGCAATTTTAAAAGTGCGTCCGGTACCATTCTCCATCCTCGATGAAGTTGAAGCTTCGTTAGATGATGTTAATGTCAATCGATTTGGTGAATTCTTACGGCATTATGCTAGCGCCACACAATTTATTGTCATCACTCACCGGCATGGCACGATGGTTGCAGCGAATGTATTGTATGGTGTCACGATGCAAGAATCAGGTGTTAGCCGAATTATGGCTGTTAGTCTGGATCAATCACAGAAAGAAGCGATCAATTAATGGGACTTTTTGATGCGATCAAAAAGGCGTTTACCGGTGATGAACCGGAAACGCCTGAAGAAAATAAATATGATGAGGGCCTAGAAAAAAGCCGCAGCAGTTTTGGTGAAAAGCTCAATGCACTGTTTGCTAATTTTCGTAGTGTCGACGAAGACTTTTTTGACAATCTTGAAGAGATGCTGATTGAGTCTGATGTCGGCTTTGAAACGGCAGTTAAGCTTAGTGACGACCTGCGTGAAGAAGTTAAGCTTAAAAATGCCAAAGACCCTAAGGCCGTTTCCCGTGTGATTGTGGAGAAGCTGGTGGATATGTATGGCGATGCTGGTAAGGATGAAGACAATGCCCTACATTTTGCTGAATCAGGGCCAAGTGTGTTCCTGTTTGTCGGCGTCAACGGTGCTGGTAAGACAACAACGGTCGGCAAGCTTGCCCACCAGCTAAAGGAAGAAGGCAAGCGGGTACTGCTAGTTGCTGCCGATACATTCCGTGCTGGTGCCATCCAGCAATTGCAGGAATGGGGTCGCCGGGTTGATGTACCTGTCGTTGCCACGAAAGAAGGCGGCGATCCGGCCGCGGTGGTTTTTGATGGCGTCAAACGCGCCAAGGATGAGCAATTTGATGTTGTGCTCGTTGATACAGCTGGCCGATTGCAAAACAAGGTCAACTTGATGAATGAGCTTAACAAAATCAAGCGGGTCATTGTCCGCGAATTGCCGGATGCACCACAGGAAGTCTTGCTGGTTTTGGATGCGACAACCGGTCAAAATGCACTTAATCAGGCTAAGGAGTTTAATCAAACAACTAAAATCACTGGAATTGTTTTGACAAAACTTGACGGTTCAGGGAAGGGCGGAATTGTGTTGGCAATCCGCAATGAACTGCATGTACCGGTCAAACTTGTCGGCCTTGGTGAAAAGATGGACGACTTAAAAGCTTTTGATCCAACTAAATTTGTGGCCGGACTATTTAAGGGTTTGATTAAGGTCGAAGCTTAATTAAAATGAGGAATAACGAAAAAGCGCCGTGCTGGCGAAAAACCAGTACGACGCTTTTTTTATGACATTAAGCTGCTTGCACTTTCTTCTCCCGGCCAAGGATGACCTGTAGGACAATCAAGACAAGGTAACCGATGAGCAGGTAGGTGAACCATGCAGATGGCTGCACCTTACTTGCAAACCAGTATTGTTGCCATGCCGTATTACTCATGATCCAAGCGAATAACCAGCCTAGAAGGCCAAGAATCGCATTAATGATAGCAAAGAACCACAAATTGCCGTTTTCATGGTTGCTCAGGTAAACACATGAGAAGACCAAACTCCACAGTCCCCAAGCAGCGAGAGCGGCAAACACGGCCCAGTAAATAAAGGTTGAGACCATATTCTTCCCTCCAATTTTTCACATGTTCAGTGTACCACGAAACTAGGGGAAACTGGAAGAGCGCGAACAGGCGCGGTTAGAAACCGGAGCATAAGTGGTCTTGAAGCTAAATGGCTGGGTTTTGGCCATTTAGCTTCAAGGTCCTTATGTGCAGGTTTCTGCGGATGCAAATGTGTTTTTGAAGCAATTGCAAGAAAGCAATCTTTTCTTCGACCCTATTTCTTGGCTGTTATCCACCGATAGTCGAAGCTGGCTTTCTACGCTAGCATTTAGCTCCGTGGCCATCAACCTAATTTTTTAAGTAATTGACCATTTTCAGCGATACCGGTATCCTTATACAAGGACCATGTTCAAGCGGCCGGGGAAACTGAGTTGCCGGCAATCATGGGATTAAAGGAATGACATGATGGAAATCGAAAAAAATTATCGCATGAACTCGCTGTTTGAGTTTTACGGGCCGTTATTGACGGACAAGCAGCATGCCTATCTGGCATTATATTACGGTGATGATTACTCACTCGGCGAGATTGCAACCGAGTTTAACGTCTCGCGTCAGGCCGTGTATGACAACATTCGACGCACCGAGGCTAGCTTGGAAGAGTATGAAAAGAAGTTGCATCTTTTCGCCAACTATCAAGCGCAAAATGAAGCTGTAGATACGTTAGTGAGTTATGCACGTACACATTATCCAGACGACAAGGCATTAAGTACCTTATTAGAACGAGTCGCGGATCAAACCGCGAAATAGCAGGGGGAAATTATGGCATTTGAAGGATTATCAGAACGACTGCAGAAGGCTTTCAGCGGACTGCGGCGTAAGGGTAAGGTCAGTGAAAGCGATATTCGCGATGCAATGCGCGAAATTCGTTTAGCTTTGTTGGAAGCCGACGTCAATTTTGATGTTGTCAAAACATTTATTAAAAACGTCCGCACCAAGGCGCTTGGCGCTGAAGTGCTTGAAAGTTTAACCCCATCACAGCAGATCATTAAAATCGTCAATGACGAGTTGGTCAAGACGATGGGCGAGGCGGCAGTGCCACTGAACAAGGCACCACATATTCCGACTGTCATCATGATGGCTGGTTTGCAAGGGGCCGGGAAAACCACAACTGTCGGTAAGTTGTCCAAGTATCTGATGGACAATGACAGTGCGCGGCCATTATTGATCGCTGCTGACGTTTACCGGCCAGCAGCGATTGATCAGTTGCAGACTATCGGCAAACAGCTCAACGTGCCAGTTTTCGAAATGGGAACCGACGTTGATCCGGTCGAAATTGTTCGCCAAGGGTTGGCAACTGCCAAAGAAAATAAGAATGATTATGTACTGATCGATACCGCCGGCCGATTGCAGATTGACGAAAAGCTCATGAACGAGCTGAAAAACATCAAGGAACTAGCCCATCCTAACGACATTTTGCTTGTCGTTGATGCCATGACTGGGCAAGCCGCGGTTGATGTTGCTAAAGGCTTCAATGAGCAGCTAGATATCACCGGTGTTGTTCTGACCAAACTGGACGGGGATACTCGTGGCGGTGCCGCACTGTCCATTCGTGCCGTCACTGGCAAGCCGATCAAGTTCATTGGTCAAGGTGAAAAGATGGATGCGCTGGATGTCTTCTATCCTGATCGCATGGCCAACCGAATTCTGGGCATGGGCGACATGCTCACCTTGATTGACAAGGCACAGAAGAATTACGATGAAAAACAAGCCATGGAAATGGCTGAAAAAATTCGCGAGAATTCTTTTGACTTCAATGATTTTCTGGATCAAATGGATCAGATTAGCAAAATGGGTCCGCTGGAAGATATCATGAAAATGATCCCAGGAATGGCGAACAACAAAGCCTTGGCCAATGTCAAAATGGATCCGAAAGACATTGCCCACATGAAGGCGATAGTTTACTCGATGACACCGCAAGAACGCGAAGATCCAGATCTCCTCAATCCAAGTCGACGGCGGCGGTTGGCTGCAGGTTCTGGCCGGCCAGTGGTTGAAGTCAATCGGATGATTAAGCAGTTTAATCAAAGCAAGCAAATGATGAACCAGATGAGCAAAGGTAACATGAAGGGCCTCGACGGTCTCATGGGCGGCGGCGTTTCTGGCAAACTTGGCAAAATGGCGATGAACTCAATGGTCCGTAAACAAAAGAAGAACAAGAAACGTCGGCTGAAAAATGCCAAGCGTTTCCATTCCTAAAAATCAATTTTTTCCTGACCAGCCAATTAGGAACAGGACCGTTGCCAAACGACACATTTTACCTGTGTAAAGAAAAAAGGCTTTACAGCTTAAAATATTTTTGCTATGCTATCAAGGTTGATAAATGAGCAGGAGGTGGACTTAGTGGCAGTTAAAATTCGTTTAAAGCGGATGGGTTCAAAGCGTAAGCCTTTCTACCGGATCGTTGTAGCAGACTCACGCTCCCCGCGTGACGGTCGTTTCATCGAAGCCGTGGGCTATTACAACCCGTTGACTAATCCAGTCGATTTGAAATTAAATGAAGAAGATATTTTGAACTGGCTTCAAAAAGGCGCACAACCTTCAGATACTGTACGTAACTTGCTTGGTAGCAAGGGCATCATGCAGAAGTATCACGAAGCGCGCTTTGCCAAGAAATAAAGGCGGTTATCAATGGTGGATATCGGCAGCTTGATTCAAGCAATCGTCACCCCGTTGGTTACACAACCAGAAGCCGTCAAGGTGACTGCGCATGAAACAGGTGATTACATGGCCTTTGATTTGGCTGTGGCACCTGAAGATGTCGGCCGCGTGATCGGCAAACAAGGTCGGGTTGCGCAAGCGATCCGAACCATTGTATATAGTGTCAAAAGCCCGTACAACAAGCGGGTGCGGCTCAATATTTTGGATGCATCGCATGCAGAATAAAAAGACTGACGCATACCGCGTCGGTCTTTTTATTTTGAAAGAGCGTTCGCTGGCCCGGTTAGAAACCGGAGCATAAGCGGCCATTTAGGTTCAAGGTCCTTATGTGGAGGTTTCTGGGCCAGCGAGCGCGTTTAGAGGAGGAAGAACATGCCAGATTATTATGACATCGGCACCATTGTGAACACGCACGGTATTCGTGGCGAAGTACGCGTCCTTGTCACGACCGATTTCCCGGCCGATCGTTTTAAGGTTGGTAACACTGTTTATGTGGCAACATCACCAAAAACTGCCTTAACGATTCAATCCGTGCGAGAACACAAGGGGCTCACCTTGCTGACCTTTAAGGATTACACCGATATTAATCAAGTCCTGCCATTTAAAGGCAAGAAACTACAAGTTACCGAGACAGCGTTACAACCGCTGGACGAGGGAAGTTACTATTACAAAGACATTATCGGCTTAACGGTTATTGATGAACAAGGCCAGACGCTCGGCAAAGTCAATGAAATCTTAAGCCCGGGTCCCAATGACGTGTGGGTTATTCCTCGTAGCGGTAAAAGCGATATTTTACTGCCTTTCCTAAAATCCGTTGTCCAGTCCATCGACTTAGATCAGAAAGTGGCGCATGTGATCGTGCCGGAAGGGTTGATTGACGATGCAGATTGATGTTTTAAGTCTTTTTCCGAATATGTTTGAGCCGTTGCGCGAAAGCATGATCGGCAAGGCGATTGAACGCGAGCTACTTAATTTTGATGTGGTGGATTATCGCAGCTATAGTCATGACAAGCATCATCATGTTGATGACACGCCATATGGTGGCGGTGCAGGCATGTTGTTGAAACCAGAACCGCTATTTGAGGCGATGGATGGCGTCAACGAGCGTCACCCCGGTCCAAAGCGAGTCATTTTAATGGATCCGGCTGGTAAGAAGTTCAACCATCAAGCCGCTCGAGAGTTATCGCAAGAAGATCATCTCGTCTTCATCTGTGGCCACTACGAAGGCTACGATGAACGCATCCGCACGCTTGTCACCGATGAATATTCATTAGGCGATTACGTTCTCACTGGTGGTGAACTCCCTGCTATGGTCATGATTGACGCTATTGTCCGTCTCCTGCCAGGCGTTCTCGGCAATGATGAAAGTGCCCACACCGATAGCTTCGAGAACGGTCTCCTCGAGTATCCGCAATACACCCGGCCTCCAGAATACCGGGGGATGAAAGTGCCCGAAGTCCTCCAAAATGGCAATCACCAACTCATCGCTCGCTGGCGCCAAAAGGAAAGCCTTCGTCGCACCTATCTTCGCCGTCCAGATCTCTTGAAAACCATTACGCTCGATCAAACTGCTCAAAAACTCTTGCGAGAAGTTAAAACAGAAGAAGCTACTAAGGCGGCAGAAGCAAGATTGAAGAATCAATCCTGAACGCTAGCATACCGTAAAGATTTTCACCTTTACACGTCCAACCAGTCATGGTAAACTTATTGACTGTGATACGTCACACATCAACGACATTCCGCTGGTCGGGATGATTATGAATGTCGGCAAAGGAGAAATACCCATGAACCCATTGATTCAAGAAATTACCAAGAAACAGTTACGCGATGACATTCCAGACTTCCGTCCTGGTGATAACGTCCGTGTCCATGCCAAGATCGTTGAAGGCGAACGCGAACGTATCCAGCTCTTCGAAGGCGTTGTTATCAAGCGTCACGGCGTTGGCATTTCCGCTACTTATACAGTACGTAAGATCTCAAACGGCGTTGGTGTGGAACGGACATTCCCGTTACATTCACCACGTGTTGAAAAGATCGAAGTTACCCGTCACGGCCAAGTTCGTCGGGCAAAGCTCTACTACCTGCGCGCATTACGTGGGAAAGCAGCTCGTATCCGCGAAAAGCGTCGTTAATACTGGAAAAAGGCCGGCAAACGGTCTTTTTTTTTGAGCGTGAGCCAGCCCGCTTAGAAACCGGAGCATAAGTGGCCTCAAGCCTAAATGGCTGGGCTTTGGCCAAATTAGGCTTGAGGCCCTTATGTGCAGGTTTCTGGGCTGGCAAGCGCGTTATAGCGAAGCATGAGTAGGATGGAAAACTCGTACACGCAAAAAAGAAGCACTCACAGACTCGAGGTGAAGGCTGATGGATGATCAGCTTGTCTACATCGTCTACTATGCGGATCAGTCGGCACCGACTGAGTTGTTGAAAGCCTTCTCGTCAGAACGACGAGCCGCAGAATATGTTGCGATGTTAAAGAATGCGCCTTATCCTAAGCATGAGGCGGCGAATTATCGTTACGCCGCAGTGCAACTCAACTGATGCACGCCACTGAAATTGTAGGAGGTAGCATGATGGCAGAACAACCAAAAGAACGACTGGATCGTATCAATGAATTAGCTAAAAAAGATCGCAGTGTTGGTTTGACACCCGAAGAGAAAATCGAGCGTCAACAATTGCGCGAGGCTTATTTAAAGGACTTTCGTGCCGGATTGCGAGATCAAATCGAGCATACGCAGGTCTTTGATAAAAAAGGCAAGGAGCTCACTAGCAAAAAAGTTCAGAAGATTCAACGTGAACACGGTTGGCGAAAAGATTAGTCTTTTCAACGTCAACCTGCTTTAGTACAATGAAGAATGAAACTTGAAGGAGGCCGCACATTGTTAATCACAGTACTTGTGGGGATCATTGCCTTACTGGTCGGCTTGGCAGGCGGTTTCTTCGGGGCACGGGCTTACATGAAGAAGTATTTTCAGGATAATCCGCCTGTGAACGAAGAAATGCTGCGCACGATGATGATGCAGATGGGGCAAAAACCATCTGCTAAGAAACTGAACCAGATGATGGCGCAAATGAAACAAGCCCAACGTAACGCTAAGTAATTGCTAAGAAAGCGCGATGACAGGAATCACTTTGTCATCGCGCTTTCGTGTCCCAGTGCGTTTGTGCTATGATGAGAGAACGTTAATTATTTTGAGATGCTGATGGGGAAACCATGAGCAAAAGGGTTAAGGAGCAGTGTCGTGGGAATCTTTAGAAAATTAGGTTGGTATTTTAAACAAGAATGGCGCCGGTATTTGCTCGGCGTTACTTTTTTGCTGCTCGTAGCCTTGGTGAATTTGATTCCGCCAAAAGTTATTGGGGATCTCGTTGATGCGATGAGCAAATCTCGGTTAACCAGCAGTCACTTGGCGTGGATGCTGGGGTTATTGCTGTTTTCCGGGGTCGCCCAGTATTTATTCCGGTTTGGTTGGCGTAATGCGATCTGGGGTGGCGCTGCGAAGCTTGAACGAACGTTACGTACGCGGTTATTTTGGCACTTTATGAAAATGGACGCCACGTTTTATCAAAAACACCGTACTGGGGATTTGATGGCGCATGCGACCAATGACCTGAACGCGGTGCAAAACGTTGCCGGGGCCGGTATTTTAACCTTGTTCGACTCCATGATTACTGGCGGCACCACCATCATTGCGATGGTGTTGGTCGTTGACTGGCGGTTGACGATTGTTGCCATTTTGCCAATGCCATTGTTGGCGGTGATGGCACGAAAACTAGGCACCCGCTTGCATGCGGCTTTTTCTGAATCGCAGGCGGCCTTTTCACGTTTGAATGATAAAACGCAGGAAAGTGTCAGCGGCATTAAAGTCATTAAAACATTTGGCCAGGAAGCCGAAGATACGGCAGATTTTAATCAAATTGTCGACCATACCGTGCAAATTAATCGGCGCGTGAATATGATCGATGCCTTATTTGATCCAACGACAAGTCTGATCATGGGCTTAACCTATGTCATCACGATCATCTATGGCGGCTGGCAGGTCGTTCATGGACAAATCACGATTGGCCAACTGGTTTCCTTTGTGACGTATGTGTCAGCATTAGTGTGGCCGATGTTTGCGATTGGCCGATTGTTTAACATTCTAGAACGTGGGAATGCCAGTTATGATCGGGTCGATGAACTGTTGCAGGAAAAGTCGACGATCCTTGAAGCCAAAGACGCGATTACGACACCAGCGCATGGCGATATTCGTTATCAAATCAATAAATTTAGTTATCCGGATGATCAACAGGTCGCTTTAAGCCGTGTCCATTTTACGCTGCCTGAAGGTCACACGCTAGGGATTGTCGGCAAGGTCGGCGCCGGGAAGAGCACTATTTTTAAGTTGCTTTTACGCGAGTTTGATAACTACGATGGCGTGATTGAGTTTGGCGGCCATAATATCAAAGATTATTCACTGGACGCCTTGTTAGATTCGATCGGTTATGTGCCACAGGACAACTTCTTATTCTCGACAACAGTTGCCGATAACATTCGCTTTTCAGCGTTCGAAAAGGGACAACAGGATGTTGAGCAAGCGGCTAAAGAAAGTGCTGTTCACGAGGACATTAAAAAGTTTGCGGCTGGCTATGACACGCTGGTGGGTGAAAAAGGAGTCAGTCTGTCAGGCGGTCAAAAGCAACGGCTGTCTATCGCACGAGCAGTGATCAACGCGCCTGAACTCTTGATTCTCGATGATGCCTTGTCTGCAGTGGATGCTAAAACCGAAGAAGAAATTTTAGCCAACATGAAGCAGGATCGTGCCCATAAGACGACAATCATTGCTGCTCATCGTCTCAGCTCAGTGATGCATGCGGATGAGATTCTCGTCCTTGAAAATGGTCAGGTGATTGAGCGCGGGACTCATGAACAATTAATTACCAAGCATGGCTGGTATGCCGAAATGTGGGCAAAACAAGAAATGGAAGCAGCGGAAGAAGGTGAATCACTTGGCAAGTAAGGGTTATGAGAGTGCCTGGTCGAAAAGTATTCCGATTCGACAACAACTCAAAATTATGAAGCGGCTGATGGGGTACACTAAGCCGTATAAGCGACAGTTCGTTGGCGCCATTGTGGCGGCTGCGTTGCTTGCAGGCATGAACGTTTTGCTACCATTCATTCTCCAACAGTTCATGGATCGTTATTTGGCCAATCAAAGTGCAACGGTTCAGATTCTGCTGCTGTTTGCAGTACTCTATGCATTTGGCACGCTCGTTAAAGCTGTTTTCCAATTTTTTCAGACATTTTTATTCAACATGGGCGCAGAGCGCGGCTTAGAAGATGCTCGCCGTCAGCTGTTTGCCAAACTGCACACGTTAGGTATGCGGTATTTTGATCAAACGCCAGCTGGTTCGATTGTGTCGCGTGTCACCAATGACACAATGACATTTTCCGATTTCTGGAACGTCATTTTAGCTGTTATCGTCGGGTTATTCTCAGTTATTAGCAGTTTTGCCATCATGTTTGCGGCCAATCCAAAGATAGCCTTGATGGTCGCTGCCTTTCTGCCCATTTTGCTCATAGTGGTCTGGTATTACAGCACGTACAGTTCCAAGGTTTATCGGCACATGCGTGAAAAACTGTCAGAGTTGAATACCCAACTGAACGAATCTATTGAAGGCATCGGCATCATTCAGCAGTTTCGTCAGGAAAATCGCATCAGTCAAGAATTCGAAGCGACGAATGAGGAATATCTGGACTCACGTAAGGCGATGATTCGCGTCAATTCTTTGTTGCTGTCATCAGTGATTAACTTGTTATATTCCTTTGCGTTGATTGCGGTTTTATGGGCCTTTGGATTGATTTCGATGCATAGTTACGTGGAAGCTGGACTGATCTATGCGTTCACGACTTACACGGCAAACTTCTTTAATCCGATGGTTAATATGATGGATAACCTTTCGTTTTTGCAGGATGGCGTTGTTGCGGGTAGCCGGATTTTTCGGATTCTCGACAGTCAAGAGTATGCGCCAGCGCAGCATCCTGATGCTCATGCGCTGATCCAACAAGGCAAAATCGAATTCCGGCACGTCAGTTTTGCTTATGATGGCAAGCACGATATTTTGCATGATATCAGCTTCGTTGCCAATCCGGGAGAAACCGTGGCCTTGGTCGGGCACACCGGTTCCGGAAAAAGCTCGATTATCAACGTTATGATGCGGTTCTACGAGTTTGGTGAAGGCCAGATTTTAATTGATGACGTGGACATTCGTGACTATCCCATGCCAGAATTGCGGAAAAAATTAGGATTAGTATTGCAGGATTCATTCATGTTCTATGGCGATATCAGTAGCAACATTCGCTTGTTCAATGACAGTATCACCGATGAGCAAGTGAAACAGGCGGCTGAGTTTGTGCAAGCTGATCGCTTTATCGATAAACTACCAGGCACCTATCATGCCAAGGTTATTGAAGGTGGCACTGAGTTTTCCAGCGGCGAACGACAACTGATTTCCTTTGCCCGCACAGTGGTGACTGACCCGAAAATTCTCGTACTGGACGAAGCGACGGCCAACATTGATATGGAAACAGAGTCCGTTATTCAAGAAGGCTTGCGTCGGATTCGGCAAGGGCGAACGACAATTGCAATTGCCCATCGGCTATCAACGATTCAAGATGCCGACCTGATTTTAGTTTTGAATGCAGGTCGAATTGTTGAACGCGGCACGCATGACGAATTGTTAGCCAAGCGTGGCCGATACTATGAAATGTATCATCTGCAAATTGGCGATCATGCCGAATAAATGCAAATCATTAAAAAGATCCCCAGTACCATGTACAGGCAATTACGCTTGCATACGGTACCGGGGATCTTTTTCAATATAAATCGAATTGACATGATTACTCATTGGTTTTGTTTTTTTGATCAATGGCTATATCCTTATTGGCCTGATCCTGCGTTGCCTTTAACAATTCAAGTTGCTGGCGGGTTTCAGTGAGTTGATTGACCATTTCACCCAGAACCTCAACGGTGAGTCGTTGGCTCTCAAATAAGTTGGGGTTGTCATCTGAAATAATGTGATCCAACTTTGAGTGTAACAGTCGGATTTCTTCTTCTGATTTTAGATTGACATGATAATCATTTTTCGCTTCTAAGCGATCATATTCGGCCGCTCGATTTTGGCTCATCATAATGAGTGGTGCTTGCAAAGCAGCGATCATGCTCAGAAATAAGTTAAGCAAAATGAAAGGAAATGGATCGAATTTCGCTCCGAAAATGCCGACCGTATTCAGGATCATCCACACAATCATAAAACCAGAAAAAATGATAATGAATGGCCAAGATCCGGCATATTTAGCAACGGCATCGGCAATTCGCTCGCCAAAAGTAATCGTCGCTTCCATGTTGTCGTAAACATTGGTCAGCTGAAAGTTGTCTTTGACCAAAGCCTGCGACATTTTTCGATTGATTTTATCATGCGCACGCGCATCTTGCCGTTGTTGGCGCCGCATGCGTTCTAGCCGATAAGTCAGAAGGTGAGGATTGCAGATGAAACTGTTCTTAGTCGCCTTCGGATAGTCGTTTCTGATGATATTGGCCAACTTAGGCTCCAAGTCGCTTAAGAAAAGGCCATCGCTAATCGCATAGACTTTACCGTCAACCAAGCAGGTTGCAGTTTGAGGATTGATCAAGACTTATTTTCCTTTCTTAATTCAGCAGATTCATTCAATTCTTTTCTCGGCAACATGACCATGGCGGATGCCATAGCTGAAGTAGATGACAAGTCCGAAGGCAAACCAGATCAGACTCATAATCCAAGTTTCGACACTTAACTGGGTCATCAATAGCAGACAAAACAGAAAAGAAATAATCGGCGTCACTGGATACCCAGGAACCTTGAAACCTTCATTGTTAAAGGCTTGATGTCGGCGCAAGGGG
Source organism: Lacticaseibacillus sp. 30 (assembly GCF_053819265.1). Classification (NCBI taxonomy): domain Bacteria; kingdom Bacillati; phylum Bacillota; class Bacilli; order Lactobacillales; family Lactobacillaceae; genus Lacticaseibacillus; species Lacticaseibacillus sp. 30. The sequence continues at coordinate 149,676 of NZ_JBSOQX010000003.1, forward strand.
ATGATGCCAATTGAGACGAAGGCAAAAGCAATTAAGGTGCCGATATTGACGAGGTTGACTAGTTGCGTGAGTGGCACAAGGCCGCCCATGATCGCAATGATCAAAACCACAGTCCACAACGCATTTTTAGGCAGATGGCCTTTAACGTGACCAAACCAACGGGGTAACAGTCCGTCACGGCCGATCGCATAAATCAACCTTGATGAGCTGTAGATCATGGTGACCATCATGGTGAACATACCAGCCAAGGCGCCTACCGAAATGATACCGCCAACGCTACGCAGATGCACGGCGCTCAAGGCAAAAGCAACTGGATCGGCCACATCTAATTTGGTGAATGGTACCATGCCGGTCAAAACAATCGCGACTAACACATACAAAATGGTGGCAATGACTAAAGTGCCGATGATGCCGCGTGGTAGCGTATGTTGCGGATTTTTGACCTCTGGTGCTGAAGCAGACACGGCGTCAAAGCCGAGATAGGCAAAGAAAACCATCGCAGCACCGGCAAGTACGCCTTTTGCACCAAATGGCAAATATGGATGCCAGTTAGCTGGCTGAACGTAAAAAAAGCCAACGACAATAAAAATGGCAATAATGAGTAACTTCACTAATACCATTAAACGATTAATCGCCATGGAGGACTGCATACCGCGTGACAACATGACACCAATGATAAGAACAACAATGACCGCAATCAGATTCACATAAGTGCCGTGAATCGGCGAAAACGGACCGGCAATGGCTGCTGGCAAAGTGATGTGAAAGCCTTGTAGAAGACTAGCGAAATACGCAGAAAAACTGGTTGAAACCGCGGCAACTGCCAGCATATATTCCAAAATAAGTGCCCAGCCAATAATCCATCCAAAGACTTGACCAAACACGAGATTGCCGTAAGCATAAGCCGAGCCGGCAACTGGCAGAGCCGATGCAAATTCGGCATAACACATAGCCGCTAGCGAGCAGACGATGGCAGCCAAAATAAAAGCAATCGTGATCGCTGGTCCGCTGGTAGTCGCCGCTACTGTTCCGGGAAGAATAAAGATTCCCGTACCTATGACGGCGCCAATACCTAACGCGATCAGGTCACGCGTTGTTAAACTGCGTGTCAGTAAATGATCAGCATTGAGTGCGGCCTGAACATCAGGTTTTCGGGTCATCTGTTTCCAAAGATTCATGAATCAAGCTCACTTTCTGTATTGAATAAAAAGGAAAAAGGTTCGACTAGCGAACCTTAAACTTCTCCGTGTTCCTTTTCTTCCAGATATTTCTTCTTGTCAGGCACATACTTGTACTCTGGATTGATCGCGTAATCGAGCGCGTTAAAGTTTTCCTGCAGCTTGTCACTAAAAGCGGCAAGGGCTTCGTCGGTCAGCTTACCTTTAGGCGGTTCAACAGGTGCACCGAAGCGCACAATCGCAGGCTTACGTTTAAATAATGACCAAAAAGAACCAGGTCCTTGATAAACAGCTGGGACGATGGGGGCTTTGGCTAGCTTTGCAATGAGAATCGCGCCACCTTTCATATCAGCCGAATAGCGAGAGCCAGTTGGGAAAATCATGAGCGCTTTGTGTTCGTCTTTTAACGCACGAACCGGTACTTTAATCGCGCTAGGACCGGGATGGGCTCGATCAACTGGAAAGGCGCCCACTTTGACTAACAGCCAGCGCATTAAAGGATTCTTGAACAATTCACTTTTGGCCATAAATGAAAAATGATGCGGCCACGAAGCCAGTGCTAGAAAAACGGGATCGAGCCACGTACGGTGCGGCGCAACCAAAACAAACGGCCCTTCAGGTAGCTGCTGTTTGTTTTGAGTTTGGGCGTGGCCATTGATGAGCCAGATTAAACCGGCAATGATATAACGCAGAAAACTATAAAACATGGCTTATTCTTCCTTCATGGATAAACTTTGTGGTAAATTATACCATTGTATAGCGCACTTCGGAGGAAAAAGGTGTTCGTGATGTCATTATTACCAGGTGAACGGGTTGATGTTCTGGCCAGTCGCCACATTAAAATCATTCAGAGTTCAGCCGTTTTTTCATTCTCACTGGATGCGGTTCTTTTGGCCAACTTCGCCGAGGTCAAGCGGCACAGCCGGGTGGTCGATCTGGCCGCCGGGAACGGTGCTGTCGGACTTTTTTTGGCAAGGGACACGGACCAGCAGGTGACCATGGTTGAATTACAGCCGCGCCTAGCTGATATGGCGAAGCGAAGTGTGGCGCTGAATCAACTTCAAAATGTGACTGTTCAAGTCGGTGATTTAGCTGATGCCACCCAAATGGTTGCCAAAGATTCAGTCGACATCGTCACCTGCAATCCACCTTATTTTAAAGTGAGTTCGCAAAGTATCACTAATCCAAATGATCATTTAGCCTTGGCTCGGCACGAATTAACGACTGATTTTGCCACCGTAGCACGCGTCAGCGCGGATTTATTGAAATATCAAGGTAAAGCCTTTTATGTTCATCGACCTGAACGACTGGCCGAACTACTGACGACTTTGACGGTGGTCGGCTTGGCGCCGAAACGGTTGCAGTTCATTCATCCGCGGGAAGATCGCGAGGCGAATATGGTATTAATCGAAGCCATCAAAGCCGGTCGACCAAACGGGATTCGAATTATGCCACCATTGATCGTTCACGAAGCGGATGGCACATACTCGTCATCGGTGAGGAGGTTGCTGAATGGCGACTAAAACGTATTACTTTTACGTGTTGTTATGCGCAGATGGCAGTTTTTATGGCGGCTTCACCGATGATGTCAAAGCGCGTGTGGCCACGCATAATGCCGGGAAAGGCGCTAAATACACTGCCCAACGACTTCCGGTCCGCTTGTTGTACCACGAAGCCTTTGCGGACAAGCATGATGCGCTCTCGGCAGAATGGCATTTCAAACATCAGACCCGGCATCGTAAGGAAGTCTTTTTGGAAGATCATCAGGTTGATTGGCGATAAACAGGATTGATGTCAATTAAATGATTTAACGAATGATGCAATGGTCAACTGGTGCTCAGGTTCTAGAATAGAAAGCAGAGAGTTGGCGGAGCGGCGATGGGCTCAGCACTGACGTTGGTCTAGGTGGAGCGGTTTTCTCCACCTAGACCAAGGCCGAGCTTCAAGACCGCGGGTTTTGCGGGCTTGAAGTCGTGCCAGTGCGTTCCAGCCCAATCGCCGCGGAGCCAGCTCGGACTACCGGAGATTACCCACCAAGAATAGAACTGAAGCAAAGATTACCTTCTTGCAGTTGCTTCAAAAACGCGTTCTCAGGCGCAGAAATCTGATCACGCTCCGAAACGCGATCACCACCCCAGAAACCGGGGTGGTGATCGCTCTTGTCAAAGTCAAGAAAAGTCTGTATAATCTTCTAAGTGCGATATGCACAAACCACATTGATGATTGATCGTGAGTGGGGTGCTTCGATTGAAGTCCACTTGCGAGGAGACGTCGTCAAGAGGAATAAAACCATAATGGAGGAACAAACGCATGGCAGTATTAAGTATGAAACAGCTTCTTGAAGCTGGTGTACATTTTGGTCATCAGACCCGTCGTTGGAACCCTAAGATGAAGCCGTATATCTTTACGGAACGTAATGGCATCTACATCATCGATCTGCAAAAGACCGTTAAGATGATCGACGACGCTTACAATTTTGTTAAAGAAGAAGCTCAAAACGGTGGTGTCTTCTTGTTCGTTGGGACCAAGAAACAGGCCCAAGACGCAATTGCTGAAGAAGCAACTCGTGCCGGTCAATACTATGTCAACCATCGTTGGTTGGGTGGTACTTTGACTAACTGGAACACGATCCAGACTCGGATCAAGCGTCTCAAGGATATCAAGAAGATGGCCACAGATGGCACCTTTGATGTTCTTCCTAAGAAGGAAGTTTCTCTTCTTAAGAAGCAACAAGATAAGCTTGAGAAGTTCTTGGGCGGTATCGAAGACATGCCTCGCATTCCAGACGTGTTGTTCATCGTTGACCCACGCAAGGAAAAGATTGCTGTTCAGGAAGCACAAAAACTGAACATTCCGATCGTTGCGATGGTTGATACTAACACCGACCCTGACGACATTGACGTGATCATTCCTTCTAACGACGATGCTATCCGTGCCGTTCGTCTGATTACTTCTAAGATGGCAGATGCTATCATTGAAGGCAATCAGGGTGAAGATCAAGACGACGCTCAGGAACAACAAGTAGCTGCCGACAAAAAGGCTGATTCCATGGAAGATATCGTGGAAGCCGTTGAAGGCGACAACAAAAGTGCAAAATAATTAATTAAACAATAGGCTGTCTGAGGGTTTCGCATACTGCAAGATCTGCAGGCAGCCTTTTTTAAATCAAGGAGGATCAGATCCATGGCTCAAATTACTGCTGCACAAGTTAAGGAATTACGCGATCGGACACAAGTCGGCATGATGGATGCTAAAAAGGCACTGGTTGCGGCTGATGGCGATATGGACAAAGCTATTGATGTTTTGCGTGAAAAGGGCTTGGCCAAGGCTGCTAAAAAGAGCGGCAATATTGCCGCCGAAGGTTTAGCCGAAATTGCGGTTAACGGTAATACCGCTGCAATTATCGAAGTTAACTCCGAAACAGACTTTGTTGCTTCGAATGATCAGTTCAAGGACTACGTTAATAATGTTGCTGCAGCGATTGCGGCTAATAAGCCAGCCGACCTTGAAGCTGCTAAGGCAACCAAGATGAGTGATGGCCAGACAGTTGACGAAGGTGCAATTGCCTTAACCACAGTTATCGGCGAAAAGATCAGCCTGCGTCGCTTCCAAGTTGTTGAAAAGACAGACAACGAACACTTTGGCAAGTATCTGCACAATGGTGGCCAAATCGCAGCCTTGACCGTTATCGAAGGCGCAGATGACGACACTGCCAAAGATGTCGCGATGCATGTTGCTGCCATCAATCCTGAATATTTGGATCGGACCAAGGTACCGGCAGAAGAATTGAAGCATCAAACCGATATCTTTACAGAAGAAACCAAAAACGAAGGCAAGCCAGAAAAGATCGTGCCACGTATCGTTGAAGGCCGTGTTAACAAGTGGCTCGGCGAAATTTCCCTTGTGGACCAAGAATTCGTCAAGGATCCTGACCAAACCGTTGCTAAGTACGTTGCTGCAAAAGGCGGCAAGGTGAAGGGCTTCGTTCGTTATGAAGTCGGCGAAGGTATTGAAAAGAAACAAGAAAACTTTGCTGATGAAGTGATGGATCAGATTAAGGGTTAATTGCTTGAAGGGACACTGTCAACTCGGCAGCGTCCCTTTTTACTTATCTTGAAAAATTAAAAACGTCCGTTCTTTTCCGCGCTATACACCGTGTGACTGCGTGTTTTTGGGGTACCCTGATCCGTGGTGAGGGAAAATAACGGTCCGCAATTCTCAATTTCAAATCAGCTTCTTTCCGCAGAAACCCTGCGACTATGGTAAAATAGTGCCAGCAACCAACGGAGGTATAGGATACATGGTCAAATATAACCGGATCGTATTAAAAATCAGCGGTGAAGCGCTGGCAGGTGAGGCTGGCTTCGGCATCAAGCCACCGGTCATTGCGACGATCGCAAAGCAAATTAAAGAAGTGCACGAACTTGGGGTTCAAATTGCCATTGTTTGTGGCGGCGGCAACATCTGGCGCGGCGAAACAGGCGCCGAAATGGGAATGGAACGTGCGCAGGCCGATTACATGGGCATGTTGGCAACGGTCATGAATGCATTAGCATTGCAGGACAACTTGGAAAGTCAAGGCGTTCCGACTCGCGTTCAAACATCCATTGAAATGCGGCAAATTGCTGAACCATATATTCGGCGCAAGGCAATCCGTCATCTAGAAAAAGGTCGCGTGGTTATTTTTGCTGGTGGTACCGGGAATCCGTACTTTAGCACGGACACAACCGCTGCCTTACGCGCCGCAGAAATTGGCGCTGATGTCATTCTGATGGCGAAAAACAATGTTGATGGGGTTTACTCTGCTGATCCGAATAAGGATACGCATGCAGTGAAGTACGAAAGTCTGACCCACATGGACATTATCAATAAGGATCTCAAAGTCATGGACTCAACAGCCAGCACCTTGTCCATGGACAACGACATCGATTTGGTCGTCTTTAACCTCAATGAGCCAGGCAACATCAAACGCGTGGTTGAAGGCCAGAAGATTGGCACAACAATCGAAGGGAGAAGCTAATGGCAAATCAAATCATTGATCAAGCAAAAGTAAATATGGGTAAAACTGAAGAATCGTTGCAACGCGAACTTGGCAATATTCGAGCAGGCCGAGCAAACGCCAGTCTGTTGAATCAGATTACGGTGGAATATTATGGTGCACCGACACCGCTCAACCAAATGGCGGCCATTACGATTCCAGAGCCGCGTGTTCTGCAAGTGAGCCCATATGACAAGTCCTCATTAAAGAACATCGAAACCGCGCTTAATGCCAGTGATCTAGGCATCAACCCAGCAAACGATGGCGATGTCATTCGTTTGGTCATTCCACAATTAACCGGCGAACGGCGTAAAGAAATTGCCAAAGAAGTCGGCAAATACTCTGAAAGCGCCAAAATCGCGGTCCGCAACATTCGCCGTGAAGGTCTCGACAAACTCAAGCGCCAAGAAAAAGACGGTGACATCACCGAAGACGACTTGCATCGCTTAGAAAAAGACATGCAAAAGGCTACTGATGACGCTACCAAGCGCATCGATGAAATCGCTGCGGCTAAAGAAAAAGAAATTACTGAAGTTTAATTTCAGCGGCCAACAAAAAGGCTGGGACATAATTCTCAGTCAGACAATAAAAAGGAACAATTTTCGATTTGAAAAATTGTTCCTTTTTGGTTTCTCATGAAATATTTACTGCGATTTTAAAAACCGTAGTGCCAAGGCGGAGCAATCGTAGGCCAGATGGGGCTCAGCCGTGCAAACAACACAGCGACGGGCTGTGGAGCTGATGTTGTTAGGCGACTTCGAGACCGGTTTTTGGGCTCGAAGCGCCGTCTCCGCTCTAGCTCCGCGTCGCCACCCCAGCTGGCCGGAGATTGCGGAGTTTGGCACGGCAAGCATATTTTATGCCTAGAACCTTCCGACGATTAATCGACATTTAATGGTCACAAGTCTTGCGAGGAAATTATGGCTCACCCTTTTCCTATACCTTAATGGCACCTGTTGTCCAGATCCGTGTTACTAATAAAATATCCCCACTTATACCCGCGCTAGTTCGCGCTCTGCCTCTTTTTCTGCTACAATCGTTAAAGACATTTGGTGCAAGGACACCATCGACGTTATGAGGAGGCACCGATTTTGGCCACATCCAAGGCTTCTAAAGTTAAACTTGATCCCGCGCGAATTCCCGCTCATATTGCGATCATCATGGACGGCAATGGCCGGTGGGCGAAACGCCGCTTTTTACCGCGTGTTGCCGGTCATAAACAAGGCATGCAAAATGTCAAAACGATCACCAAAGCTGCCAGTCGCTTAGGGGTTAAAGTTTTGACCTTGTATGCTTTTTCAACGGAAAACTGGAAGCGGCCGGGTTCAGAGGTCAATTACCTCATGCGCCTGCCGGTTGATTTTTTCAATGACTTCATGCCTGACTTGATCAAGGAAAATGTTAAAGTTGAGGTGATGGGCGAACTGGACGACTTGCCGCCGCAAACGCGTCAAGCAAGTGAAAAAGCCATGGCTGACACCGCCAATAATACCGGCATGATTCTTAACTTTGCATTGAATTATGGCGGACGTGACGAGCTTGTCCATGCAGCACAAAAGCTCGCTAAACAAGTTCAGGAAGGCGAGTTATTTCCGGATGATATTGATGACCGTCACTTTGCCAATGCGTTGATGACCGGATTTCTTGGCGACCTAGCTGATCCGGACTTATTGATTCGCACCAGCGGCGAACTGCGAATTTCAAATTTCTTGCTTTGGCAGATTGCTTACAGTGAGTTGGTATTCGTGGATGATTATTGGCCAGACTTTTCGCCTGCAGCTCTAGAAGCAGCGATTGCTGAATATCAGGCACGGGACCGCCGATTTGGCGGGTTAAAAAAATAAAACAGCTATTTTTTGGTAATGGAGGATTTATTACGATGAAACAACGGGTCATTACGGCAGTCGTTGCCTTGGCTATCTTTATACCGATTTTGATTGCTGGTGGCGGTTGGATTGATATTGCCGGTGCAGTTTTAGCAGTGATCGCTTTGTCAGAAGTGTTTATCATGCGGAAACGAATTCTGGTTTCGGCTGATTATCTAATCGCTGCTCTTGGTGTGCTGGTGGTTGTTCTGCCTAACAGTTTTTTCCGCTGGCTGCCTGCTTTTCTTGGACGAATCGATTTAATATATATTGCGGTAGCGCTGTTGCTATTCCTGACCGTCACGACCAAGAATAAAACTACCTTTGATGACATTGGTGTGTCAGTATTGTCCTTCTTTTATATTGGCACCGGGTTTCATTATCTGATTAGTGTTCGTAATGATGCTGGCTTGGACACCTTGATGTTTGCTTTGCTGATCGTGTGGCTGACGGACACTGGGGCTTATATGATTGGCCGTAAGTTGGGCCGTCATAAGTTGTGGCCGGCTATCAGTCCTAATAAAACCATCGAAGGCAGTCTTGGCGGGATTGCACTGGCGTTGATCACCGCCGCCATCTATCTGATGTTCTTCCCGCAGTACTATACCTTCTGGCCGATGATGGGGATCGCCCTATTTTTGTCCGTTATCGGTCAGATTGGGGATCTAATCGAATCTGCTTTGAAACGCTTCTATGGCGTCAAAGATTCCGGCAAGATTCTTCCAGGGCACGGTGGGATTCTCGACCGTTTTGACAGTTTGTTGCTGGTTTTGCCGATGCTGCATCTGTTTGGCATTGTCTAACCATTAAGGAGATTTTATGACCACTATCATCGCCTTTATCGTTATCTTCTGCATTCTTGTGGTAGTTCACGAGTTTGGCCATTTTTACTTTGCAAAACGCAGCGGCATTCTAGTCCGGGAATTTTCGATCGGTATGGGCCCGAAGCTGTGGGCGTCGCACAAGAACAATACGACCTACACGCTGCGGTTGCTACCACTTGGCGGATACGTCCGCATGGCTGGCTGGCAAGATGAGGAGGACGAGATTAAACCCGGGACGATGCTGAGCCTGATTCTTAACGATCAAGGCAAGGTTGTCCGGATCAATGCCAGTGACAAAACGACTTTGGCCGGCGGAATGCCGGTTCAAGTGAGTCGCGTCGATTTAGTTAAGGATTTGGTGATTGAAGGTTATCCAAACGGGGATGAAACAGCCTTGCAAACTTGGCAGGTTGACCACGATGCGACGATCATTGAAGAAGACGGAACCGAGGTTCAGATCGCGCCAGAAGACGTTCAGTTTCAAAACGCCCCGGTTTGGCGCCGATTATTGGTCAACTTCGCCGGTCCGATGAATAACTTCTTACTCGCGATTCTAGCTTTTATTATTTACGGTCTGTTTTTTGGTGTTCAGGTGCTCAATACCAACCAAATCGGAACAGTTGTGCCAGGTTATCCAGCCGCAGAAGCTGGTCTTAAGTCCAATGCGACGGTGCAAACGATTGACGGTCAAAAAATGTCATCATTCACGGATCTTTCAAAGATCGTCAGTAAAAATGCCGGTAAATCAGTGACATTTACCGTGAAGGAAAACGGTAAAAGCAAGAACATCGTGATCAAGCCGAATAAAGAAGGCAAGATCGGGGTTGAAGCACACGTCGATAAGTCCCCAGCAAATGCCATTCCTTTTGGCTTTTCTCAAACTTGGAATTTGGCTGTCCGCACTTGGGACGTGCTCAAATCCATGGTGACCGGCGGCTTTTCACTCAATAAACTGGCTGGCCCGGTTGGTATTTATACCATGACGAGTCAAAGTGCCAAAGGCGGTATTCAAGGATTACTCTTCTTTATGGGTTACTTGAGTCTCGGCTTAGGGATTACCAATTTGTTGCCGATTCCAGTGCTTGATGGTGGTAAAATTCTTTTGAACCTGATCGAAATTATTCGCCGTAAGCCATTAAAACCGGAAACGGAAGGCGTTGTGACCATGATTGGCTTGGGCCTGATGGTTCTATTAATGCTAGCGGTCACAATCAACGATATCATGCGCTACTTTTAAAATATTCTAGCTTTGGAGGCTGACATGAAACAATCACGGATGTTTATTCCCACAGAAAAAGAAGTACCGAGCTCAGCGGAGGCCAAGTCGCATAAGATGATGTTGCGGTCTGGCTTTGTGCGTCAGATTCAAGCAGGCGTTTATGCTTATTTACCACTTGCGGAACGCGTTTTAGCACGGATTGAAGCCATTATTGACGATGAAATGACCAAAATCGATGCTGTTAAAATGAAAATGCCTGTCCTCTTGCCAGCTGAATTATGGGAAGAATCCGGACGTTATGAAACTTACGGTCCTAATTTATTTAAATTGAAGAATCGTCAGGACCGGAAAATGATCTTAGGCCCGACGCACGAAGAAACCTTCACCGATTTGGTCCGTAATGAATTAAAATCCTACAAGCGGATGCCATTGGTGTTGTATCAAATTCAGGATAAGTTTCGTGATGAAGATCGTCCGCGTTATGGTGTTTTACGTGGTCGGGAATTCATCATGCAAGATGCTTATTCCTTTACTAGTAATGACCAGGATTTGGATACCATTTATCGGCAGATGGAACATGCTTATACCAATATCTTTGATCGGTTAGGCTTGCGCTATCGGTCGATCATCGGTGACGGCGGTGCCATGGGTGGTAAGGATTCAAAAGAATTTTCCGCGATTGCTGATATTGGTGAAGATACGATTGTTTATTCAGATAGTTCTGACTATGCAGCGAACCTTGAAATGGCAACCAGCATGGCGTTGCCAAAACAAGGGGTCGAAGAACAGGCAGCGCTCGAACCTGTTGATACTAAGGATGCCAAAACGATCGCTGAAGTCGCTGAATTCTTGAAGGTACCAGAAAAGAAATTGATCAAGGCTGTCCTTTTCATGGCTGATGGCGCACCGGTATTGGCCTTGGTTCGTGGTGACTATGAAGTCAATCCGACTAAGTTAAAGAATTTGTTGAATGCTGACTTTCTTGATATGGCGACACCTGAACAAGTGCAGACCGTGATGCACGCAGAAGTCGGTAATATTGGGCCGGTAAATGTCGATAAAGACGTGCGGATCATTGCCGACAATAGTCTAAGCGATCTGACTAATCTTGTCGCAGGGGCTAATAAAGCGCACACGCATTTGCTTAACGTCAATTTTGATCGTGATGTTACCCCGGAAACCTATGCCGATATTCGATTTGTGACTGAAGGTGAAGTTTCTCCGGATGGCCAAGGTGTCCTGAAGTTTACACGCGGGATTGAAATTGGCCACATCTTCAAATTAGGAACCCGATACACGGAAACTATGGGAGCTAATTTTCTTGACGAGAATGGCCGCAGTCAACCGATCATCATGGGTTCATATGGGATTGGCGTTTCCCGTCTGCTTTCTGCGATTGCGGAACAGCAAGCAGATGAACACGGGCTAGTTTGGCCAACCACGATTGCCCCGTTTGATATTCATCTCATTCCAGTTAATCTGAAGCGCGAAGAACAAAAGTCACTGACGGCTTCGATTGAAACAATGCTAGAAGATGCAGGTTACAGTGTTTTGGTTGATGATCGTAACGAACGCCCAGGGGTTAAGTTCGCAGATTCTGATTTGATTGGTGTACCATTACGTGTCACGGTCGGTAAAAAAGCGGTTGACGAGATTGTTGAACTGAAACTGCGTAAAACCGGCGAGACAATCGAAGTTAAAAAAGAAGAATTGATCAGCTCGATCAAGATTCTGATGGGTCAGCTGAATAAGCAAGAGCAAGATAATTGATAGACTGAGGAGACGACTGAAGCAGCTGCTTTGGTCGTTACCTGCCATCTAAGAGGGGTGCACAATTTGGCTTTATCCCAACATGAGATGTTTGAAAAATTATTGGATCAACTCGACTTGGCGGCAGATGTCCGACAAGATCCTTCGTTGACCAGCGGCACGGTACAAAACGTGACCATTCATGAACAATCTCGGCGTTATGATTTCACTTTGGGGTTTGACGCGATCCTGCCATTTCAGATTTTCAATGCAATTGCGACCAAGTTGCCGTTAGTGTTTCAACAGATTGCTGCGACTGATTTATCGGTGGTGGTAACCCAGCCAACCATTACTGACGAGTTATTAGCTCAATATTGGCAGTACGTCGTGACCCATGCCGAAATTGGGACAGGAATTGTTCGCGAGTTATGTGAAAAACAAGTGCCAACACTTGAGAATGATCGTGCTGTGATCAAAACCGAAAATGAGCAAATTCGGCAATACTTGATTCAGCAAGGGCTCGGTAAGCTCGAAGAAACTTATCGTCAGGTTGGCTTCTCTGGCTTACGGATGCAAGCCGAAGTTGATGAGGAACAAGCAGCCCAATCGATGGCGGCTTTTCAGGCTCAAAGAGCTGAAGAAACCGCTAAAATGGCCAAGGCTGCTGCAGAAGTAGTGAAGCAGCAAGCGGCTAAACAAAAACAAGTTCAAACTGACGGCCCAGTTCAAATGGGGCGGCAGATGAAAATGACCGATGCCCCGCAACAAATGGTGACCATCACGCAAGAGGAACGTTCAGTGACGGTTGAAGGCTATGTTTTTGATGTTGAGGTTCGGGAACTGCGGTCTAAGCGGCAGTTACTAATTTTCAAAGTGACTGACTATAGCTCCAGCTTCATTGCAAAAAAATTCAGCAATGGTCCAGAAGATGAAGCCATGTTTGCGCGGATTCAAAAAGGTCAGTGGCTACGCGTGCGAGGCAGTGTTCAAGAGGACAACTATTCCCGTGAGCTGACGATTAATGCACAGGATATTCAAACTGTCTCCCATCCGGACCCAACCGATGATGCTGAAGGTGAGAAACGCGTTGAATTACATCTGCACACCAATATGAGTCAAATGGACGCTATGAATCCAATTAGCGACTATGTGAAGCGGGCTAAAGAGTGGGGGCATAAGGCGATTGCTGTCACTGACCATGCAGGTTTGCAGGCTTATCCAGAGGCGCATTCAGCCGCTGTCAAAGCCGGTTTAAAAATGCTCTATGGCGTCGAGATAAACTTAGTTGATGATGGCACGCCGGTTGCTTACCGAGCAGATGAGCCGCGTGATTTAGCCAGCGCTGAATATGTGGTTTTTGACGTTGAAACCACTGGCTTATCAGCGGTTTACGACAAAGTGATTGAATTGGCTGCCGTCAAAATGAAAGACGGCAAAGTGATTGATCAATTCGAAGAAATGATCGATCCGGGTTTCCCACTTTCTGAACTGACGATCAATTTGACACATATCACTGATGACATGGTGCATGGATCGAAGTCTGAAGTCGACGTTTTCAAATTGTTTCAGCAGTTTTGCGATGGTGCCATTATGGTGGGTCATAATGTGACTTTCGATGTTGGCTTTTTGGATAATGGTTATGAGCGGCATGGATTGGCGGATATTGACAATCCGGTCATCGATACCTTGGAATTGTCGCGGATGCTGCATCCAGAACGGAAGAATCACAAGCTCGATACCTTGGCGAAGCAGTACAAAGTCAGCCTAGAACATCATCATCGCGCTAATGCCGATGCCGAGGCAACTGGTTATCTGCTTTATGCTTTGGAAAAAGAAGCGGCCAAGATGTATGGCATGACGACCCTCAATCAGTTGAATGATCGGGTTGGGGCGGGGGATGCCTATAAAGCTGCACGGCCAAGTCACGCGATTGTTTTTGCGAAAACACAAGCGGGATTGAAAAACCTTTTCAAATTAGTATCGTTGTCTAATGTTAAGTACTTCTATCGGGTGCCACGGGTGCCACGCAGTCAGCTGCAAAAACTGCGTGAAGGCTTGTTAGTTGGTTCGGCTTGTTCCAGCGGCGAAGTTTTCACAGCAATGATGCAAAAAGGCGAAGCGGAGGCCCGCGCCAAAGCGTCATTCTATGATTATCTAGAAGTGCAACCATTACCTGTCTATCAACCTTTGATCGAGGCTGGTTTGATCAAAGGCGAGGCACATCTAAAAGATATTATTCAAAAAATCATCAAAATCGGATCGGAACTGGAAAAACCAGTCGTAGCGACAGGCGACGCCCACTATTTGGATCAACATGACGCGATTTATCGACAGATTCTGATTCATAGTCAAGGCGGAGCCAATCCACTCAATCGCCACAGTTTGCCAGATGTGCATTTTCGTTCGACAAGTGAGATGCTGACCGATTTTAGTTGGCTTGGGGAAGAGAAGGCCCACGAGCTGGTAGTTGATAATTCTAACTTGATTGCCAACTGGGTTGACGATGATATTACGCCGGTGAAGGATAAGCTTTACACACCTGAAGTACCTGGGGTGGAAGAAAATCTGAAACATGACGTGATGACCACGGCGCATGAATTGTATGGCGATCCTTTACCAGACATTGTGGCGCAGCGACTCGATAAAGAACTAAAAAGTATCATCGGTAACGGGTTCTCTGTTATTTACAACATCGCGCAACGACTGGTTTTGAAGTCCAATAAAGACGGATACTTGGTTGGCTCTCGAGGATCAGTTGGGTCCAGTCTAGCCGCAACGATGGCCGGCATTACTGAGGTTAATCCTCTGCCGCCGCATTATCGTTGTCCTAACTGTCAATACAGCGAATTCTTCACTCATGGCGAAATCGGGTCCGGTTTTGATTTGCCAGATAAACAATGCCCTAAATGCGGCGCTGATTTGCATAAAGATGGCCACGATATTCCGTTTGAAACTTTCTTAGGCTTCCACGGTGATAAAGTGCCGGATATTGATCTGAATTTCTCGGGTGACTATCAGCCAATTGCACATAACTATATCAAAGTCATGTTCGGTGAGGATCATAGTTTCCGTGCTGGGACCATTGGCACGGTTGCAGACAAAACGGCGTATGGTTATGTTAAAGCATATGAACGTGACACGGGACAGCAACTGCGCGGTGCCGAGATTGATCGGCTGGCGCAAGGTGACACGGGGGTTAAACGTACCACTGGGCAACACCCGGCAGGTATTTTGATCGTGCCCGCTGACATGGATATTTATGATTTCACACCGATTCAGTACCCAGCTGATGATCAAAATGCTGCCTGGATGACCACGCACTTTGATTTCCATTCCATCCATGACAATATTTTGAAAATGGACGTGCTGGGGCATGATGACCCGACGATGATCCGGATGCTGCAAGATTTGTCCGGGGTTGAGCCAAAATCAATTCCAACGGACGATCCTGGCGTCATGGCTCTTTTTTCTGGTACCAAGAGTCTGGGTGTCACGCCGGAACAGATTAACTCGAAAATGGGGACGTTAGGCATTCCGGAATTTGGGACGCGTTTTGTTCGCGGAATGCTTGAGGAAACCAAGCCAACAACTTTCAGCGAACTGTTACAGATTTCCGGTTTGTCTCACGGGACCGATGTTTGGTTAGGTAACGCTGAAGAACTGATTAAGCAAGGCATTGTCACGCTTAAAGAAGTCATTGGTTGTCGTGACAACATTATGATGGACTTGATTCACTGGGGCATGGAAGATTCAATGGCCTTTAACATCATGGAACATGTGCGTAAAGGTCGCGGTATTCCAGATGATTGGCAAAAGGCAATGCGTGAAAACGAGAACGTGCCTGATTGGTATATCGAGTCCTGCTTAAAGATCAAGTACATGTTTCCGAAAGCACATGCGACCGCCTATATCTTAATGGCGTTACGAATTGCTTGGTTCAAGGTCCATTACCCGTTGATCTATTACACGGCATATTTCTCGGTTCGAGCTGAAGACTTTGATCTTGCCGCCATGAGTCATGGCAAGGAAGCAGTCAAAGCGGCCATGAAGGAGATTACCGATAAGGGCATGGATGCCTCTACCAAGGAAAAGCAGTTGTTGACGGTTTTGGAAATCGCCAATGAATGTCTCGAACGCGGCTTTAAGATTAAAATGATTGATGTCACGAAGTCGGATTCGCACAATTTCTTGATTCAGGATGATCACACGATTCTGGCACCATTCCGGGCTGTTCCGGGCCTGGGCGATAACGTTGCCAAGCAAATCGTGGCCGCTCGTGAAGAAAAACCATTCCTGTCCAAGGAAGATCTGGCTAATCGTGGTAAGGTTTCGAAAACGTTGATTGATTATATGACAACAAACCATGTCTTGGATGACTTGCCAGACGAAAACCAATTATCGCTATTTGACGGTTTATTCTAGGCTTAATGCGGTTTCATGCAAACTGTCATGAATGTTTAGAAAAAATGCGATGAATTGGCTTACAGGCTTACTAGCACAAAGGTCTGCTAGTTTGCAAGTAGTCACAATCTATGGTATTGTATCAATAGTAATGTAAGGTTCTGGCGTTGAGTGAGCAGCGATGCTCACTCTTTTTATTGGCGAACGTCACCATGTTCGCATCTGGAGACGTCAGAAGTGTTAGTCTTGAATGAGAAAGTAAAGGAGGCGGTGGCTTGAGTACGCAATCGGTTGTTGAAACCGTGACCGCTTTGGTCAAACCGATTTTGGACGACCATCATTTTTACCTCACGGATGTCGAGTTTGTGAAGGAAGGCGGCGGGTGGTACCTGCGCGTGTATATTGACAAGACAGGCGGCATTACACTGGACGAATGTGTGATGGTCAGTGAAGCCTTGTCAGAAAAGCTAGATGCCATGGATCCCGATCCAATCCCGCAGCAATATTTCCTTGAGGTTTCAAGTCCTGGTGCAGAACGGCCCTTGAAACATGAAACTGATTATGAACAAGCAGTTGGCGACTATATCCATGTCTCTTTATTCAAGAAACTGGACGGCAAGAAGGTTTTTGAAGGGACTTTAAAGGAGCTATTGCCTGACCAGTTGACATTGACGGTCAAAGATAAGAGCCGCAAGTTCGATCAGGTCATTGACCGGCAGTTGATCGCTTCAGCGCGGTTGGCGATCGAGTTCTAGTGGAGGTAAGAAAAGCATGTCAAAGGAAATGATCCAAGCACTTGACGCTCTTGAGCAAGAAAAGGGTGTCAAAAAAGAGGTCGTGATTGAAGCTTTGGAAGCCGCTTTGGTTTCTGCTTACAAGCGCAATTACAACCAAGCGCAAAATGTGGACGTCGAATTTGATCCTAAGCAAGGTGACATTCACATTTATGCGGTGAAGGAAGTTACTGACGAAGTTTTCGATTCACGGCTGGAAGTCAGCTTGAAAGAAGCGCTGGCGATTAACAAGGCTTATGAAATCGGTGACCAAATCAAATTTGAGGTCACACCAAAAGACTTCGGGCGCATCGCTGCACAAACTGCTAAGCAGGTTATTATGCAGCGGGTTCGTGAAGCTGAGCGCAGTATTGTTTATGACGAATATTCACAGTATGAAGATGAGATTCTTCAAGGGGTCGTTGAACGCCGAGATAATCGGTTCATCTACGTCAACTTGGGTAAAATCGAAGCGGTCTTAGGCCGTCAAGATCAGATGCCTAACGAGAAGTATGAAGCCCATGATCGCATCAAGGTTTATGTGACCAAGGTTGAAAACACGAGCAAGGGTCCGCAAGTTTTCGTTAGTCGAACACATCCGGGTCTGGTTAAGCGGTTGTTTGAACAGGAAGTGCCAGAAATTTTTGACGGCACGGTAGAAATTGTCAACATTGCTCGTGAAGCAGGCGATCGGACTAAAATCGCTGTGCGATCAACCAATGACGCTGTTGATGCTGTCGGCACGACTGTTGGTCCGCGTGGTGCGCGCGTTCAAGCCGTCGTTAACGAGCTTTCAGGTGAGAACATGGATGTTGTGCAATGGGAGGAAGACCCAGCGGATTACATTGCCAACGCTTTGAATCCGGCTCAGGTTATCGCGGTTCAATTCAATGATGAGGCCAATGATCGTTCCGCTACTGTGATTGTGCCGGATTACCAGTTGTCCTTGGCAATTGGTAAGAAGGGACAAAATGCGCGACTTGCTGCCAAGCTGACCGGCTATAAGATTGACATCAAGCCTGAATCTGAAGTTGAATTCGTTGATGATGATGAATTGCCTGAAGCAGAGGCTGAAGCGGCTGCTGAAACTAACGACAACGCAGATGCAGCAACTGACGCTGAGACAACGCCTGACAGTGATGCCGCTGCAGCAGATGATGCCGACGACGCCAAAACCGCCGCAGATGCACCAGATTCAGCTGATCAAGCGCCTGTAACGCCGAGTGCAACCGATCATCCGGCGCAAGCTTAAGGAGGCGAGCCATGAAAAAGCGTAAGATTCCAATGCGCAAGGACTTGCTAAGCAATCAGATGATGCCGAAAAAAGAACTGGTTCGCATCGTGAAGAACAAAGAAAATGTTGTCGCCATCGATCCTACCGGCAAAGCTGCTGGTCGCGGTGCCTATGTGGCACTTGATCCAGCCGCTGTGAAAGCAGCAAAGGGTAAAAAGCTGATTGACGCAGCATTTGGAATCACGATTGAACCAACCTTTTATGATGACCTGTTCGCGTATGTCGATCATCAAAAGGCTCGTCAAGAACTATTCGGCAAGTGACGATGCAAAAACAAGCCGTATTGAATTTATTGGGTTTGGCCCGCCGCGCCAGTCGCTTAGTCACCGGAGATAATCTGGTCTTAGGAGCGATTCGCTCGCGTGAAGCTAAATTGGTTTATGTTGCCAATGATGCTAGTGCCAACACCCGCAAGAAGTTTTCGGATAAAAGCAGCTATTATGAAGTTCCTTTGGTTACAGAGTTTTCCAAAATGGAACTATCGCAGGCCATCGGCAGTGATCGCTCGATCATTGCCGTTGTGGATGCGGGCTTCGCTAAGAAGATGCAACAGCTGCTCACCTAAATTGCAGGGAGCGTGAAGAAATGGGCAAAAAACGCGTTTATGAATTTGCCAAAGAAATGCACGTCGATAATAAAGACGTCATCGATATCGCGAAGAACTTGGGTATCGAAGTAAAAAATCACATGTCCTCGATCGATCAAGATCAGGAAGCTAAGATCAAAGGTATGTTAAGCAAGCAGTCAGCTGGCAAAGCACCGTCATCACAGGCAGCAAAGACACCTGCTAAAGCAGCCAAGGCGAGTTCAGCGGCACACAAAGAGGCTGCTAAGAAGCCAGTCGCTGCCAGTGCCAAGTCAAACGATCATGCTGATGCTGCTGAGCATTCGCAAAAAAACGCAAAACCTGTTGCTAAGCAAGAAAACAAGCCGGCGCGGTCAAATAAGACCTCTGACGGCAAAATCATCTTGAGCAAGTCAACAATTTTGCGACCACGCAGCACACAAACGGCGCATACCAACACGAATCACAATCGTGGCGGCAATACAGCCAGCGCTAACAATACGGCTAATGGCCGGAATTCAAATCGCTCAAACAATAATAATAACAACCGTTCTGCGAACAATGCTAATCGTTCCGGTAACAATAATCGGTCTAACGAACGTAACCGTAATGACCGCAATCGTCGGTTCGATAACCAGCGCGTCACAGGGCCAATGCCGCGTGCTGGCCGTCCCACGGCAGCTAATGGCAATCCCCGTCCTGTGGCAGGCAACGGTGGCAAGTTTGTTAAACCAGCGTCTGAACGTCAGCAGCCAAAACGTCAGGAAGCGGTCAAACCGGCAAATGCAGCGAGTAAACGTTCTGAGCAACCTCGGACGGAACGGCCGCGCACTGAGCAGCCAGCTGCAACAACCAATCAACGCTTTACGAAACCGGCTCCAGTTCCAGCGGCGGCAGCACCAAAACCGGCAAGTGCCGGCAGCCAAGACAATCGCAATAGCCGGCGTGGCGGCGGGAACAGTAATTTTGGCCGCAGCAACAGTTATGGGAATCGTAACGGGTTTAACCGCAACAACCGGCGCAACAAGAAGAACAAGCGCCGTCAACAAAGCGCACCGAAGAAGGAAATGCCGCAGCGTAAAGAGCGGCCATTACCAGAAACACTGATTTATGAAGTTGGGATGAATGCGCAGGATCTTGGTAAGATTTTGCATCGCGAACCAGCTGAATTGATTAAGAAGCTCTTCATGTTGGGTGTGATGGTTAACCAAAACCAAAGCCTTGACAAAGATACCATCGAATTGTTGGCTACCGATTACGGGATTGACGCCCAAGAAAAGGTTCACGAAGATATTTCCGACTTGGACAAAGTGTTCGAAGAAGAAAACAAGAACCAAGACAACTTACAGCCACGGCCGCCAGTTGTTACTATCATGGGTCACGTTGATCATGGGAAGACAACCTTGCTCGATAAGCTGCGTCACACACATGTGACTGAAGGCGAAGCCGGTGGGATTACCCAGCATATCGGTGCTTATCAAGTTAAACTGCGTGATCGGTTAATTACGTTCTTGGATACACCTGGGCATGCGGCCTTCACTAACATGCGGGCGCGTGGTGCGGACATCACCGACATTGTTGTGCTGGTGGTTGCCGCTGATGATGGTGTGATGCCGCAGACGATTGAAGCGATTCATCATGCGCAGGCAGCCAAGGCACCGATCATCGTTGCAGTTAACA
This sequence comes from Lacticaseibacillus sp. 30, assembly GCF_053819265.1. Taxonomy (NCBI): domain Bacteria; kingdom Bacillati; phylum Bacillota; class Bacilli; order Lactobacillales; family Lactobacillaceae; genus Lacticaseibacillus; species Lacticaseibacillus sp. 30. The sequence continues at coordinate 170,262 of NZ_JBSOQX010000003.1, forward strand.
AGATCGATAAGCCAGGCGCTAACCCAGACCACGTCATGGAACAATTGACGGAATATGGGTTGATTCCTGAAGACTGGGGCGGCGACACGATTTTCGTCAAAATCTCAGCTAAATTTGGCAAGAACATCGATGAATTGTTGGAAATGATTTTACTTGAAGCCGATGTGCTCGAACTCAAAGCTAACCCTGATCAAAAAGCGGTTGGTACTGTGATCGAAGCACGTTTGGATAAGGGTAAGGGTCCTGTTGCTACCGTACTGGTTCAACAAGGTACGCTGCATACAGGTGATCCAATCGTTGTCGGGAATACTTTCGGCCGCGTCCGTGCCATGACTAATGATCATGGCCGGCGGGTCAAAGATGCTTTGCCATCAATGCCTGTTGAAATCACTGGTATCAACGATGTGCCACAATCGGCTGACAAGTTTGTTGTCTTTGCCGATGAACGCACCGCGCGTGCTGCTGGTGAAGAACGAGCCAAGCGGGCACAGGAAGAAGAACGTAAGAACACCAACCATGTCACGTTAGATAATCTTTTTGAAACAATGAAGGAAGGTCAGCTGAAAGAAGTTGACGTCATCATCAAGGCCGATGTGCAAGGCTCAGTTGAAGCCTTGGCTGGCAGTCTTGAGAAAATCGAAGTTAAGGGTGTTCGGGTGAATATTATTCATCAGGCCGTTGGCGCGATTAACGAAAGTGACGTTACCCTTGCAGCTGCAAGTAACGCGATCATCATTGGCTTTAACGTTCGCCCAACTGCGCTGGCAAAAGCCCAAGCAGAACAAGACGATGTTGATATTCGGTTGCATAGTGTCATTTACAAGGCGATCGAAGAAGTCGAAGCTGCGATGAAGGGGATGCTGGAACCAACCTATGAAGAAAAGGTGATCGGAACAGTGACTGTTCGCGAAACAATTCCGGTTTCTAAGGTTGGTACCGTTGTCGGTGGTTATGTCGATTCCGGCTATATTACCCGCGACGCTGGTGTCCGTCTCGTTCGCGATGGCATCGTCAAGTACGAAGGTAAACTCGGCTCCCTGCGTCGCTTTAAAGACGATGTCAAGGAAGTCCGTCAAGGCTTTGAACTTGGCCTGACCATTGAGAACTACAACGACATTAAAGTCGATGATCAAATTGAAGCCTTCACAATGGAACAGGTTCCAGTGAAGTAACTAACCCAAACGTATCTCAGGATTTAATGATACCGACTGTTTTGAAGGAGGTAGGCAGATATGAAACATCGTATCGGTCGAGTTGAGACTCAGATCCAACGTGAAGTTGACGATATCTTGTTGAAAGATGTCAACGATCCGCGGGTTAAAGGCGTGACGATTACCGGAGTCAAACTGACCGGTGATCTGCAACATGCCACCATTTTCTACAGCATTCTCGATGATGCGCCTGACAAAGTCGAAGCAGCCCAAACCGGTCTGGACAAGGCCAGTGGACTCATTCGCCGCGAAGTCGGGCAGCGTATCCGGTTATTTAAAGTTCCGGAAATCGAGTTTGCCCAAGACAAATCCGTTCAATACGGCGCACGCATTGATCAACTGATCAATGAAGTACGACGGAAGAATCTTGAATAAGCACCACTTAAAAGAAGGATCTGACTGCTGCTAGTGGTCAGGTCTTTTTTTATAATCGATAACTGATACTGTGTCAGCAATAGGAGGATTGTGTATCCGGTTTGAATTTTGAAATCGAATGCGGAGAGCCGGCGGAGCGGCGATGGGCTCAGTGGTGACATTGGTCTTAGCGGAGTGGTTTTCTCCGCTTAGACCAAGGCCGAGTTCCAAGACCGCGGTTTTTGCAGGCTTGAAGTCGTGCCCACCACTCTATCTTCGCGGTCGCCACCCCGAATCGCCGCGGAGCCGGCTCGTAGCTGCGGTGTTCAAGGAGCCTTACAGAGACAGTCCAAAGTCGCGGTGCAAAAATAGATTTGTGGTTCTTACCTCATATCCCCTAGACAATCTTTTGAATCTAAACCGTAATAGAACCATCAATTCAAACCTTCAGACTTTACCGCCCAACAGCTTTAGGTTTTCAAGCTTGCACGGTATAATAATAATCATTGAGAAAGGAAGGATCACGATCAAGTTACTAGGTGCCTTATACGGACCATTCTTCTCAGCGCATAATTGGCAACTGGCATTTTCTGTTAGCGGCCTCGTGACCATTTTCAGCTTGATCTTGCTAGAATGCATGCTATCAGTCGACAACGCTGTCGTGCTCGCTGCACAAACCGAGCAGCTCAAGGTCGAATCAGAACGAAAAAAAGCTCTGATGTACGGTATGGGTGGTGCATACATATTCCGCTTCATTGCTATCGGACTAGGTACTTACTTATTGCAATTCTGGCCGATCAAAGCGATTGGTGCGGCGTATCTTGTCTGGATGAGTGCGAGTTATTTTTATGAAGTGCGCCATCCAAAAAATCAGAGAGGGACGCATGGGAAACGACCTCACGGGCTTTGGGGGACAGTCATTCAAATTGAGAGTCTCGATATCGTATTTTCGGTTGATTCAATTTTGGCGGCCTTGGCAGTGTCCAGCAATCCGGTGATTGTTTTGATTGGCGGTTGTCTCGGTATCTTTGCTATGCGGCTGGTGGCGCAGGTCATCACCACCTTTATTGATCGTGTTCCGGAACTTGAAACCGCAGCTTATATTCTTGTAGGTCTCATTGCCATTAAGTTAGGTCTCAGTCTGCCAATGATTGATGTGAAAACGCCAGACTGGCTTTTTTCGGTCCTAGTGGTGCTTGTTTTCATCTGGGCCGGCTGGCGACATGTCGAGCATGAAAAACATCATCATAGTATGTATAAAAAATCAAAACCATGAAAGGAACTGCTATGAACGGGATTTTGCCGTTATATAAACCCACTGGCATGACCAGTGCTGATGCGGTGTATCATGCCCGCAAGATTCTTGGTATCAAAAAAATTGGCCATTCCGGCACCCTTGATCCTAATGTGGACGGCGTGCTGCCGCTGGCGATTGGTGCAGGCACTAAAGCGGTGCCGCAATTAATGGCCAGTGGGAAAGTCTACACCGGAGAAATCACGTTAGGTTTTGCGACGACAACCGAGGATTTGGATGGGGAAGTTGTTGATAAAACGCCTTTAACGCAGCCGTTTACAGCTGATCAGTTGGATGCTGCATTGACTGCGTGGACAGGAAACATCACACAGATTCCGCCGATGTTTTCGGCGGTCAAAGTCAACGGTCGCCGGCTTTACGAATATGCGCGCGCCGGTGAAACTGTGAAGCGGCCAGGACGACAGGCCACGGTGTCACAGTTTACACGTACCGATGAACCGGTTTTTTCAGCCACTGATGGCACCCAGCGGTTTCGGTTTGAGGTCCATGTTTCTAAAGGAACTTACATTAGAACACTAGCAGTGGATGTTGGCAAAACGCTGGGAGTTGCTGCGGTGATGAGTCAATTGACGCGAGTAAAAAGCGGCGGGTTTACGTTGAAGCAGGCGGTTAGCATTGAGCAATTGAAGGCTCATGCCGCGGCAGGTACTTTAGCCGATGTGATTCAACCGATTGATATTGCTTTTGCCGATCTGCCTCAAGTTGATTTGACCGTAGAACAATTTGAGGCAATCAGTCATGGCCGCTTTTTATCGCTCGATCAGCAGACTCCGCGCGTTCGTCTGCATTTTGCAGGCGTTCTTAAGGCTATCTATCGCCGAGAAGACGATCAGTATCGGCCAGATTTAATGTTTTTAGCTAATGAAAAGAATGTGTGAAAATTTATGAAAACAATTGATATTCAGCCGCCATTGCAGGTGTCCGCGGCCCCGCCACAGCCCATCGTCTTGACCTTGGGCTTCTTTGACGGCGTCCATCGCGGCCATCAAGCGGTGATTAAAACCGGCAAGAAGATCGCTTTAGCAAAAAAGATACCGTTGGCGGTGATGACGTTCAATATTCATCCAGCCGTCGTTTATCGTGGGGTTTCCGAAACCGATATTCGGTATTTATCCACTCGTGAAGAGAAAATCAAAATTATGCAGTCACTGGGCGTGGACTATTTGTATGTGGTTCACTTTACCCCAGACTTCGCTGCGCTGACGCCGCAAGCTTTTGTCGATCAGTATTTGGTCGGTCTGAAGGCGGATACGGTAGTTGCAGGTTTTGACTATACTTATGGCAAGCGGGATGTTGCATCTATGGCTTTATTGCCAAAATATGCTCGTGGCCGGTTTGATGTCATCAGCGTGCCCGAACTCGCTGAGGATGGTCAAAAGGTCAGTTCAACCCGAATCCGGCATGCACTTGATTCCAGTGATATTGATACGGCCAATGATTTTCTGGGTTATACCTATACAACTGCTGGTAAGGTGGTTCATGGTGAGGCGCGTGGCCGTTTGCTTGGCTTCCCAACAATCAATTTGGAGACACTTGGCCAACAGCGATTACCAGGCATTGGTATTTATGCAGTGAAGGTCAAAGTTGGCACCACTTGGTATTTAGGCATGGCCTCCATTGGCCGTAATGTCACGTTTGGCGACGATCGAGACGTGACACTTGAGATTAATTTACTTGATTTTGATCAAATGATTTATGGCGAAAACGTTCAAGTTCGCTGGTATCACTATTTACGCGGTGAAGTGAAATTTGCTGGTGCTGATGCCCTGATTGATCAATTGAAAAAAGATGAAACTGCCGTCCGAGACTATTTTGCCGCAAAGAAGGGTTAATATGGCAGGTGCTTATCTTCATATACCATTTTGTGAACATATTTGTTACTACTGCGATTTCAACAAAGTTTTCATCGAAGGCCAGCCAGTTGATGATTATGTGGCCATGCTGCTAAAAGAAATGCGGATGGTGATGGCCGAACATCCTGAAGAAAAAATTCAGACGGTTTATGTCGGTGGTGGCACGCCCAGCACGCTGACACCGACACAATTGGCTACATTGTGTCAGGGTATTCACGATATCCTACATTTTGATCAAGGGGAGTTTACTTTTGAAGCCAACCCCAATGACTTGCTCACGACCGAAAAGTTGCAAGTGCTACATGATTATGATGTCAACCGTTTGTCGATTGGCGTGCAATCGTTTAATGATGATGTATTACGCCGAATTGGCCGGATACATCGAGCAAAAGATGTTTACACTGCCATTGCTAACGCCCGTCAAGTCGGGTTTGATAATATTTCGATTGATTTGATTTTTCGACTACCTGATCAAAGCCGCGATGACTTTCTGACCAGTTTGCAAAAGGCGTTGGCACTGGATCTGCCGCATTACTCAACGTATTCCCTAATTTTGGAACGTAAAACGATCTTCTATAATCTGATGCGACAGGGCAAGTTGCGCTTGCCGACCCAAGACGTCGAGGCCGATATGTATCAAGATGCGATCGATCTCATGGAAGCACATGGCCGACATCAATATGAAATTAGTAATTTTGCAAAAGACGGGTACCAGTGTGAGCATAACTTGCTTTATTGGCGTAATGACAAGTACTTTGGCTTCGGTGCTGGTGCGTTTGGGTATCTTGGTCGTGATCGCTACCACAACTATGGTCCTATTAAGCAGTATTTAACACCATTACATGCTGACCACTTGCCGGTCCTTGAACATCATTTGGTGCCACAGTCAGAACAGATCGAAGAAGAAATGTTTCTAGGCTTGCGGACGATGCAGGGGGTCAGTGAAGCGCGGTTTTATGATCGCTACCACATGACAGTTGACGCCATTTATGGTGAAACTGTGCCGGAACTGGTCAGTCAAGGTTTGGTTGTGCGCCAAGATGGCTACATTCGCCTGACCAACAAAGGCAAGTTCCTTGGCAACGAAGTTTTTCAACGTTTCTTGATTGATGAGCCGCTTGTTTAAGTGCTAAAAGAAACGGCTGTGTTGTTAAAATGCACTTGCCATAATTTTCACTAGAAACGTTCACAATCTAGCAATCGTACCTTGACTTTGCTAACCTCGCTTGGTATATTATTCATTGTATTAGCACTCATATAAAACGAGTGCTAAAGGTGAGGTGAGAAAATGTTGACGAAACGGCAATTGCTCGTCTTAAAAGAGATCATCCGGTTGTTTACTGAAAGTGGCCAGCCGGTGGGCTCAAAGACGTTAATGCAAGAGCTGCCGGTTCACGTCAGTTCTGCGACGATCCGCAACGACATGGCAGCGCTGGAAGATGCCGGTCTGATCACCAAGACCCATAGCAGTTCAGGTCGAGTTCCTTCGACACAAGGCTATCGCTACTATCTTGATCATCTTGTTGAACCCGTGCGCGTCTCTCGCCATGATTTGGCAACGATCAAGCAGGAGCTTGGCCAGCGTTACAGCAAAATGGACGAAATTGTGGCACAAAGCGCGCAGATTCTATCAAATCTGACGAGCTACACCGCCATTAGTCTCGGTCCGGAAGTCAACAATATTAAGCTCACTGGGTTCCGACTCGTACCACTAGGTAACCATCAAGTCATGGCCATTTTGGTCACGAATAATGGTAATGTCGAAAATCAGGTGTTCACCGTCCCGCCGTCCATTTCTTCCGATGAACTTGAAAAAGCCATCAGAATTGTGAATGATCAGCTGGTCGGGTTGCCATTGGTTCAGGTAGCACAGCGGCTGAGGACGGATGTCCCGTCCATGCTAATGCAGTATTTGACCAGCCCAGACGGCTTCCTTGATATTTTTGGCAATGTCTTAAAGTCAGCTGCCTCTGAACGTTTTTATGTTGGTGGGCGGTTGAACTTGATGGATTACCTTGGCGATTCGGATATTCACGAGCTGAAAAAGATCATGTCGTTGATCGATGCGGATCACGGCGATCTGACTGAGTTGCTGGGCGGCCCGATCCGCCAAACACCGGTTCAAGTGCGACTGGGTCCAGAGTTAAAACCTATTGATCTAGCGAACCTCAGCTTGATCACTGCTAGTTATGATGTTGGTGGTCACGGTACCGGTATGATCGCCCTCTTGGGACCGACGCAAATGCCGTACTCCAAGATGATCGGCTTGCTCGACGTTTTTCGCGAAGAGCTAGCTAAACGGTTGACAGACTACTATGCCAACTTTGATCAATAATCATGTTAGCAAATAGCATCAGTTGGTGTTTTTAAGCCAACTGATGCGTTTAAAGAATAGCGTGAACTGACACGTTCAGAAATCGGCGCACAAATGCAATGGTCTTTTTTGGGCATTGTGCATGTGTTTCTTATGGACAGGCTTTTACGTCAGGAAACGCGTTAAAGGAGGATACCATGGCAGAACAAAAAGCAAAGCATGCAGCAAACGCCGCAAAGAAAGCTGAAAAGTCTGCTGATACGAAAGAGACTTCGTTAAAAGAAGATATTTTACAAGAAAGTATCGCGGATCTTAACGAACAACTTTCGAACAGTAAACATGACGGCGAGCAGTTGAAGCAAGAACGCGACGACTTTGAAGATAAATACCTGCGTGCCGCTGCAGAAATTCAAAATATGAATGCTCGCTTCGAGAAAGAGCAGCAAAAGCTGTTGAAATATGATGGGCAAAAGTTGGCTAAAGCCATTTTGCCAGTTGTTGATAATCTCGAACGGGCGCTTGCAACCGAGGCCAAAGATGACAGTGCAGTTTCCCTGAAGAAGGGTGTTCAAATGGTTTACGATCATCTGGAACGCGCTTTGAAGGAAAACGGTATCACTGCCATTGATGGTGCCGGGGACAAGTTCGATCCCAATACCCAGCAAGCCGTTCAAACGGTCGCGGCGGATGATCAACATCCAGCTGACACAGTCGCGCAGGTATTGCAAAAGGGGTATTACCTCAAGGATCGCGTGTTGCGTCCTGCTATGGTTGTCGTTGCAAAATAATTAATCTGAAAATAAAGAAGGTATAAACTATGAGTAAAGTTATTGGTATTGATTTAGGGACTACCAACTCAGCTGTTGCGGTTCTGGAAGGCAATCAGCCAAAAATTATCACCAACCCTGAAGGCAATCGGACCACGCCATCTGTTGTTGCATTTAAAGATGGTGAAATCCAAGTCGGTGAAGTGGCCAAGCGCCAAGCGATCACTAACCCAGACACGATTGTTTCCATTAAGCGCCATATGGGTGAAGCTAACTACAAAGTCAAGGTTGGCGATAAGGAATACACCCCTCAGGAAATTTCTGCGATGATTTTGCAATACATCAAGAAGTTCTCTGAAGATTATCTTGGCGAACCAGTTAAGGACGCCGTTATCACCGTACCGGCTTACTTTAATGATAGCCAACGGCAGGCCACCAAGGATGCCGGCAAGATTGCTGGTTTGAATGTTCAGCGGATTATCAACGAACCAACCGCTTCTGCCTTGGCTTATGGCTTGGACAAAGGCGACAAGGACGAAAAGATTCTGGTTTATGACCTTGGCGGTGGGACATTTGATGTTTCCATTCTGCAATTAGGCGACGGGGTCTTTGAAGTGCTGTCGACCAATGGTGATACCCATTTGGGCGGTGATGATTTTGATAACAAGATCATCGACTGGCTAGTTGCTGAATTTAAGAAAGACAACAACATTGATTTGTCCAAGGATAAAATGGCGATGCAACGGCTGAAGGATGCCGCTGAAAAGGCTAAGAAGGATCTGTCCGGGGTTACCCAGACACAGATCAGCTTGCCATTTATCTCTGCTGGCCCTAATGGCCCGTTGCATTTGGAACGCACCTTGACGCGGGCACAGTTTGACGAAATGACCGCTGACCTGGTTGCCAAGACCAAGATCCCAGTCGAAAATGCTTTGAAGGATGCCAAGTTGACCAACGCTGACATCGACAAGGTTATTTTAAATGGTGGTTCAACTCGGACACCAGCAGTTCAGGAAGCAGTTAAACAGTGGACTGGCAAGGACCCAGACCACAGCATTAACCCAGACGAAGCGGTTGCGCTTGGTGCTGCCATTCAAGGCGGGGTCATCTCTGGTGATGTCAAGGATGTTGTGCTGTTGGATGTAACGCCGCTGTCTCTTGGGATTGAAACCATGGGCGGTGTCTTCACCAAACTGATTGATCGTAATACCACAATTCCAACCTCAAAGAGTCAAGTCTTCTCTACTGCAGCAGATAGTCAACCAGCCGTTGATATCCACGTACTTCAAGGGGAACGGCCAATGGCAGCTGACGATAAGACACTTGGTCGCTTCGAGTTGACGGATATTCCGCCAGCACCACGTGGCGTACCTCAGATCGAAGTTAAATTCGATATTGATAAGAACGGCATTGTTCAGGTTTCTGCGAAGGATCTTGGCACCGGCAAGTCGCAAAACATCACCATCAAGAGTTCTAGCGGTTTGTCCGATGAAGAAATTGAACGGATGAAGAAGGAAGCCGAAGAAAACGCCGATGCCGACGAAAAGCGTAAAGAAGAAGTCGACTTAAAGAATGACGTCGATCAGCTGCTCTTCCAAACCGATAAGACATTGAAAGATGTTGACGGTAAGGTACCTGAAGAAGACATCAAGAAGGTCAAGGATGCTCAGGAAGCCTTGAAGAAGGCTCAACAAGAAAACAACTTGGACGACATGAAGCAAAAACGGGATGACTTGAACAAACTGGTTCAGGATATGACCGTGAAGTTGTACGAAAATGCCCAGAAGAATCAGCAGGCGCAAGGCGGCCCAGCCAGCGGTGCAGCAACTGATGCAGGCGCAGCTCAAGGCAGCGATGATAAAAAGTCTGACGATGACACCATTAATGGTGACTACAAGGATGTTTCCGACGACGATAAGAAGTAACATGTTGTATCATGAGCAAGAAGCCGAAGCCGCGGCGCGGTTTTGGCTTTTTGTTTGAATTATGCTATGCTGAACAGGCATTTTCAGTCATGATCTGAATCGAGGAGGAACTATGGCGGATCAGAAAGATTATTATGAGACACTCGGTGTAAGCCGAGATGCCGATGATGACACCATTCGTAAAGCGTTCCGCAAGCTTTCGAAGAAATACCATCCGGATCTCAACCATGCACCAGGGGCTGAGCAGAAGTTCAAAGACATTAATGAAGCCTATCAGGTTTTGTCTGATCCCCAAAAACGGGCGGCCTATGACCAGTATGGTTCTGCTGACGGTCCGCAAGGGTTTGGCGGCGCTGGTGCTGGTCAAGGCGGATTTAGTGACTTTGGCGGCGGACAAGGCGGTTTTGGCGGATTTGACGATATCTTCAGTCAATTCTTTGGCGGTGCCGGCGGTGGTGCGCAAGCTAATCCATCCGCACCGCGCCAAGGGGCCGATTTGCAATACCGCATGGATCTAACGTTTGAGGAAGCTATTTTTGGTAAAGACACCAAAATTTCCTATGATCGTGAAGCCGTTTGTCACACCTGCAATGGCAGCGGCGCTAAACCTGGTACCAGTCCAGTGACCTGTCATAAGTGTCACGGTAGTGGGTATATTCAGGTTCAACGCAACACCGCATTTGGCGCGATGATGACGCGGCAGGTCTGCGATGTTTGCGGCGGCACAGGTCAGGAAATCAAGGAAAAGTGCCCGACTTGTCATGGCACTGGCCACGAACAGGAACGTCACACCATCGATGTGAAAGTACCGGCTGGTGTTGAAGATGGCCAGCAAATGCGACTACAGCAGGCTGGTGAAGCTGGAACCAACGGCGGCCCTTATGGTGATCTCTATATTGTTTTCCGAGTCGCACCAAGCAAAAAGTATCAACGTGACGGTTCAGAAATCTATCTGACCATTCCGTTGAGTTTTGCTCAGGCAGCTTTAGGTGACGAGATCAAAGTCGACACCGTTCATGGTGCAGTTGAATTGAAAATTCCTGCTGGCACCCAAAGCCAGACGAAGTTCAGACTTCGCGGCAAAGGGGCACCACGCTTACGAGGCAATGGTACTGGTGATCAGATTGTCACCGTTGAAGTGCAGACGCCAAAGCATTTGAATGAGAAGCAAAAGTCAGCCTTAATGCAGTTCGCAGCCGCTAGTGGCGAGGATGTCACCCCGCACAATGGCACGCTGTTCGATCGGGTTAAGGAAGCTTTTAAAGGCGGTAAGTAAGCAAATAGGGTGCGGTGCTAGGCAAAGACTTTCTTGCCGTGCCAAACTCCGCAATCTCCGGCCAGATGGGGTGGCGACGCGAAGCTAGAGCGGTGACGGCGCTTCGAGCCCAAAAACCGGTCTCGAAGTCGCCTAACAACATCAGCGACAAAGCCCGGTCGCTGTGTTGTTTGCACGGCTGAGCCCCATCTGGCCTACGATTGCTCCGCCTTGGCACTGGGATCTTTAAATCCCAATAAAAATTATCCATGAGAAAAAGGCTAACAATTCCGCTTTGGAAATTGTTGGCCTTTTTGCTGGTTGTGAATAATATCCCAATTTTACAGTGTAACGGGAGAAAAGAAAAATCCGGTAAGGAGTTGGAAACCGACATCCTTTACAGGAACTAATCTTAGATTATTTGGTGGAGACAAGCCATCATCACAGTTTGATGATCCGATCCACTTGTTTAGCGATTTGTGAATGCAGATGATGTGTGATCATGATCAAAGTGATATTTGGCAATGTGACGAGCAGTTGCTCAATTTTGATGGCCGTGGGTTCGTCCAAGGCAGCTGTGATTTCATCTGTGATAACCAAACGCCGGTTGCGAATCAAGCCGCGGGCTAAAACCAGTCGTTGTTTTTGACCGCCAGAAATATTGCTACCATTCTGACTGAGGATGGTCTCCAGGCCGTGTGGCTGATTTGCGACGAAGGTCGTTAACTGACACAGCGTTAAGACTTGATTGAGCTGGCGATCAGTAAAAGGATCGCCTAATGTGATATTGAACCGGATGCTTGCATTAAAAAGGTATGGTGATTGATCAATGTAAGTAATTTGATTGCGTAAAGAACCACCATCAATCTCGGGATAAGGCATCTGATCCCAATAAATACCGCCGTGAGTTGGCTGCAACAAACCGGTCAATAGTTTGACTAAGGTCGTTTTACCACGACCAGAGGCACCGACAACGGCTATTTTTGTTAATGCGGAAATAGTGAGATTAAGTTGCCGGAGGATTGGTTCACGGCAATTGCCATAAGTAAAATCAAGCTGCTTGATCTTCAAAGCGTGCGCTAGTGGCCCGATCTTTTGTCCAGTACTCGGTAAGGTAATTGCAGCCGCCCCAAACTTTTTAAAAATCGGCTTGACTGACTTGAGGGTCGTTAAGGAGAAGCTCAGCAACGTTAAGCCACTGAAGGTTGAACCGCCAAGACTGTAAATTGTTACGACGGCACCAACTGCCAGTTGGTGTTGGTAAGCCAATAGACCTGCCTGGATCAAAAGCGCCAGTTGGCTTGCCAAATTGACTAGGTTAATGAGAAATTGCGTGAACATGTCAAATTGCATATAGTGAAGATTTGCCTGACCGGTTTCATCAGAAGCGTGAGTGATTCGGTTTATCAGCAACGTTTGGCGATTAGCCATCAACAAGGTGTCGAATCCTGCCAAAACATCGCTGATTTTCTTGTTCAACCGCTCGTTTTGATGGCTAAATTCGGCAGCGGCCCGGGCCAGTCGTTTGCGATAGAGCAGCGGTACTATCAACAGGGCAGTAGCTGCCAATGTAACAGTCGGTAAAAAACTAATTTGATAATTCACCAAGACGATCGCACTAAGCAGAACCTGCCAGATAGCTTGAATCATGTAAGAAAAATATCGCAGTCCCTGCTGATTGATCGTGTTCATATCGTTGGTGAGCCACGAAGTATAAACGGCATCCGTGCGACGATGATAAGTCAGATAGGACATTTTAGCGATATTGGCGACGAGTTGACGGCGAATATTGTTGTTGAGATGGCGCTGGAGGACGAATTGGTCAATATTGGTCAACGTTGCTAAGGCAAGCTGGGTGATTGTCACCATAACCAGCAAAAGTGCCGCCTCAATAAACATGGTGCGATGAAAATGCGTGAGTGCTGTCATCGCATTCCCGCTCAATATGGCTGTCGCAGTTAAGGCACTGGTCATCAATCCGTATAGGCCAATATAGGTCACCAGCCGCCATTTAAGCCGTAATAATTCCTGAAAAAATGTCATCGGGATCACCTCTTAATGAATAAGGTACCGAGGATGACATGTGTCGGTGCTATAATTTCAGTATGCTAAAAAGTTGAGGCGGTGATGTCATATGCAGTATGGTGCGACTTTTCGAAGTTTGCGACGCAGTAAAGGATTAACGCTAAAACAAGTGGCGGATGACGTTAATTCTATTTCGTTGATCTCACAGTTTGAGCATGATCAGCTGCATATTTCGACTGAGCGGTTTATTCATTTGCTAGACCGCATTGCTGTCAGTTTTGATGAGTTCCAAGTAATCCGAACCGGCACCGCCAAGTCGGTCTCTGAACAGCAAATTGAAGCTTACTTGAACCTTATTCGCTACAGCTATGATCGACTGTCGCATCCTTATGATCATGAGGCCATTGACCAGCGCTTAACCATGCTTGAGCGTCAAAATGAAAAACGTTACAGTCTTCAACTGGATCATTTTTTGCAAATTCGCCATGGCTATGCGCATTTCGGACATCCCCCGTACTTGTCAGGGATTGCCTATTATTTACAAAATGTTGATCAATGGGGGTTGCATGAAATGCGCTTGTTTAAGCAAAGTGCGCGGCTTTTTCCTTTGGCAGTCAACCGTCAATTCATCGACAATGTTAAACGCAAGTCGGCTCTTTTGGCCGCCATTCCGGGTTATCAACGCGAGCTGTTTTATGTCTATTTCACCGCTACCACAGCCTACATTACCCAAACACATTTTGCAGAGGCAGCTCAATGTCTAAACTTGGCTCAAAGAGAAGCGAAAAAAGCTGAGTTAGCTGACATCTCAATTTTCCTGCCATTTATGGCGGGCTGGCTTAAGTTGTTCGAAGGTGCAGAATCTGAAGCAGCTACCTTATTTGACCAAACGCTGACGCTTTATCATCAGCTTGGGATGAAGCACCACGAAACTGTTTGGCAAGATGTTCGCCGAAGCGAGATAGCCCACTATAAGGCAAACGAGCCGTCCGATTTCTTTGTCTTCGATGGCATTTGAGTGTCATGCCAACATTATTCGGCTGAGAAGGCTGCTTATGGTTCCGATTTCTATCTTGGCTTGTTCACGCGCTACTGCCGTTTCTACCGAGCAGCGTCAAGCTCTGCTATAATAGAACTCATATCACATTCGCTTAGAAAGTAGGCACTACTAAACATGAATCAAGAAGAAATGCTGGACCGCCAAAAGCATATCCGCAATTTTTCGATCATCGCCCACATTGATCACGGGAAGTCGACCCTTGCTGATCGTATTTTGGAGTTGACCGATACCATTGCCAAACGTGATATGCAGGCGCAGGTGCTAGACGATATGGCACTTGAACGTGAACGTGGCATTACCATTAAACTAAATGCGGTTGAACTGCATTACAAAGCTAAAAATGGCGAAACTTATATTTTTCATCTAATTGACACACCGGGACATGTTGACTTCAGCTATGAAGTCAGCCGCAGTCTGGCGGCCTGTGAAGGGGCCTTGCTGGTCGTGGATGCCACCCAAGGCGTCGAAGCCCAGACATTAGCCAACGTCTATTTAGCGATCGATGATGACCTTGAAATCATCCCGGTCATTAACAAGGTTGATTTACCGAGTGCCCAGCCAGATGTCGTTAAAGAGGAAATTGAAGAGATGATCGGGCTGGATGCCTCCGATGCTATTTTGGCCAGTGGTAAAACCGGCCTAGGCGTGCCTGAAATTCTTGAGCGGATTGTGACCGATGTGCCAGCACCATCTGGCGATTTGAATGCGCCATTACAAGCACTGATTTTTGACTCGGTTTATGACGATTACCGTGGCGTTGTGCTTGATGTGCGCGTCAAGGAAGGCCAAGTTAAAGTCGGCGACACCATTCAGCTGATGAGCAATGGCAAGCAATTTCAAGTGACCGAAGTCGGCGTGATGTCGCCTAAAGCGGTCAAACGTGATTTTCTGATGGTCGGAGATGTTGGCTATATCACAGCCGCGATCAAAACCATTCAGGATACTCGTGTGGGTGATACGGTGACCTTAGCGGATCGGCCAGCAGAAAAGCCGCTGAAAGGCTATCGCAAAATCACGCCAATGGTGTATTCAGGCCTTTTCCCAGTTGATAATGCCAAGTTTAACGATTTGCGCGAGGCGCTCGAAAAGCTGCAGTTGAACGATGCGGCTTTGGAATTTGAACCAGAAACTTCGCAGGCGCTTGGTTTTGGCTTCCGATGCGGGTTCTTAGGTTTGCTGCATATGGATGTCGTCCAAGAGCGACTAGAACGCGATTACGACCTTGACTTGATCATGACCGCGCCAAGTGTGGATTATGAAATCATCATGACCGATGGCACTGAAAAAACGATCGACAACCCAGCTGACATGCCAGAAGTTAGCGAAATCAAAGAAATTCGCGAACCGTATGTCAAAGCCTCAATCATGGTGCCTAATGATTATGTCGGGCCAGTCATGGAGTTATCGCAACGTAAGCGCGGCGAGTTTGTGACGATGGATTATTTAGACAAGTATCGGGTGAATGTGATTTACAACTTGCCGCTTTCAGAAATCATTTACGACTTCTTCGATGATCTCAAGAGCAGCACGAAGGGATACGCCAGTCTGGACTATGAAATCACCGGCTATCGCCAAAGTGATCTGGTTAAGATGGACATCTTGCTCAATGGCGATCCTGTCGATGCGCTCAGTACCATCGTGCACAAGGACTTTGCTTACGAACGCGGCAAGGCCATTGTTGCGCGTCTGAAAACCACGATACCGCGTCAACAGTTTGAAATTCCGATTCAGGCTGCGATTGGCAATAAAGTCATTGCCAGAAGCACTGTGAAGGCTTACCGTAAAAACGTTCTTGCAAAATGTTATGGCGGCGACATCACGCGGAAACGGAAGCTTTTAGAGAAGCAAAAGGCTGGTAAGAAGCGAATGAAATCAGTGGGGTCTGTGGAAGTTCCACAAGAAGCGTTTATGAGTATTCTGAAGATGAATGATGAAGAAAGCCAAGGTAAATAGGCAGTTCTGTTTTCATAGAAACAAAGACCTTGGTGATTTGCCCACATCTTCTTCAAAACAAGCAAAAAGCAGGCCGTTGTGACCTGCTTTTTTTATGCCTTGTGTTGGTGGTCATCTTCATGTTCATCAACGAGTGTTTTTGCTTTGTGGGCTAACTTTCGCTCCGGTTTAAAGAGCTGATAGGCGCCATAGGAAACTAGGCCGCCGATAGCAGTGATGCTGAAAACGAGTAAGTAGAGTGTGGCATCAAGTGTGGGATGGGGGATGTCATCGAGCTTTTGCGTGACTTTCTTTTCTGTGATCGCTGTACGATGCTTGAGATTCATTGCTTTCACCTCGTTTGAACGACTGGGTACACAGTATGAAATTCCTCGACCACGACCATGGATGATTCTGGATCAAATTGAATGCCATTCGCTTGATATTCCTGACTGAAAAAGGCTTGATGGACTTCACGCCAACTAGCTAAGGATTGATCGTCTTCTCCTTCGCGTTTAGCAATATCGGCAGTCACTTTCATAAATGGCGTTACAAAAACATTGTCCGTGAAAGTCAAGGCAACAGGCTTATCCGCCCGATTCAAGATAATATTATAGACGCCGGCGTTGGGTAGCGGATCCTGTTCAATAGTATACAGCTCAAAGCCGCTTGAAGTTGCGGTTTTCTTGCCGGTTTTAACCAATGCAGCGAGTTTATCAGCAAATTTTGCACCGCCGAGTTGGTAAGCATCTTCATAGGTGTCAGCGTGCAAATCTAGAGCAGCCTTGGCGTGGGCAAAAAAATCATCTAATTCCTGTTGGTCAGCCATGGCATTCACATCCTTTCTTTATCATCATTATCACACAATAAGCTGGCGGTTGCATGATGATGTGTTTGAAAAATCCCTGTCACTAGCTGCTATCCTGATGTTGCCGATTATCGCCATAACGTGCTCGCAATTGCAGAAGGCTTACATGTGAAAATTAAGGCCACGGTTTTGACCGTTTGCCTTAAGACCACTTACGCGCCGTTTTTTAAGTGTGGTTTGTTCGCGCTCACAAAAAAACCGGCTCCGCAAAGGATACCGGTTGTTTTATTAAAGTTGAACCGCGTCCACAGCTGCAGAAACTGAAGCTGTGAAACTCCTCCAGACTAGAAGACCTGTTCGTCGATTTTACGCATTACAATCTTAGGAACGGTAAGGCCAAGTTCATCAGCCAAAATTTTCATGGCTTCTTCGCGGGTCTTAATTTTATCCATGTCCCACATGATATTTGCAATGCGGCCATTTTCATAGTCAAAAGGCTCTTCGTAGAAGTAATCATCGTCATTGTCTTTGTGAAGTTTTGCCGAAACCTTCTTGGACAATGCCCGAGTGTAATCGCGATCGATCATTTCCGGAACGTCCTTTTCAGTGACGTAACCGACTTTCTCGATTTGGGCAGCTGCTTTATCGACGGCCTCGTCAGAAACGTTAATTTCTTTACCGACCTTTTCATTGAATTGGTCTTGAGATTTTGCCATGGTGCTTCCTCCTTATCGCATGACCAACTTAAGCTGATCACACATCTTAAGTCGCTGACTGGAGTTGGGCTTATTCACAATTTAATTATATCACGTTTTCAATGAGTCGCACGGATGGCTTGCATTGAATGTCCGACACAATAACATGTCATGCCGACACGCATTCTGTTTGTGTCCTGTCAGTCAGCATCTGCCAAAGATAACTTAGGCATACCGGTTAATTCACCAAGCTTTCTCTGGTATACTGGATCGGTTAGAAAGGAACGAGACGATATGACGCAGTATCAATGGCAACTCGCCCCACAACCTGCAGCAGCTGATGCACACGCGCTTAGCGAGACATTGGGTGTCCCACCATTTTTAGCGACCTTGTTGCTGCAACGCGGGATTAATGATCAGGCAGATTATGATGCGTTCGTGCACCCAGACACTAGTCGATTGCATGATCCATTCGCCTTGCATGACATGGATAAAGCCGTTGCCCGGATTTTGAAGGCAATTGAGCAAAATGAAAAAATCACGATTTATGGCGATTACGATGTTGATGGGTTGACCAGCAGTGCCATCATGCTTGAGACCTTGCAAAGTCTGGGCGCCGATCCGGATGTGTTTATTCCTGATCGCTTCACCGATGGTTATGGGCCGAATGCCGAAGTTTATGCTTATTTGCAAAAAACTGGCACACAGTTGGTAATCACCGTTGATAACGGTGTTGCTGGTGCCGCAGTCATCAATCCGGCACAGGCTGCAGGCATGGATGTGGTGGTGACCGATCATCACGAGTTGCCAGCAAAGTTGCCGCATGCGGTGGCCGTTGTTCATCCACGGCATCCAGATGGCGATTATCCGTTCGGTGATCTTTCTGGGGCTGGCGTTGCCTTTAAGGTTGCAACGGCCTTATTAGGCGAACCACCGTTAGAAAGCGTTGACTTGGCAGCTTTGGGTACCATTGCTGATCTGGTCAGCTTAACCGATGAAAATCGCGTGATTGCGCAATTAGGCTTAAAAATGATCCAGACTCAGCCACGGGTCGGGCTTGCGGCTATTTTAAAGGAAGCCGGTGTTGCCCCGGAAACCGTGAATGAAACAACGGTCGGTTTTGTCATCGGACCGCGGTTGAATGCACTTGGGCGGATGGGCGACGCGAATCCTGGCGTAACGTTACTGACGACATTTGAGGATGACGTAGCGGCTGAGTTGGCCGAACAAGTCGGCAAGCTAAACCAGGAACGACAAGGATTAGTTGCAAAGATCGCTCAGGAAGCTTTGACGATGGCACAGGCGCCGGAAAACCAAGCGGCCAAAACATTATTGCTGGCCAGTAAAGGTTGGCATGAAGGGGTTGTCGGGATTGTGGCCAGCAAGGTTGTCGAAGCAACAGGCAAGCCAACGTTAATTATGAACATTGCAGATGATGGCGAAACTGCCAAAGGCTCAGGTCGCTCGATCGAGGCTTATCATCTTTTCAAAGCTTTAGAGCCAGCAAAGGAACACATGGTCCATTTTGGTGGCCATCATATGGCAGTCGGTCTCACAGCTAAAACAACGGATTTACCATCGATTCATGCGCAGATGGAGGCGGCTGCGGCAACAATGCTGAAAACTGTTCCGAAACCAACGCTGCCTATCTCAACGAGGCTGGAAGATGCTGATTTGACATTTGATCACTATCAATTGATCCGTCAGTTAGCACCGTTTGGTCAAGGCAATCCCGAACCGGTTTTCTCAGTACGCCCGCAAGTTATCCAAAATGTGAAACAGATTGGTAAAGAAAACAATCACCTGCGTTTTCAAATTGACCAAGGCATCAATGTGATTGGTTTTGGCTATGGTGATGCTGCGGAAACACTGGCAACGGCACAGGCCGTTAAATTGGCAGTTCAGCTGGATCAAAACACTTGGCAAGGTCATACCAGTCTACAACTCATGTTGAAAGACTATGAAGTCAAACAGCCGCAAGTCATTGACTGGCGAATGCCAACGATTGACGGCGGCCAGTTCAAAGCCAGCCGCACGTATGTGTTTTTTGATGCGAAAGTAAAGCAACAGTTTGAGCGGCAATTTTCCTTTGGTGGGCCAACGACCATCGCTGCTCAGGTTCAAGCGCCTTTAGCGAATGCAGTTTTAGTCGACTTGCCAAAAGATGCTGCCGCGTTGCATCAGGTGATGCAGTATGTGCAGCCACCTGTTGCCGTCATGTTTTACGGCGCACCAAGCCGCTTGGTTGCTATACCGACGCGGGCAGAATTTGGGGCCGTGTTGCGTTTTCTGAAGGCCCATCCTGGGTTCGACAAGCATCACATTCCAGCGATTGCTAAGGCGGTCCATTTAACCGTCCATCAAGTGATCTTAGCGGTTCAGGTGTTTTTTGAACTCGATTTTGTTACAATAGAGGGTGCTTTTATTTCTCCAGTCACAGCCCCGGCGAAAAAGCCGCTGCAAACGGCGAAGGCTTATGCAGCGCGCACAGCCTTTCTAGATCTGGCGCAACAGTTACAGACCATGCCGCGCGCTCAGCTTGAAACCATGTTGCTGACGGAGCATTCAGACAGTGAGGTAGAATCATGACCATCAACTTTAAAGATTACATTGCCAGTGTGCAGGATTACCCTGAACCAGGGATTATTTTTCGTGATATTTCACCTTTGATGGCAGATGGCAAAGCCTATGCTGCAGCGACAGATGAAATTGCTGCTTATGCACAGGACAAAGGCGTTGAAATGATCGTCGGCCCAGAAGCACGCGGATTCATTGTTGGCTGTCCAGTGGCGTACAAGCTGGGTATTGGCTTTGCTCCGGCGCGGAAAAAAGGGAAGTTGCCACGGCCAACCGTTAAAGCCAGCTACGATCTTGAATATGGCGAAGCCACCTTATACTTGCATAAGGATGCGATTAAACCTGGCCAACGTGTCCTAGTTTGCGACGATCTGTTGGCCACTGGCGGCACGATTGCTGCTACGATTCGCTTGGTCGAACAGCTTGGCGGCATCGTTGTCGGCACCGCCTTTTTGATTGAGCTAAGCGACTTGCACGGCCGCGACAAGATCAAAGACTATGACATGTTCACGCTGATGTCATACACTGGCGCATGATAGTGGTATTTTCAGTCAAAATGCCCTAGTATTTTAAGTGGCATCGGGATTAACGTAAGACAGAGCGTGAGCCAGTGCGGTTAGCGGCTGGCGTGTAAGCGGCCTTGGGCGTGATGGCCGTCTTTTGACCATTGCCACCAAGGTCCTTACATGCATGTAGGTTGGCTACGCAAGGTGGCGCATTTAAGCAAGAGCGTGAGCAGTCGCGCATAGAAACCGGCGTGTAAGTAGCCTCAGGCGTGATGACCGGGTTTGGGCCCATCGCACTCGAGGTTCTTACACGCAGATTGCTGCGACTGTGATCGCGTTTAGGGGGGATCGCGATGGCTAAACATCACAATAAGGTTGAAAAGACCTTGGTCGAAAAAATGTTGGACAAAGCGGGGATCGCTTATGTGCCTTACGAATTTCCGACTGAAGAGGTGGGCGATGTTGCTCAGCTAACAGTTGACCATCTGGATGTACCAGAACATCAGATTTATAAAACGCTGGTCTTGACGGGCAACAAAACTGGTCCGGTGGTCGGCGTCGTGCCGCTCGATCGGCATGTTGATTATAAAAAACTAAGCAAGGTCTCTGGTAACCGCAAAGTGGGCATGGTGCCGCTGAAGGATCTCATGAAAACCACAGGTTACGAGCATGGTGCTAACACACCCATCGGCATTCACGAACGGCATAAGTATCCTATTTTTATCAGTCAAGAGGCTGAGGGCCAGGCAACGATCATTGTTTCCGCCGGTAAAGTGGGTCGCTCAGTTGGCATTGATCCTAAAATTTTGGCGCAATTTGTTGATGCACAATTTGCGGATATTGCCACGCAAGACTGAAGGAAGGAGATCGCGTGTATGTTTGAGACAAATCACAGTCGGTTCGCGACTTTTGGCGTCATCTCGAATCTGCCAGGTGAAATCATTGATAGCATTTGGATGATCATCGATCGAAATCTGCAAGGGGTTGTTCCGCTAAATAACTTGTTACGTTTCGATCTGCAGAATAATCAGGGGAAGCTGACCGTTCATTTTAGTGAAAATGGCGCGGCAACGGAGATGTCAGTTGATCTGCCATTCCCGTATGATCCCAGTTTTCCCGACACAGTCATGGCTTACGACGACGGCGAGAGTCAAACTATCTTGCTGCCTGAAGAAGGACACCAGAAGTAATTAAAAATCACCTGTATGCGGAAGAGGGTGAGCCATCTTACCCTCATAGAACTTGTGATTCATTAAATTCCGAATAATCGTAGGAAGATGCTAGGCTAAAATTTCCTTGCCGTGCCAAACTCCGCAATCTCCGGCCAGCTGGGGCTGGAACGCTGTGACGGCGCTTCGAGCCCAAAGACATCAGCTCCAGAAACCGTCGCTGTGTTGTTTGCACGGCTGAGCCCCATCTGGCCTACGATTGCTCCGCCTTGGCACTACGGTCCTTAAAATCATAATAAATTATCTATGAGCAGGCAAAAGCGAACAAATTTCCAAATGGAAAATTGTTCGCTTTTGCTTTGTCGTCTTAGAAGTATGTCTCAACCTGTACCTGTTCTAGATCCGATAACAGTCACCGAGGAGGAAAGAAAATGGGTGAAAACGAACAACTATCAGCTACCTTTGAGTTGCTGCATGCAGACGCAGCATCTCCTGTTGTGATTAGTTTCCCGCACAGTGGTACTTGGATCCCTGCTGACATGCGTAAGCGTTTATTGCCAACTGCCGTGTTGGCCAATAGCGACTGGTTCTTGCCTGCGCTTTATGACTTCCTGCCGCAAACCGGCTTCACGACGCTGATCAATCGTGTTAATCGCTATGTCGCCGATCCCAATCGTGCTGTTACCTTAGATTCAGATCACGATTATCGTTCTGCCACAATTTATCAGCGAAATACGTTCAACCATCCTCTATACGCGCGGCCGCTACCGCCAGAAACACTGCAATCACGGTTGAGAACCTATTATTGGCCGTATCGTCACGCCCTAACAATGATTTTAAAGCAAAAACAGGCAAAATTTGGCCATGCTTACTTAATTGACTTGCATAGTTTTGCCCAATATCCTCATTACCCTGGTATCAAGCCAAAAACAATCGTGTTAGGCAATGACCATGACCGAACAACTAGTAAAATTTTTCGACAAACGCTATCCGCCGCGTTTGCTGCACATGATTTCACAGTTGAAAATAACTTTCCATTTCGTGGCGGTGACATAACGCGCTACTACGGTCATCAACCTAATATCACCGCCATTCAAATTGAGCTACGATACGATCAATACATTGACCAGCGCCCATTTAGAGAAGAAGTGTTGACTCAGTATCAGACTGATTTATTTCGCAAAGCGCAAGATAGATTGCGCTTTTTGCGGGATTTCTTGTTGAAGTTAACTTAAAAATTGCTGATCAAACTGGCCCTCCACCGACCTAAATAGTGGCAGAAATTTTGTTTGCTATGGCATACTTGGCCGTAGATGAAAGTGACCGAATGCACAATAGCTGCTTATCGGCGCTACCACACGTTTGTCAATCTAGAATCAGTATAAGGCTTCGCTTACAAGCTGGTTGGATGACGCTCGCGAGGAAAAAGGGGGAGATCAAGCAATGAGTTTCTTTAACATAAAGAAGCAGGCTGTTGAACCGGGACAACGACAGGAAAGTGATTTGGCAGGTTTCTCGTTTGATGATGTCAAAACGGATTATTTATACTTGGATATGCTCCCGACAGAAATGCCGGATGAAATGTGGGCAAGGATTCGGTCGGTGATGAACCTTTTCAAGAAAGAGGCACTTTCACCAAGCGTCATCACCGGCGATCTTGAACTTGATGCGACATCGCGCTTCATGAGCTATCGGGATAAGAAGAAGCTTTTTTTACCGCAGACTTCGTATCATAATTTTTATGATGACCTGCATCATCGCGGCGCTGCCAACCGAACACAGGCTGCTTTTGGCACGCATTTGCTTGAACAGTTCAAGGTCAAGCCAGCAGCCGGCAGTCGGACGGATCGCTATTTAGACGATGAAGGGCGAATTGCATTAAAAATTGCGCATGATGATCGCAAACGTGTAACGATGATGAGTTATTTTCATGCAGGTCAATTGACTCGAGAGGATAGTTATGACGAGGATCAGCGACTTTTCGCTTCTGAACTTTATGCGCAACTGCCTGACTTCCAACAAATTTCACTTCTTGAGCCAGTGCTGACCAACACGACGATTCAAGCGACGATTTTCAATATTGGCGGCGTTCCAATCATCAATGCGTTGCCTTTGATCAAGCAGTATTGGCTCAACAATCAGGCAGGTGAACCTGTTCATATGTTTACGGATATGAATGCGATTTTGGTTTGGTGGTTGACGCAGAATTTTCTCCATACTGATCGCAAACTTTACATTGATGCTTCAAGCGAGCTTTTCGTCCAGCTGGTGAATGAACCAGCGATGCACGATCACCTCATCCCTATCATCAACGATGAACCTGATCAATTGATACTGCCCCAATTACTCAAACCATTGCGCTATTTGGTGAACGAACAATTTATTGAGCGGCCAGAAGTTTTGGCGTTGCCCGAGGACGTCCAAAAAATTGACAGTTGGCATCATTTCATGAGTTAAGTTGCCACTAAGGCGGTTAAAAAACTGTCTGCTAACTGAACGCTTAAGTCAAATCAACTAAACATTGAATGAACAACGGTTTTCCATTCTTGGAAGACCTTTTTTGATGCTCGTTGAATGAAACATGAACCAGCCATGCTGCTGTGCTTTCACGTTATGACGAAAAGACAAGCTTTGCATGTCCTTTGAAAAATCGCTCTTAATGACAGTCAGACTTGAAGTACAGACAGCAGTGATTGCTCGATAATTAGATGACAAACGCTAATCTTTGTCAAATTCTTATAAAATCATTATGGCATTCTATAAACCATCATTTAAATTTTAGAGAAACTAGTATAGGTGGAAAACAACCGTATATGGGCGGTTTAGAAAACTTAGTGAACATAAAAGTAAATAAAATTCAGAAAAGTTTCTTAAGACTGGTCCTGAGAAACTAATATAATAGTTAAATAATAGGCGTTATTGAATCTGATTTGGCAAATTTAGACGTCAATTTTTCGTAAATGATTTTATATAAAAAGACATTATGTTATTTATGTACTTTAAAACGTTCGTGTTTAATTCTATAAAACCTTTAGAAAGGGGGTTTTGAATGCGATACCATTTTTTATAAAAAATGTTTCTGAAAATAGAATGTTGTTATATTAATCGTTCTGTTATATATTTAGCACTAATCTAATGTTAGGTTCGCGACCAAACAAGAACAAGAATCTAAAGTTGGGTTTAATACGTTTTATGATAGGGGGCGAAGAAATAAATAACGATCTCGCACTAACCGTCAAAATACCTGCAGAAGTGTCGTCGGGAACGCGTCATGATTTAAACATTCATCTTCTTCCAAATGACCGATTAACCGTTCGTCACAATCTGGCGGGAATGAATCAAAAGATGTATCAAGGGTTAGCAGCTATTGATTCACGCGATTCTTCTGCGAGTAACACACAACGTATGATGAGTTTATTTTTCACTAGAATGGGGTGAGCACATGGGAAAGTTTAGTAAGGAAAAACCGTCAGCAAAGACAACGAATTTCAAGATGTACAAAGCGGGCAAACGCTGGATTTTTGCGTTTAGCACGCTTACTTTGCTTGCTGGTGGTGCTGGCCTTTTATCCTCCGAAGGCCAGTCAGTTCACGCTGATTCAAAAGATGATCAGCAAATTATTAACGCGGCTACGGCAGCGTCAATTCATACTGCGCCGGCAGTACCTAGCACAGCTGCCTCTGCAGCGACCATTGCAGCACCAACCGCTGCGACAACCGCAGCACCGGCCACGGTTGCAGCACAACCAAAAGCAGATAACCATGAGCAAACACAACCGGCGTCTGCCTCTGCAGCAACACCGTCAGCCACACCTGAGGCTACAAGTTCAGTAACAGCCTCAGTTGCTCCCGCAACATCATCAAGTGCGACGCCAATTGTTAAACAAGCGGCGCAATCAAGTGCGCCCGAAGTGACAACGCAGACTGCGTCCAAAACAACTGAGAGTGCTGCCAGCCCTATCAGTGCAGCACCAAGCGCGGCAGCCTCCAGCGTGACGCCTGCTTCTGCTGCCGTTAATGACGTTGGAAAAGCAATTGTGTCTAAAACGCTTGCGGCAATGCCGGTTGTTGATGATGCTGGTACACCAAGTACAATTGTGTATACGCAATCGAATAGCCGCGGTTCAGCTACTGTGACTGCACCAAATGTTTCAATTTTTGCGGGAGATACTTCAATTGATAAAGTAGTCCAATCGAATTTTACAGCTTTCGGTAATGGAAGTTTGGCAACCTTTACACTCACTTCTGGTTTAACGATAGTTGCCAGTACCGCAGTGAACAACATTGATTACACGCATGACTTAACACCTTTTGGTTCTAGCTCGATCAAAGGTCCATTTTTGACATTCCAAGGAACGGGCACCGTAGGAAGTATTCTGGCTAATCAAGTTGGTCGGCCTAATGATGCTAATATTCCAATTTGGATTCCCTCAGTTTCATACAAAACACCAGGAGTTTATGCGGTTCAATTCAATATCGATACGAACCAGTCAAAACCATTAATAGGTCCGTTTAATGGCGTTATCATGTCTTATTTCTTAGTGACGGTCAAATCGGCACTCAATCCTGATACTGATTCATCAACTGCCGCAAGCGCCGCTAGCGTTGCAAGTGCCGCTTCGACAAAGGCTAATTCAGCAAGTTCCATCGCAAGTAGTGCAAGCAGCGCAGCTAATTCGGCTAACACACAAACAGCAAGTATTGCATCGGCTAATCCCGAGAATGATTCACTTGCCAGTCTTGCTAAAGTAGCTTCTAGTGCGACTGCGGTAGCTTCGAGCTATGCAACCGATGCGAGTTCAGATGCTGCTGCGGCTAAAAGTATCGCGGCGGTCGTTGGAACCGCGAATAATGTCGCTGCTTCTGCTGCTACAGCGGCTAACGCAGCAAGTGCTGCAGGGAAAATTGATGATGCTACATCTTTTGCAACGATTGCTTCGAGTGCAGCCTCCGTGGCGAGTCAACAGGCCCCAATTGCAAATGCGGCCGCTGACAAAGCCTTAAGTGAAGCTTATGCAGCCTCTTCAGCTGCTGACAACGCTCTGAATGCTGGCAGATCTGC
Source organism: Lacticaseibacillus sp. 30 (assembly GCF_053819265.1). Taxonomy (NCBI): domain Bacteria; kingdom Bacillati; phylum Bacillota; class Bacilli; order Lactobacillales; family Lactobacillaceae; genus Lacticaseibacillus; species Lacticaseibacillus sp. 30. The sequence goes on from NZ_JBSOQX010000003.1 coordinate 197,089, forward strand.
AGCAGCAATCACTGGATCTGCAAGCAGTACTGCATCAGCAGGAAGTATTGCTTCTTCAGCGGGCAATACTGGCAGTATTGCGCTAGATAAGGCCACAATAGCCTCAACGATTGCCAATAGCGCAAGTGCGATTGCAAGCACCGCAAACAGCACAGCCGCTTCGGCTAAGGCGATTGTTGATAACGCTGCCAGTGCGTTTCCAACTAATGATTCACTTGCAAAGCTTTCAGCAACTGCCTCAAGCGCCACTGCCGCAACTTCAAGTTATGCAGCTTCAGCTTTTGCAAGCAATTCCCAAGCAAGCGATCTTGCTGCTAAAGTAAAAGCTGCAAATGATGCTGTTATCTCGGCGGTTGCGCAAACAACAGCTGCATTGGCTTCGAAGAATTTACCTGATGCAAGTTCTTATGCTGCAATTGCAGCAAGTGCCGCAGGTCTTGCAAGTCAGTTAGCTGATCAAACAAGTACTGCTGCATCGGCGGCTTTGAGTTCAGCACTTGCAGCTAGTGATGCCGCTAAGATCGTTGTTTCGGCAGCTAGTGATGCCAGCAAGATTGCTGGAAGTTTAGGTACGACAACTGGGAGTACAACAGCTGACGGTAGTAATGCTAGCCTAGCAAACGGTGTAGCATTATCAGCCTCTGCGGAGGCCAATAATGCTAGCGCAATTGCTAAGGCAGCTAGCACGACTGCAAGTTCAGCTAATTCTACGGCGTCCGGTCTTGCTTCCGCTTTTCCAGACAATGCGTCTATTGGTAGTTTGGCCGCTAAGGCTGCTGGTGCAAACAGTTTGACTTCAAGTTATGCGACAGCCGCAAGTGCCTTTGCTAGCCAAGCGAGTGATTTAGCAACGCAAGTGAGCGTTGCAAACTCACAGGCGCAAGCTGCTGTTGGTCAAGTTACCAGCGCAGCTAACAAAGGCGATTCTGCCGCGGTTGCTTTGTACTCAGCCCAAGCATCTAGTGCTGCATCTACTGCGGCGGCTTTAGCTAATCAAACGAAGTCAGCTGCAAGTTCGGCGATGAGCAACGCGCTTAAGGCTAAAGAACAAGCTGGCATCGCAGCAGATGCTGCTTCTGCTGCTGGCAACATCGCCGCAGGGTTGACAACTGGTGCTGGGGATAGTGCGGGATCTGGCAGCAATGTTGCTCAGTCTGCGTCTGTTGTTGCCAGCACCGCATCTGTTGTAGCAAATTCTGCTAGCGCTATCGCTAGTACCGCCAGCAGCGTAGCCCTGTCTGCTAAGAATGTGACTGCGAGTGCAGCAAGTAGTTTTCCAAAAGATGATTCATTGGCTGCTCTGTCGACAACTGCCTCAAGCGCCAATGATGTTGCCTCTGACTTTGCGACTAAAGCCAGTTCAGATGCTTCAGTAGCAAGCAGTTACGCTGGTCAAACAAGCTCAGCTAATGATGTTGCTAAGACTGCTGCTTCTCAGGCAAATAGTGCCATTGCTGCTGGCCAAAGCGCAGCTGCAGTTACTTTTGCCAGCCAGGCGGTTGCTGCTGGTAAACTTGCAAGTTCATTGGCGGATAAGACAAGCACGGCGGCGAGTTTTGCACAAAGTGAAGCACTTAAAGCCAGTTCTGCAGCGGATGTAGCTGCTAACGCTGCAAATTCTGCAACGGGTAGATTGTCCAGTTTGACGGCTGATACAAGAAAAGATACCAGTGCTGCTAGTGATAAAGCTAGCGCCGCTGCTGTCGCTGCAAAATCTGCTTCAACAGTAGCTAACAACGCTAGCATCATTGCAAGCACCGCTAGCAGTGTTGCTAGTTCCGCCAATGATGTGACCACATCACTGATCAGCAGCTATCCGACAAATTCATCGCTAACGAGTTTGTCAAATGTTGCTTCGAGTGCAAATATTGCAACGAGTGGTTACGCAAAGAGCGCCTCTTCTGATGCTGCAACAGCTAGCAGTTTAGCTGCGAAGGTAACTGCCGCCAATAAAGCTGCAAGTCTCGCAGCTTCACAAGCAAACAGCGCTATCGCAGTGGGTGACTTGCCAAACGCCTCTGCCTTTAACGCTCAAGCATCAGCTGTTGCTTCAACTGCTGCAGATCTCGCAAGTCAAGCCAATGACGCTGCTAATCAAGCGTCAATAGAAGCTGATCAGGCGAACTCGACGGCGGCAATCGGTTCAAGTGCTGCTGCGGCAGCAATCGACGTCGCAGCAAATCTTGCTAAAACAACTTCTGATACTGCTGATCACGCTTCTTCGGTTGCTAGCTCCGCGTCCGTTGTTGCAAATTCTGCTTCGGTTGTTGCCAACTCAGCAAGTTCAATCGCCAGCGCTGCTTCAAGTACTGCTAAGTCAGCAAACGATATTGCTTCCAGTATTGCAAGCAGATTTCCGAAGGATCAGTCTATTGGATCTCTTTCGGCAGCAGCTTCCAGTGCAGCAAGCCTAACTTCTAGTTATGCTGCTGGAGCCTCTAGTGACGCTTCACTGGCAAGTAGTTACGCAGCAACGGTATCGTCAGCTAATGATGCTGCTAGCGCTGCTGCCTCTGCTGCTAATAGTGCTTATACAACTGGCAGCATCGCTGTTGCATCGTCTTTTGCAGCAGATGCTTCCAGTGCAGCCTCAACTGCCGCCTCGGCTGCTGATAAAGGCAAGTCTGCTGCTACCAAAGCATTGAGCGAAGCTTATCAGGCAAGCTCAGCTGCGAAAGATGCGTCAAGTATTGCGGCAGTTGCCAGCACAGCGGCTTCTAGTCTGGCCGCTTCGATTACTAGTGGCAACACTTCTGCCAGTGATAAGGCTAGTTCGGCAAGTGATCAGGCTCGCTCGGCCTCAGTGACTGCAAGTACTGCCTCAGTGACTGCTAACAATGCAAGTGCCATTGCAAGCACAGCAAGCAGTGTTGCCGATTCGGCTTATCAGGATGCTTCAAGTGCTGCCAGCCGTTATCCGGATAACGGTTCACTGACAAGTCTTTCAGCTGTTGCATCAAGTGCAAACACTCAAACTGCCAGTCTTGCTACATTAGCAAGTTCCGACGCCGATGCGGCAAGCAGTTTTGCAACAGTTGTTAGTTCCGCAAATGCTAAGGCAACCTCTGCTGCAGCTAAGGCTAATAGCGCTATTGACGCAGGGGATCTAACGGCAGCTTCTTCTTTTGCTGATCAAGCAGCTATTGCAGGTTCAATCGCTTCATCTATCGCGGATAAAGCGAGTTCGGCTGCTGGCCAAGCATTAAGTGAAGCAAGAGCAGCAAGCAGTGCTGCAAAAATTGCTGTGTCTGCCGGCTCAAATGCGCGTGATATTGCTGTTAAAGTTGCTTCAAGCACGACATCATATACTGCTGATTCAGCTAGTGCTGTTGCTAACAATGCAAGCGATATTGCAAGCACAGCAAGTAGTGTTGCAAGCTCTGCTTATCAGAATGCTTCTAGCACTGCCAACAATTATCCAGATAACTCATCACTAGCTAGTCTTGTTAAAACTGCCTCAAGTGCGAACACAGTTGCGACAAGTTTTGCTACTGATGCTAGTTCAGACGCTTCTGCAGCAAACAGTTTTGCCGACCAAGTTAAGTCAGCAAATGCTGCTGCTATAACGGCTGCTTCACAGGCAACCGCTGCAAGTAGCAGAGGGGATAACGGTACGGCGCAAAGCTACGGTAATAAGGCCGCTTCCGCCGCTGCTGCTGCCTCTGACTATGCAGACAAGACTAGTTCTGCTGCCGCAAAAGCGTTGAGTGAGGCGTATAAGGCTAGTTCCGCCGCAAAAGTTGCTGTTGACGCAAACGATCATGCCAAGGCAGTTGCAGCCGTCGCCTCAAGTGCTGGCGATCAGGCTTCAGTAAAAGCGAGTCAAGCAAGCGATAGTGCCCAAGCTGCTGCCGTTATTGCACGTTCAGCTTCAACTACTGCTAACAATGCAAGTGCCATTGCGAGTGCCGCTTCAAGCACAGCTAAGTCTGCAAATGCTATTGCATCGAGTGCTGCTAGCCGATTCCCTAACAACGACTCATTAACGAGTCTCGCGCAGGTAGCTGCAGATGCAACCGCACAGACTTCAAGTTATGCGGCACAAGCCTTGTCAGATGTTTCCTCTGCCACTAGTTTGGCAACTGTTACAAGCAGTGCAAACACAGCCGCAAGTCGAGCTGCGTCGCAGGCGAATAGTGCCATCGCTGCTGGCAACATTTCACAGGCATCTTCCTTTGCCGTCCAAGCATCTAGTTTTGCTAAGACAGCTAGTTCTGCCGCCGATGCTGCAAGTAGTTTTGCTGATACTGCCTTAAGCGAAGCAGTTCAGGCCAAAGCACAAGCTGCGATTGCATCAAGTGCTGCTGCCGATGCAAACCGAATTGCAACTGCTGTTGCTAGCCAAGGCGATAAATACATTGGTGATGCGATTAAGGCTGCTAGCCAAGCAGGTTCGAGTGCAGATATTGCACACTCAGCTTCAAGTAAGTATCCGACCGATGCATCTATTACAAGTGCGACAAGTGTTGCCAAAAAGGCAGCTGACGATGCTTCAAGTGCAGCCGATACTGCCAAACAAGCAGCACAAGGGGGCGACATTCCAACTGCATCAAGTGCGGCTGCTGTGGCCAAGAGTGCCGCTGATCGCGCCAGCGTTGCAGCAGATTTGGCTTCCAGTTTAGCTATTGGTCATGACGGGGATGCCAAGAGCTATGCAAACGATGCCGCCAAGTCAGCTAGGCAAGCAAGTTCTAGTGCTGACATTGCTGGATCTGCAGCAACAAAGTACCCTGATGATCCAACTATTTCTCGAGTAACCGATATTGCTAAGAAAGCTGCTAGCGATGCATCAAGCGCCGCAAGTATTGCTAAAGATGCTGCTAAGCTTGGTGATGATACAACGGCATCCAGTGCAGCCGCAGACGCTAAGTCTGCCGCAGATTTAGCAGATTCAGCTGCTAGAATTGCAAGCAGTACTGCGGATAGTATCACTGCTGCTAAAAAAGCA
>NZ_JBSOQX010000004.1:0-200820 GCF_053819265.1 Lacticaseibacillus sp. 30
AATGATAGTATTAAAGTTTTTGACAATGTCCTTTGCCTGATTATTCAAATAAGCCTCAACGGCATCGGCACTATCGGCATCTTCGTATAGATCTGGTGAAGTGGGAATAAGTTCCATATTTTGACGCACATCTTCGTCTGACATGTAGCCTTCCGACCAGTAGCCGTCGTCGCCAGCCAGTTGAATGCCTAAAGCGTGCACCTCATTACCGCTATCTTTTGCCTTCTTAGCCTCACCTAATGTTGCTGGCCAAGTATCATATATATAATCACCTGAACTATCGATGTACGGATTTTTAAGTTCTGCGGTATAGCCGGGTTCATCTCTGGTAGTTCCAAAGTTAGTGCCATACAATGTGCCGTTTTCAACCACTGAATTTTTTACCTTATCAGAAAAAGTCGGCACACCATCTGTTAACAAAATCATCATCTTTTTATTGCCACTGGTGTCCGCATTCAGCATGGCTGATCCTTGCCGCAAACCAATCTGCGTATACGTACCACCATTAAAAGTTGGGCTCAATGCGCTATTAATCGCTTGTTGCTGACTGGTATTTCCTGCTTTGCCTAATCCAACGCGAATATAACCCGGTCCAGTGGTTTTATTGCCGCCACCGATATAGCCGGGACTAGAAAAACCAATTAAGCCAACATTGACGTAATCACCCAGACCGGCGTTTTGAATAGAAGTCAAGAAATTCTTAACGCCAGTACGAACGGCACCAGCTCGATCTGTGCCGCCATTATTTTTTGACTCCATTGACCCAGACATATCAACAACTAAGACAATATCTACAGGTTTCACATTTTGCTGGGTATTGCCTTTGACGTTCAAATAAACGTCGTACAATCCGGGGGTATTCGTCTCTTTAGCATATTTTCGAATCTGATAATCCGGATTATTGGGGTCACCAAATTTCAGGTAAGAATTCGTGGTATCAGTCGCATCACCATTCCATATTGTATTGTTATCCCACCCTGAAACTTGATCCCCGCCACGTTGATTGATTACATTTTGTTGTCCCGTGACCTGCCACGAATTTGTCGGATAGGTACCATTAGCATCGGTTTGATAGGTTGGGCGAATGTTAGCAGCGGCTGTCACAACTGAACTGCCACTTGTCACTAAGCCTGTTAACATGCTTATCAAAATCAATAAGACCGCGAACAAATGCCCAGTTCTCGCCACTTTAGCTGTCATCTTCGTCACATTTTTACCCTCCTCTCAGGTGAACTTTTAGCCACTGACATTGCAATTGTTCTTGCGCTTACAACTCGACACTTAAGAGCCAGTCTTTTTGTCCACTTAATAACAAATAAGAAACAGCCTCAACGATAAATACCGATAGTTATTTAATTCTAATTGTTTCCATAAAACATTTTTATGCTATAATTTTGGGAGTTCTTGCTTTCGGCTCTAATCTTTCAAGTTGTGATACAATTCGGCCTTGATGATAGGAGTGTTTTGATGAGATATGGCTATGCACGCGTCAGCACTGAAGGCCAGCGTCTTGAGTCACAAATAGAAGAACTGCGTAGAGCAGGTGTCGATGAAATTTATCAGGAAAAATACACCGGCACGACCACGGGTCGGCCGGTTTTTAAACAGTTATTATCTAAGTTGCAGTTTGGTGATATCTTGGTCGTGACAAAGTTAGATCGCTTTGCGCGGAATACGCGTGAAGCATTGGATGTCATGCAGACATTGTTTGATCATCATGTTGGGATACACATCCTGAATGTTGGTCTCATTGACGAGACACCGACCGGCAAACTGATATTCACCGTTTTCTCGGCTTTCGCCCAATTTGAACGAGACCTGATTATTAGTCGGACACAAGAAGGGAAAAAATACGCTCGAGCACATAATCCCAATTACCATGAAGGTCGCAAAAAGCTTTATAGTGACCAACAAATTAGGAAAGCTTTCGATGCACATATGCACGGTAAGACGTATCAACAAATTTCCAAAGAAACCGGTATTAGCACGGCTACCCTTAAACGCAGAATTCGAGATTTAAGTACGGAGCATTGTTCTGTGGCCGAAATGTGATTCTTAGCGCTAAAATTAAAAAGTGGCTGACCACATTAGCTTGTTGCTAATGTGGTCAACCACTTTTTAATTTAGGCTCAGTATGCTGACACATCATGTTATAAAAACTAGGGCAATAAGCCACCTCACATGTTTGTTTTGACGACATTTTTAAATTGTTCAAAATTCCTAACACGTGCAAGGGCAGTCGCCACTTGCGGCTCACTGAACATCGTGATTAAGGCTTCATACAAACGCATAAAGCGCTGTTGATCATTTTGACTAATAGCTGCAAGAACGACAATATTGACACGTCGCTCTCCCCAACGAATTGAGTTTTTCGCTATGCCGACACTAAAAGTTGTCTGCCTTGCTTCCATGTACACAGAATGTGGCAGAGCGACCGTCCCAAAAGCAGTACCAACCGCTTCTTCACGTTCAAAAACATGCTGTCGAAAACTTGGAGACACAATATGGCGGTGCTCCAGTTGATCACACATCAAGGTCACAACTTGATCCCGTTGCATGATTGGCTGCAATGTAAAGAAGAATTGCTCACCGAAGTAGATATCAAAATAGCGTCTTAAAAAATCCCTTTGTACGTTACGACGATGTTCCTCAATTGTCGCCATGATGGTGCTTTTCTCTTTACTCGTCATGAAAGGCGAAATTGTCACGACTCGATAAGCCATCGATGAAGCCTGAGGTACTGTCGTGATAAGCAGCGAAACATCGAGCTTATCAAGCTCAGAAGGGTCATTCACCAAGGCAACAACATTCAAATCATGCTCAAATTGCTTAGAAACATGCTGATACAGTTGCGTGTTCAAATTCATATAGTTCGGTGAAAAAATAGCTGTTCTGATTTTTTCAGAGTGTTGCTTTTGGCGATCTAATTCAGCACCAATATGCAGTGCAATATATGCTCGTTCGCCTTCCGTGATTGGAATGTGCAACAATTGACTAAGCCGAAAAGAAACAAAAACTGCCAGCTCAAAAACTACCGGAAAATCCTGCTTTAAAGATTCGGTTAGCGGACTGTTCAGACTGGATCCCTGCATGGCGCGAGAAAATAATTTGTTGAGATGCAAGCTGAACGGAAAAACGAAATAATCGTTATCTAGATCAATCCCAAATATGTGTTGGACTTCTGCAAATAATGAGCTCATCGCTCGCACAATGTTGTCACCAACAGTTGTGGTTAACTTGTCACGATCACTTAGCGGTAAATGGTCAACATTAGCATGAAACAACATGTGGATCTCTTCACGCTCATGTTTATTTAAAATAAGGTTAAAAACGTTCTCAATACGTTTAATAATTTTCGTGACAATAGCCGCATCATACGTGTTTAGCCATGAACTATAGGCATCGCGGGATAGCAATGTATCGTCGTGATGTAAGGATTGAATCATAATCAATAAATGCATCATGAGATTTATCAATGCATAATCATTGAGTTTTAATGTTGATGGCGCTAATTCTTCTTTGATAATTTGCTCGATCTGTTCAACATCGGTACGATTAAAGTTTTGTGTGAGCAAGGATCGATCAACGAAATGATGAGGTGCTTCCTCCATAATGAAATGCGAAATCAGTCGGCGTTTGGCTTTTTCATTTCCGGTAACCTGAATTTTATTATCGCGAATGACTACCCTAACGCCAGATTTCGAAAACATCTGATTGATCTTTTGAATGTCATTCTTTAAAGTTCCATAGCTAACAAATAAGCTTTCCTAGAAGATATTCGCTTATTTAAAGAAATGGTTTTCAATAGATGTCGTTTTTTGATTGCTTGGTCGCGAATTTTCTTCAAAAGATGCTCGTCAGGTTAACGAAGAAGTTTTATCACGATTTAATTGTTGAACTCAAAGCAAACGATATCGAGTCCATCCCTATTAACCAAAACCCTGCAGCCATTGAATGCCGAAAATCTGCGCCAAGCCCATGCCTTGGTTGAGTCAGGGCATATGATTGGTAAAGTCGTGGTTAATGGGCCTTGGGCTTAATATCGGCAATCAACTGAGCAGTTTTGATAAATCCCCACAAGGATAGCAAAAATGAGGCGCTTTTTATCAGCACCTCATTTTGTCGTATCAATTTTCTGATATTACCAGCAGTGTGTCGGCACTAACTCAAACGATCACTGTAAACCGGGAACTTCTGAAACTGACCATAATCTGTCAAAGGCTTCATCTGCTTGAGTGTGGTCATGTCAGCATCGTCAATTGAAAAATCGACATCAGCATTCGCCTTCATATGTTCTGGGTTGACCGTTTTTGGCAATGGTAGCAGGCCCAGTTGCAACAGATACCGCATACCAAGCTGAGCAACCGAAACGTGGTGCTTAGCAGCCATGGCTTGAATTGCGGTGTTTTTGAACATTTCGCCATGACCAAATGGTGAGTAAGCTTCAACCAAAATGTTGTGTGCCTTAGCATAATCAATCGTTTTGAATGGCGTCTGCGTGATGTGGGCCAAAACTTGATCCACCATTGGCGCGATTTTGGCATGCTTGATGATATTTTCCAAATCAGTCGGGTCAAAGTTAGAAACGCCGATTGCGCGGAGTTTGCCTGCTTTGTATGCCTCCTCCAAGGCGCGCCACGCTTCTAAATTGCCCTCAAAATAACGATTGGGTTCATCGTACTTAGCCCAGGGTTTCGGTGCATGAATAATCATCATGTCAATGTAGTCCAAGTTCAGCTTCTGCAATGAGTCATCAATCGCTTTTACCGCTTCATCATGGTTTTTGATTTCGGCAGCCAGTTTTGTATTCACAAAAATGTCTTTGCGATTGATCCCAGACGCACGCACACCTTCACCAACACCGACTTCATTACCATATGCCTCCGCGGTATCAATATGGCGATAACCGGCGTCAATGGCTTCATGAACAGCTTTCGCAGCATCAGCATCGGCATCAATCATCCAAGTGCCAAACCCGATTTTAGGAATCTGTACGCCATTTGCTAATGTATAAGTTGCTTCTAACATAATAGTCCCTCCTCGACAAATAATGCTGCCTTGATCTTTCATCCCAGTCATCACTACCAAACGTTCGTGACCGAGTGGATTTTCCTTACGCTTGATCAAGTGCTACACTCACCCTAACCCCTAAAGTTAGCTTTAGGTCAAGCGATTATTTAAAAAATTGGAGGTCATCATATGTCCAAATCTTATTCAATTGGTGAAGTTGCCACGATGACAAAGCTATCGATCCCCACCATTCGTTACTACGACAAGGAAGGACTCATCCCTGAACTCAAAAAAGACGCTTCTGGTGCCCGTTGTTTTGATGACCAGAATCTCGGTGCTCTCGAAATGATCGAGTGTCTGAAAACAGCAGGTATGTCGATCAAGGATATCAAAACGTTCATGCAGTGGAATCTTGAAGGCGATACAACCTTAAAGAAACGCCGTGACTTTTTTGACCAGTTACACGTCACGGTGCTCGCCCAAATGGCTGACCTACAACGAACCCTCGATAAAATCGAGTACAAGCAAGGTTACTATCGCCAAGCCGTGGCTGATGGTACGGAGAAGTATGTCAAGGCCGGCATTAGACATTCGCAAGTTGTAGCGACCGACCGATAGTCGCAACCTACGTCCAATCAAAAAGCCCACCATCAAAAATGGTGAGCTTTTTGGGTCATAACTTTAAAAATCTTCCAAACTCGTTTCAACATTGCGCCGCTTGGTTGCGACCCATAGACCGATCAGGAACCAGATGATCGCGATATATGGGAAGGTGTTCATCGGGAATGCCGGAATCGGCCAAAGACTGGTGTAAATTGGGTAAATGAGCACGAGAATGCCGATGACTGGTGCCAACACATGTTTAAACATTGATCGCCCCTTGTCTTTGCGGAAGTAAACAATGGCGCCAATGTTGACCAGCACGTAAACCGTTAGCAAGCCGAGCATGCCAATCGTTCCGAACCAGTTGTACATGTCGCTGGCGCTCACACCTAAGCCGATTGCAAAAATCGCATAAACGATTAACGCTAAGCCAGTGATGCCATCCAGCGCATGCGTCGGGGTCTGCTTGTCACCTGATAGTTCTGCCAGCCAAGGATGCAGATAGCCACTTTTGCCTAAAGCTTCCAGCATGAAAGCGCCGGCGTTGAGCGCACCGAAGTAGCAGGCAAAATAACTAACCATCGCCGCAAAGTCCATGAAAATTGCGGCGTTCGTGCCTAGATAATGGGTCGCAAGAAAGTTCATTGGCGCGGTACTTTTCGCAAGATCGCCGATGTGGGCGGAACCAAAACCGATGACTTCGGCGTAACTGACAAGAAAATAGAAAATTGCTGCAAAGCTAACGGCACCCAGCAAAGCAATACTAATCGCCTTGCGCGGATGGGTGGCCCGTGGCGCAATCGTCGCCGAGCCTTCAAAGCCGGCAAAAGACATCAAAGCAAATACCATGCCCATACCAAGGCCGGTCGCCATATGCGGTTGTGGAATAAACGGCTGAACTGAATTGCCGCTGCGACCACCTGAGAAAATGATCACGACAGTCAGGACACTCAGCACCAAAACCGCCAACAGCTCAAGCACCAGCGTTAGCCTTGTCGAGAATTCGATGCCTTTATGGCTAAGCCAGCCGCCAAGCAGCAGCACAATGATGTTGTACAAGTTGACTGGTAAATGAATACCAAAATGACTTAAAAACACGTCAGCAAAATTGCCGACAATGGCGCCCGAACTGAAAACAAAGGTCACGTACGTCAACACGAGCAGCCAGCCGGAAATGAAGCCCGCCTTTTCGCCAAGCGCCTTGGCATTATAAGCATAGGCTGACCCATCACCGGGAATGCGCTTGCCAAGTTCGACAAAAGAAATCGCAACGAATAACACGCCGATCCCACCAAGCAAGAAAGCAATGGGCATATTGATGCCTGCATTGGCGGCAGCACTTGCCGTGTTAAAGGACATGGCGCCAGTTGGGGCAACCATGGCTATCGAGAGACCGAATACCTCGAGTAAGGTTAATTTTTTACGTTTTTGCATGATTAGTGAAGGAACTCCTCTTTAAACGCGTTCTCCAGCCCAGAAACCTCAACATCAGGACCACAAGCACAATGGCCAAAGAACGGCCATCGCACTTGTGCCCACTTATGCTCTGGTTTCTAACCGGGCTGAATCGCGCTCTCTTTTAAACGCGTTCACTTGCGCAGAAACCTCCACATAAGGACCTTAAGCCTAAATGGCCAAAACCCGGCCATTTAGGCTTAAGGCCGCTTATGCTCCGGTTTCTAAACGCTCAGTTCACGCTCTTGATGATAGAGCTTGGCACTGGTTTGCCAGCAAATGGCGTTGATCCATGCCTTTTTCTGGGCGAGGTCAACGAATGGCAATTGGTTAAAATGTGCCACCAAGGCTTGCTTGAACTGCCGTGCTGCCAACCCGTACATTTCTGGGTAGGTGCTGGCGTCGGAGGCAAATAGGATGCGCGTATATGGTGCCAATTCGACAGCTTCATTGAAAACCCGACTGGCCCCACTTGGCCCTAAGTTATCCAACAGTGAAATATCAAAGTACAGATTCGGAAACACGCTGGCAAGATATCCGGCTTCGCGATGGTATGGATAACAATGTAACAGCACCACTTTCAAGCCTTTTTTGGTAAAAGCGTTCAAGTAGTCGCGCATGAGCAGCGTATTGCCAAGATACATATCGGTATCAGCATCACCGTAACCAACATGAAATTGCAACGGCATATCTTGCGCGATTATGAGCGGCGCAACGTGATACAACATGTAATCAATCAACGGCTTGGAAGTCAGTCTCTTTTCGCCTGAATGCTTCCACGTATCGAATCCAGCCGCCGCCTCAATCACGTTGACCGGTTCAAGGTGCAGTCCAACCCGATAAGCAGCAATGGATTTGAACCCAACGAACCCGTGGGCCTTGGCCTGCTTCACATCGTTACTGAACGCCTGCCACCAAGCCGCAAAATTATCATGTTCCAGCATGAAGTCTTCGGCGTGCGTTTCAAGCCGATAGATCGCCTTCACTGGTATACCAACGAGCTCTGCCGTCTGATCAAGATCAAGAATCGGATCATCCGGCACAAACCCAGTGTCAATAAGTAGCTCCTTAAAGTGAAAATGGCCGAAAATCCGATGGTTGTAGGTCGCATAGCCGGGATCATTCATGGCCGCTAATGGATTGTTTGCGTCAAGCGCAAACTCCTTAGCCAAGGCTAAAAAGCCGTGATAAGCCAGTCGATTTTTGGTATCGGCAAGCGGATAATCTTTGTCTGCTTCCGTTGATACCTGCGCGAGCCGGTCGTCACGATTCGGTACCTTGCCGTCAATCAAAAAATGGCAATGATGATCCAACAATGGGACTTGGTCGACAAATTCAGATAAGTCGTCCAAAATACTTCCTCCTTCACACGTTTGCTGGTGCAATGACCAGCTCACGCTTTCCTAGAAGTTTTAAAGCGAAGTGCCTTCATACAACGTGATCGCTGCCAGCCTTCATGACAACGATCATGTCAAAATAGTTTAATACAATTCGCGATGCAAGGCAGCAATTTTTTCCAATGCCAATTTGGCATAATACTGATCGTCCTCGCGCTTGATTTTCGCGTAGGCATCGACCAATTGCTTGCCAAATACTTGCTGGAATAGCGAATCTGCCTCAAAAGCGTCAACCGCTTGGCTCAGTGTGCGTGGCAGAAGCTGAATCCCTTTGGCATCGCGCTCAGCTTGACTGAGACTGGCTGGATCAACATCGCAATAGCCATCCGGTTGCATGTGATTTGTGATGCCGTCAAGTCCTGCCGCCAGCAAACCAGCAAAAGCCAAATAAGGATTAGCAGTCGCATCACTTGCCTTGAGTTCGATGTTCATCGAGCTGGCCGGATCACCCCAACTGGTTGACGGAATGCGAATTGCCGCCTCACGATTGTCTTGACCATATGTGGCATATGCACTGCTCCAATGACCAGGTGCCAAGCGCTGATATGAATTAGCCGATGGACAGGTCAATGCCAGCAAACCTTGAATATGTTTCAAAACACCGCCGACAAAATACTGCCCAATCGTGGATAGTTGCATCGCTGCCTTGTCATCAAAGAAAGCATCTTCTTTATCTTGCCAAAGTGACAAGTGAATGTGTGCCCCTGACCCGGCCGAATCAACTAGCGGCTTTGGCGCGAATGAGGCATATAGGTCAAAAGCCTTCGCGGTATTTTTGATGATCCGTTTGTAAATCACCTCATTGTCCGCAGCGGTCACCGGATCACTCGGCAACATGCTCAGCTCATGCTGACCAATGCCACCTTCTGGGTAATAAGCGTTCGGCATAATGCCGACTTTTTGCAGTTGATCGATCGCCTTCAGAATGAATGGATACGCAAAATCCATGGACTCGGTGGAAAAGGCGACATGTGGCATTGCCGGTTCGCGATGATCTTTATCTCCAGTAAATAACTCGAATTCATTTTCATAGGCCATTTTGACCGTGAAGCCAGCATCAGCAAGCTGCTTGACGACTTTTTTCAAAATGGACCGCGGATCAGATGCGTACGGGGTTTTATCAAGATTGTAAATATCCCCCATTAAGGTGGCAACTTGCGGCATATAGGGTAGGACATGTGCCGACGCCGGATCACCAACAAGGCGCAGTTCGCCAATAGGCGTCATGTCCGCCACCGGCAAAATCGTATCACGTTCACTGACATTCAAGGTTGCTTTGGTCAACCCAATCCCATCAGCCAGCTTGGCCTTCAAGCTGGCAAGCGGAATCACCTTACCACGCGTTAACCCGTTATAATCCACATACAGAAACTCGATCAGCTCAGTTTGCTTCTCTGTCAGCTGCTCGATGACGGCTTCATCGCCCATGTTGATTTCCTCCTCTTAGAATGCCCTCGCCAATTATTCAGATACACCCGGTTAAAAAACACCGTTACATATGTATCGTTCGGCCCTAATGTTACATGATTTTAAATAAAAGGAAAGATTGTCTAAAAATTGTTGCGGGGGAATTTGCAAATAGCGTCACTAATTTGGCAGGTTTTACAGCAGCTACCATGTCCTTGTCCCGAAAAACTATCGACAATCATGAAGCACCAAGGCCTTCATCGAAATAAAACAAGCACCCGACCAATCTCAAAGAATTTTTGAGCTGATCAGGTGCTTGTTCTGTTATTCGAGCTAATCGTAACATCCTTATTTTTGATGTGTAGCAATCCGATCCAAAAAGTCTTGAAAAACCACTAATTGTTGCGGATCTTCTTGTTGCCACATGTTTTCTGGATGCCATTGCACCCCGAGAAAAAGATCATTGTCGATTGACTCCATCCCCTCAACAACGCCATCAGGAGCCACCGCTGTCACCCGCATGCCCTTGCCGACAGTTTTAACTGCCTGATGATGCCGCGAGTTCACTTTAATCGTGGTCTTCCCATACAAGGCAGCCAATCGGCTATCAGGTGTCAAATCAACATGGTGGGTCGCAAATTGGCCCAGTGTGGCTTGGGGATGCTGAATTTTCAAATCAGGGTATTGACTTTCCAAATCCTGATACAACGTACCGCCCATCGCCACATTCATGATCTGAATGCCACGGCAGATACCAAAAATCGGTTTATTTGCCGCCAGTGCCGCTTTGATCAATGCAATTTCGAAAAGATCTTTCTGATAAAGCGTCATGCCAATCTTGGGATGCGGTTCTTCCCCATAGAATGTGGGATCAACATCCGGACCACCAGGCAACATGAGGCCATCAATCAGCTGCACATAATCTTGCGCAAGCTGCTCAGTCTGGCTGACATCATCAGGAAACGCAATGATCAGCGGCAAAGCATCAAGTTTAATAAAAGCCTCTTTCAAATCATGCGGCGCATAGGCAGGATGGTTGTTTGGCATCACTGGGTTAACTTCGATCAATTCATCTGTGGGAATCCCAATTATTGGCTTCACGATTTATTTCCTTCTATTCTACTTAGGATTTATTTTTCATGAGTATACGCCGTTTTGGTAGTCGCCACAATGAGCATCATCGGCCGTCGCAATTCATCTGCCATCCCCGGAATGGTTTTAACCATTTCATCTGTCGGTGTCGGCTCAATCACGCGATTCAACCGTAACTGATGATCAAGCAAGGTATTGAGATAGGTCGTCAAAGTGCGATGGTATTTTTTAATCTGGTGCCCCAGAAAATCAGTCTTCCGCTGGCTTTCATCGAAATAGCGATCAACTGGCCAGTAAAGGTTGTGCCCTTGATCATCCGTGACCCACTCTTCTTTGCCTTGGGCTGTAAAAATTGGATGTTCAACCGACATGACAAAATGACCGCCAACTGGCAGCTTATCACTGATTTTTTTCACAAGCTGGGCGTAATCCTCAATGTAGTGAATGGCCAGCGAGCTCAAGATAATGTCAAACTGATCCGGCAATTGATCAATCGCCTGCATGTCCATCCGGCGATAAGTGATCCGCTGGTCGGTCGTCTTTGCTGCTGCCTCAGCCAACATTTTAGCGGAGGTATCAATGCCGAGGACACTTTTGGCGCCATGCTCAGCAGCATAGCGGCAATGCCAACCATAGCCACAGCCTAAATCCAATACCCGTTTACCAGAAAAATCTGGCAGAACTGTTTTTAATTCATGCCATTCACCGGCACCTGCTAGTCCCTTTTTGGACCGATCCATCTGGCTGTATGCTTTAAAAAATGCGGGATCATCGTATATATCTGACATGACATAACGCTCCTTCTAAGAATATAAGTCCATCATCGCAGTCACCGCTAGCATGTGCAACCATTGTGCATATGACGTAAAACAAACAGATTGGCAAAATGAGATTTTGATTTGAATTCGGTGGCAAGCGATGCTACAGTTGCTTCATACTTTTTGAATGTTTGTCTGTCAGATTCAGGTACAGACACCACGTCTAAAATGAAGGAGTAAGCGATGGAAATCACAGCAATCACGGCGTTCCCTCGGCAGGTAAAACTTAAAACGCCTTTTAAGTTAGCCTTGGGCGAGTTGCGGGACATCACCACACTGATCATCAAAATCGAGACTGATGATGGCGTCACCGGCTATGGTGAAGCCTCGCCTTACGCACCGGTAAATGGCGAAACCAATGAAACCGAACAAGCTGCTCTGCCAGTTTTCGTCAATGCTTTAACTGGCTGCGATCCGCGCAATCTTGAACAGGTGCATGCACGCATGGATGTCGTGATGGCTGGTCATACAGCATTAAAATGTGGGATTGACACCGCCTGTAGTGACATTTTAGGTAAAGCAGCCAGCTTGCCACTATGGCAACTGCTTGGTGGTCATAGCCATATCGTCACCACGGATATCACGATTCCGATTGGCACTCCGGCTCAAATGGTGGCTTCAGCGCGGACATATGTGGCCGCTGGTTTCACGGCATTAAAGTTAAAAGCTGGGGACAACGAAGCCGCCGATATCGCCGCCATTAACGCGGTGTGTGCTGCAGTCGGCCCCACCATCTCGGTAAAAGTGGATGCTAATCAAGCTTGGACTGTATCGCAAACGTTAAGAATTGCAGCCCAACTCAGGGCCCCCAATTTAATTGCCATAGAACAGCCGGTGCCTGATTGGCAGTTGCTGTCTCTACCTTTGTTACGCGCGCAGTCACCCGTTGCCTTGATGCTTGATGAAAGTATCCACAACGCCCATGATGCCGCCGATGCTATTCGCCTGAACGCCGCCGATTTGATCAACATCAAGCTGGCTAAATCGGGCGGGCTGTTCGGCGCCGCGGCGATTGACGCGACTGCCGCAGCTGCCGGCGTACCTTGCATGGTCGGTTGCAATGCCGAAACTCGCCTAGGAACAGCCGCATCCGCTCACTTCATCGCCGCACACGAGAATGTGCACTACGGCGATATCGACAGTTTCATGTTGCTGGCAGAAACTGACTGGCTTAGCGGCGGCTTCACCGCAGACGGTCCGACCTTAACCTTATCAGATCGACCAGGCCTCGGCGTTGACGTCCGACTTTAAGAGAGCGTGAACCAGCCCGGTTTCTGGGCTGGTGAACGCGTTTAAGAGCCTGAGCTGGCGCGGTTAGGAGGAAATCAATTGACTGATTGGCAAGGCTATCAAAAGATTAATGAAAAGTACCATCTCAATGGGGCGACCATCATCGTGAATCCGACTGAAATACTTTCAAGTTGGCAAAATGGTGCCGCTGATTTTTCAATGAAACGGCCGTTTACCCTTCAAACAACTAGCGGCTTAGGTTCGCTAAGTAAACAATTCACCGCTGACAGCGTGTTACTCCTGAACGCGGCTGACAAGCTCGACATAGAGGCGTCCTTAGTAGATTATGTGCCGAACTATCGCTATGCCGATCAAGTCACCTTGCGTCAGATGTTGAATATGGCCAGTGGCATTCCTGATTACACCGAGCTTTTACTAACTGATTATGCCAAACGCATGCCTGGTGCCAGTGAATCCCATCTTAGCTACCCTATTTTGGAAGATCTTGGTCATGGCGATGAGATTACCGAGGTCATTTCGTTGCTAAATCAACATCCACTGGATTTTACACCGGGTGAAAAAGGCGTTTACTCCAACAGTAATTACTTATTGCTTGGTTTCATCATCTCAAAAATTACTGGCGATTCGTTAGCACGCTTTTTTGAGGAACATTTCTTTGAACCGCTGGCGATGACTCAGACACGACTTGGGACACAATATGCTGAGGCCAACAGTTATGATGACCTAGACGTTACGGCTGGTAAACCTGTCGTGCTTGGCCGAGGTGCCTACCAAGGTGGGGACGGGGCCGTTGTCAGCTCCTTAACCGATCTTGCCAAATGGGCGCAGGCCGTGTTGCGCCACGATATTCTGTCTGAAAAAGATTGGCACGAGGCACTGACCCTCACCCACGACTTCTACGGTATGGGGTGGATGCATTCGAAAACGCCAAATTGGTTCAGCCATGCCGGTCACGTTTTCGGCTATTGGACCTATTTCGATGTTTCGTTCGACAAGCAGCTGGCGCAAGTGACACTTAACAACATGTCCCCTGGCGATGAGGCTCGCAAGACATGGCAAACAGAGATGGCGGCTTGGCGGGAGACCCTCTAAGTAAAAAAAATCCTCACTTCGGACATGACTCGGAGTGAGGATTTTTTATTGAAGCCATTTATTTTTGATACAAGCTAATCGAAAATTAGAAGAATTGCCGCATAATATCCTTCAATGGCGGCATGGACGGAATCTTCCAATAATTCTCAAGATATTCGGAACCGTACTTCATGTAACCCTTTGCTTCATCACCAACGATTTTGCCTGGAAGCGGTGCATCGTCTTGGACGTAGGTATTGATCAGAACCGGTTTATCGGTCTCTTTGTATGCCTTGGCTAATGCATTTTTGAATTCGTCATTGCTGCGAGCGGTGTAGCCAATACCGCCTGCTGCTTCAGCAATTTTGGCATAGTCCATATCAGCCAAATCAATTTCATAGTTCAACTGACCGGCACTTTGCTGCTCATATTCAATAAATGCCAACTTCTGATTATTCATGACAACCATGATGATCGGCAACTTGTACTTGACTGCTGTGACAAAGTCTTGCATGACCATCGCGAAGGCACCATCCCCTGCGACACTGATATTTTGCCGCTTTGGAAAAGCCTCAGCACCCGCAATCGCGCCTGGCAAGCCACAGCCCATGGTTCCCAACCATGCGGAAATTGTATACTTTTGCGTTGGCTGAACGTTCAAGAAACGGGCACCCCATGATGTGGACGTACCGACATCAATCGAGTAAATCGCATCTTTTGGCGCGGTTTGATCAATCGTTGCGAAGACTGCTTCAGGCGATGCCGGATTAGTAGCCAGCAAGCGCTTTTCGCTCATCCACTTATTCCAGCTCTCCATATTCTTCTGGCAAGCTTTCAGAAAACGATCATCATCACGCAAGGAGCCCTTCGCATTCAGTTCGGTGAAAAAGGTGCCAACGTCGCCGTCAACAGCAACATCAACTGAATAACGTTTGCCCAAGTTTTCTGGGCGCGTGTCGATTTGAACGCACTTAGCTTGACCTTCGGCTGGCAAATAAGGCGTATATGGATAATTCGTCCCGATCATGAAGAGGAGATCAGTCGCTTTCATCGCCTCATATGCCGGCTTCGTACCTAGTTTACCGACATTGCCCAAACTATTGGGATGATCATCGGCGATAGTGCCTTTTGCTGGCATCGTTTGAATAAACGGTATGTGATTGGCCTCGACAAACTTTTGAACCAACGCACCTGCATGCTCAGCACCGCGACCGATCAACGCAAGTGGTTTTTGTGCCTGTTGCAGCATCGAAGCAACGTCCTCTAACTGTTTAGGATCAACTTTCGGCACATTCAAGGCAAAAGCAGCGGCGCTGTCCTGATAACTAGCAGCTTCTTTTTGAGCTGGCAAATCATCTGGAATGGTTAAAACTGCCACACCTTTTTCTGTAAAGGCTGTGCGAATCGCCGTATCGACAATTTGTCCTAAGTTATCCGATGCCATGACAGTTTTGTTATAAACCGCCACATCGTCAAAAAGCTTCGGTGTATTCACTTCTTGGAAAAAGCCTTCATTCATGTTGCTCGTCGTCACCTGACCGAGCAGGGCCAGAACCGGGACATGATCCATTTTGGCATCATACAAACCATTTAATAGATGAATGGC
Organism: Lacticaseibacillus sp. 30; assembly: GCF_053819265.1. Classification (NCBI taxonomy): domain Bacteria; kingdom Bacillati; phylum Bacillota; class Bacilli; order Lactobacillales; family Lactobacillaceae; genus Lacticaseibacillus; species Lacticaseibacillus sp. 30. The sequence continues at coordinate 15,711 of NZ_JBSOQX010000004.1, forward strand.
GCCAGGGCCGCCAATGGAGAGACAAACACCCAAACCGCCTGTTAACTTAGCAGTTGCCGCTGCGGACAAAGCGGCGACTTCCTCATGCCGCACCTGCACAAACTTGATCTTATCCTGATGTCGACGTAAGGCATCAACTGTGGTATCGATTGAATCACCAGGCAATCCAAAAACGTGTTTAACTTGCCAATCCATCAAAACACTGACTAACTGATCTGCTGCTTTTGTTGCCATATCAAAATCTCCTTTATTGCATTTCGTCATGCAAACAACTCAATTGTTATCAATTTATTGACAACTCCACCTTAGTTCTTTCAACGGCATGGTCAACTGCTCTTAGTGTGATCTCATTTATCAAAGAGATCAGACTTTGTGAATTCAGATTTTTTCAAACCATACAACAACTAACCCAATTTAAGAAATACCCACTTATTGCGATTTGCTTTTCTATTAGTTAGCATTTTAAATTGTGAAACGTGCCACTTATAAACAAATTTCCGTCTTCTTTTTATGAGAGTAATCTCATTTAATCTTGACTAAATATCCGATTGCGGTCACACAACTACCAGTTTCAAACAAATTTCAATTTGATGGTCATTTTTTATTTTGTCGGCAAAAAGTGAGCAAATCAGTAGCATTTTCCCTGATTACGGGGTACATTCAAAGTGACTTTGCGTACACACAGACATATGTATGACGGGTGTTATAAAAAGCCGTCACGCTGCTCGAGTAGCTCTCATCATTTTCTCGCCCTTTTCTCCCGCAACATATGATAAAATACAACGGTTGTGAATTGTTTATTTCCTAGGAGGATATCTACATGCCATTAGTTAACGCTGCAGAGCTTGTAAAAGCTGCACATAAAGGTCACTACTGTATCGGTGCCTTCAACACCAATAACTTGGAATGGACACGCGCCATCCTTGCCGGTGCGCAAGAATTGAACGTTCCGGTTATCATCCAGACATCCATGGGTGCTGCTAAGTACATGGGCGGCTATGAATTCTGCCAGACCATGATCGAAGCAACGGTTAAAGCCATGGGCATCACCGTTCCTGTTGTGATTCATTTGGATCACGGTAACTACGAAGCTGCCAAGGAAGCTATTGCTGCCGGCTACAACTCCGTTATGTTCGACGGCCACGACCTCGACTTTGAAGATAACTTGGAAAAAACCAAGGAAATCGTTAAGTTGGCTCACGCCAAGGGCATTTCTGTTGAAGCCGAAGTTGGTTCTATCGGCGGTGAAGAAGACGGTGTTGTCGGCGAAGGCGAATTAGCTGACGTTGAAGAAGCCAAGACATTAGCCGCTACCGGGATCGACTTCCTGGCTGCTGGTATCGGCAACATCCACGGTCAATATCCAGACAACTGGAAGGGCCTGCACTTCGATCGTCTGCAAGAATTGAACGACGCTGTTAAGATGCCGCTCGTTCTTCACGGCGGTTCTGGTATCCCTCAAGAACAAGTTCAAAAGGCAATCACCATGGGTATTTCCAAGTTGAACATCAACACCGAATGCCAGCTTGCCTTTGCTAAGGCAACCCGTGAATACATCGAAGCTGGTAAGGATCAGCAAGGCAAGGGCTTCGACCCTCGTAAGCTGCTCAAGCCAGGCACCGATGCTATCACCGATATCTTCAAAGAAATCACCGGCTGGATTGGCAACAAACCAGTTAAGATGGTTCCAGAAGCACTTTAATTTTTTCATTAAGTGCCATTCAAAAGCCCACTCGCAAATTTCAGCGAGTGGGCTTTTTCATACATATTTCGTTACTCATCAAGTATTTGATTAACAAAACAGTCGGCTTCATGATCATTGACCAACCCTGCAGCCTGCATAAATGAGTAGATAACGACGGGACCAGTAAATGCAAAGCCATCTGCCTTCATTTGCTTGCTCATGTGCTTGGCCAAGTCGGTTGTGTTAGGCACCTGATCATGACTGGTAATATGATGCCGAATCGGCTGATTGTTGACAAAGGCCCACACGTAATGATCAAAGTCCTCGCCTTTGGCAGCTAACTGTGCGATCACGCGCGCATTGTTAATGATCGCCGTCACTTTCAGCCGATTCCGAATAATTTGCGTATTTTCTAAGAGCACAGGAATCTTCGGTGCCATCTGCTGCACCTGCCGATAGTCAAAGTTAGCAAAAGCCTGTTTGAAAGCAGCGCGTTTATTCAAAACGGTCTGCCAGCTCAAACCTGCTTGCATGATTTCAAGCGACAAAAGCTCAAATAAGTGGCGACTGTCATGGCTGGGCCGCCCCCACTCTTCATCATGATACTCGCGCATCAAGTCATTACTGGTTTGTCCCCATGCGCAACGGTGTTTTTCAGCCAGCATATCGTACCTCCAGCGGTTGTATCTTAATCGGCTGGGTCACTTGCACGCGTCGATTCTGCGTCAAAGCAAGTTGATGCTCAGCGACAAGTTTAGCCATGACATCATTGCCTAGCTTGCCAGCCAAATGAACCCGGCGTTCCGAAAAATCAATGCAAGTCTGAATGTTCAGCTGATGCACTGGACGCCCGAGGAATTGCGCAAATGCGTGGCGGCCTTTTTCAGTAAGCTGATACACATTTGGTGCCGTCAGCACAACCATCTTTTTGGCTAACAGCTGGTCAAATAAGGCAACACCAGCTTTCCCAGCCAAATGGTGGTAGCAAGTTCGCGCTACTCCAAGCGCATGGGCTGCCTGTCGTTGATCTAAGTAATCATCTGCAACTGCACTTAATTTGCTGGTCGCCTGTTGCGGCTGAGTGGTCTGAAAATAATCGCGCCCTGCAAAGTGACGTCGGTTCATTTTCTGTAATCCTACTAAGTGTAATAAAGTTTCCTCAACCGGCTTCTCTGGCATCTTCAATAACTTAGCTATTTCCTTAAGTGTCAAAAACCGGCCACTATCTAACAAGTCTAAGATCTTCTGAGATAAATTTTCTTGCATGCTGGTACCTTCTTCCCAAATAGCAAACATACGTTCTTATCTCGAGTATACCTTTCTCATTCTTCAAGAACAATAGTGTCTTCGTTGTAAATGGCTTGGATGCTGTGGGGCGGCCACATAACTGAATTAGCAAAAAAATTTAGTCTTCCAGTACTAGCTTCATTGAGCCGTACTGTATGTGTTTAACGACTCGTCTGCAATTGCTTAAAATATCCCTGCTGGGCATATAACAACATCGCCAAGCTTGCGCCAATCGCTGTAAAAACGGCAATCCCCGAGAAGCCAGTAAACTGTTTAATCAAGATACCGCCGATGACACCACCTAAGTACATGACGGCATTGGCCAACGCGGAAATCGTGCTGCGGGCTGATCCCGCGTGTTCTTGCAAGGTACTCATAAACAATGGCAGCAGTGCGCCACCGATTGTATAGATAAACGCCAGAATGACCGTTGCCGTCAGTGGCGAATTGGTGAAAGGCAAAACCAGATACCCAGCAATGAAAAGTAAGAACTCAAGCAGAAACGCATGCGGCTGACCCAACCAAGTGACTAATCGGTTGCCCAGCAAACTGCCAACAAACTGACCAACGCCGATTAAAAGAATGAAGCTGCCAATGGCACCAACTGATAAATGGAAGCTTTTCGCAAACCAAGTGCCGATAAAGGCGAAACCGCAAAAATTTGCAGTTTGAAACAATAAGTATGCCCCTAGCAGTTTAAGCACGGTTTTGTTCTGAAAAAGTTTGCGATAGATACCAGTTGCAAGACGTGAAGTTGTCGCCTCGTTAAGACTGGGCATGAAACGCACGACCAGCATCGTCAACATCAAGGCAATGACGCCAACGAAGAAGAACGGAAATCGCCATGACCATACCGCTAAGTAACTCCCCAATGGTACCCCAACGATTTGAGCAACCGCCAGACCGGCCGTGGCATATCCCATTACTTTGACAACTTGCGTCTTTGGAAACAATACCGGGATAGCCGCCCAGATTTGCGGTCCGGCCGTGGCCGCCGCGACACCAGCGACGAATCTGGCGACAAGCATCATCGCAAACGTATTCGCCAGCCCGCACCCGGCAGTCGCCAACGTGAAAACCATTAACCCGATGATCAAAATACGTTTGCGGTCGTGCCGGTCAGAAATCGGACCAATCAATAATGCCGATATCATGTAGCCCACTGCATAAGCGCTGACAATAAAACCAGATAGACTAGTCGAAATGCCATAGTATTGCGTCAATGTCGGTAACAACGGTGAAACCAAAAAGGTATCGGTGCCAATCACAAACATCACTAAGAAGAATAGAAACGAAAGTCTACGTTCTTTCATCAGAAAGTCTCCAATCAGTTTTACGGTTTTAAAATTATCAAACAATCAGTGCTAAAAAATAAGCAACCATGTGCTTATTTATAGCTTCTCAAGTAAACCCGGGAAAACCGATTCAATTTTCCCTGTATTCAGCGTAACAAATTTTTGTCGTCCTTGGGTACGCGTGGTAATCATGCCAATTTCCCGAAGCGTTCGCAAATGATATGACATCGTTGATTTGTCAATCTCCACGTGCTGGTTCAGCTCGTTGCAGCCCATCTCATGACCGACGTGGTAAAGCATGCGGACAATCGTATAGCGACCAGGTTCAGACAAAGCAAAGAAAATTCGTTGTTTGAAGGCAATTTCGTCTGTTGATTGTTTGATATCCATACAACAGTTATGCCACAAACTTAATCTGTAAGCAAACTTTCTTTGAAAAAATAAGCTTTTCAATTCTCCATAGACGGTTCATGTTTTGGGTAAATAAGTTTTTAACCCACATTCATGGGTAAAGGCCCCTTTTACCTGCTAGTCTCGAATAATCATGGCAAAAATGTGAAATCTCGTGTCCACTTGGTATACTATTCCTGTGTTCAAAATTTCACTCAAAGGAGGTGTCACCATGGCTCGTACAACTGATCGGCAAAGAAATACACGCTCACCGCGGCAGGCTCGCCGACAATTGAATAAATTGTTGCGTGACCCCATCGTAAAACCCCACAATGCCGCCGCAGTTCGCATTCGCTTAGATGAGATGATGGCGATTCTCCAACATCGCGAGTACCGTCCAGAGCAGCCAAGTTCAACCAATCAAGTCAATACACATGGGCAGGTTCAGTTTGACCTCGCGCGCTGGTATCCTGAAGGCGGTCGCCTACGCTATACCTTACGACCGCGTGGCGCCTTACTCCCAATCGCATTCACTGTTCACGACTTTGGTAATCATCGCAAAAGTCTGACGCGCGGCCTCGCTCTAGCTGTCGTTGGGGCGGCTCACCAGTTAGATCAAATGAAAGCCGCCAACAAATTGCCGTTGATCATGCAACCTTTTAGCGACTGGGTGCACCTCCTTGCAATTGGCTTACAAAATTGGCTTGAAAATGGTCAGGTCGTTTTCTCTTTAGCCGATCTTAACGGCGCCTATGTTTTGACCAGCATGCCAACTGCTCCTGCGACTTGGCTGGCCAGACTCTTTGGCATTTCGTTAGGCAATCCAGACCAGTCTTTAGCTGATCTGCGTCGTCAACGGCAAGAGCAGGCCGACCGTTTGACAACGCGACTTGCGGCCAAGTTTGCCATTGAAGAAGCGCCGTTGGTCCAAGCAGCTAATGATCGCGCTGCTAAGTCAATTCAACTTGATGCAGCCACCATGGCCATGTTAGCTTCAGATCAAGCCCCACTGCGGTCGCAAAAGGATGTTGTTGATCGGCTGGCTCGTGGTGATTACATTGTCATCGATACTGAGTTCGTCGCCGATCGCAACCAACTTGATCTGACAGAAATCAGTTTACTCCGGGTACGCCATCACCAAGTTGATGGGGCCTTCGATATTTTTACCCAATTACCTGAGGGCCACCACGTCATGCCATTTTCAGTCAAAATCACAGGCATCACCGATGATCTGTTGTCCCAATATGGTCAGCCGCTGCCACTTGCCAAAGCTGCCGTTGAACAATTGTTGAAGCATGAACTCGTTGTGGGTTTTGCCTTAAGTAACGACCTGCGTGCGCTACGAGCGGGACTGAATGTCGATATCATCCCAGTGCAAGCCTTCGATGTGGCTGCTTTGGCACGTAAAACATTCGGCATCGGCAAAAAGCACACCCCGTCGTTGCAACATTACAAAGAGGCGCTTGGGGTTGATTTGCCTTCCCACACCGCCTTGAGCGATGCGCAAACCACAATGGCGTTGCTGGAACATCTCATCTGGGAAGGCAGCCCACTCATCACTAAAGACATTGGCTTTGAACAACGGCCACCTGAGCACGCCAATGACCCGGAACCTTATCAGAAACCTGATCCAAGTAATGACGTTTCGCATCCACGCACCAAAACTTGAATTACCGCAATGACCTATATGAGGAGGCGTCACCATGCAAGATGAACGCTGGAACCACCCGCTGTATACAGCGACGGCTATTAATGACGAAGGGCTGGAGGGCCACGCTTATATTCCCGGTGGACTTAAAGTGCAAACCAGCAGTCCGATGAATGATCATCCCGGAACCAACCCAGAGCAACTTTTGGGGCTATCATTAAGCACATGTCTAGAAGCCACGCTGGAAGCGGTTGAAAAGGAGCACGGTTTGCCGCATACAGGAGCCGTGCGGGTGAAGGTCGCTTTCATCGGCGCCCGCGCTGAATATCAATTTTTGGTGCACGCCCAGGTCATGGTCAAAGGCGTTGATTTCGATACTGCTAAGGCTTTCACCAACGAAATCGAAAATCGCTGTCCCGTTTCGAAGTTGCTCAAAAATAGTGGCAATTATACGATCGAAACAGTGACTGATTTTAAAGACTAAACTGCCCGAGGCCAATGATCGAAGCCTGATTCCTTTAGATGTGTCTTCTGCCAGGCGCGTACGCAACAAAGTCAGATTTGTTGTGTCTTTTTGTGTAAGCGATTGCAAAGACTTTAGACTTACTTTATGATTAACATAAGTTGATCAACCATGCACCCTTAAAAGTTTTTCCCACCCGCTTGTCGACTGCTATCAGCAAAACGGGTTTTCTTATGCGTCCTTCTGCAGCAAAGCATTGCCATCTATTTGATTTTGCTGGATACCCACCCACCTCAGCATGACATGCACCATCACCGTTTTTAAGGCAATCTGAACATCAATATCTGCTAGAAAATCACTGTATTTTAGCATTGTTAGGGTTACACTGATAACTAGAAGGGAGTTGCAAATATGAAGAAAATCATCAATGCACCGGGCGATATTGTCCCGGAAATGATTGCTGGACTCGCTGCCAGCTATCCGCAATATTTGAAACAGATTCCTGATACAACGGCGGTCGTCAGAAATGATGCCGCGTTCAAACAACATAAGAAGGTCGGCGTCATCTCTGGCGGCGGTTCCGGTCATGAACCGCTGCATGCCGGCTATGTCGGTCAAGGCATGCTTGATGCTGCGGTGGCGGGCCAAGTCTTCACATCCCCGACCCCAGATCAAATTTACGCTGCTATTAAAGAAGTTGACCAAGGTGCAGGCGTTTTGATGATCGTCAAGAACTATTCAGGCGATGTGATGAACTTCGACATGGCCAAAGACCTTGCCAGTGTTGACGATATCACCGTCGAATCCGTAGTCGTTGATGACGATGTTGCCGTCAAAGATTCACTGTACACGCAAGGTCGGCGCGGTGTCGCTGGTACTATTTTTGCCGAAAAAATTATCGGCGCGGCTGCTGAAGCTGGTTTAAGTCTAGATGACCTGAAGAAGTTAGGCGATGCCGTCGTTAAGAACACCAAGTCCTTTGCCGTAGCATTGCACGCTGCAACGGTTCCTGAAGTCGGCAAACCCGGGTTTGATTTAAAACCTGATGAAATTGAATTCGGTGTTGGCATTCATAACGAACCTGGCACCGGTCAGGAAAAACTGCCGACCTCTAAACAATTGGCTAAGCAACTGATTAGCAAGTTGACGGCGGAGTTCAAAGATCCACAAGCCCACAAGTATGCCGTCTTGGTTAACGGCATGGGTGCTACCCCGTTGTCTGAACAATACATTTTCATGGGCGATGTGCTGAATGAACTGAAGACTGAAAAGTTACCTGTCAGCTTCACCAAAGCTGGCAACTATGTCACATCACTCGACATGGCTGGCATCTCATTGACCATGTTGGCTTTAGACGATCCGCAATGGCTGACCTACTTGAATGCGTCAGCCCACACTGTTGGTTGGGGGGATACCGATGTTAAACGCTGATACATTAACCAAATGGATGACGAATTTTGAAACTCGCATTACCAAGGAAAAAGACCATCTCACCGAACTTGATCGCGTGATTGGCGATTCTGACCACGGCAACAACATGGAGCGCGGCGTCGAAGCGATCAAAGCAGCCTTCGAAAAAACCCCACCGACTACCGATCTGGCTCAAGACTTCAAGACAATTGCAATGGCCATGCTGAGCAAAGTCGGCGGTGCCAGCGGTCCTTTATATGGTACAGCCTTTCTCGAAATGGCTAAGCTTGCCAAAACCGACACCGATTTTGGCGACCTCGTCGATGCTGCCGCAAAGGGTATTGCTAAGCGCGGCCAAGCAAAAACCGGTGATAAGACAATGCTTGATGTCTGGGCACCAGCAGCTGATTTGATCAAACAAGGCAAGCTCGATGACGCCGCCATTGACAAGTTGGTTGCTTCCACCGAGCCAATGATCGCTAAACGCGGCCGGGCGTCTTATCTTGGTGAAAAGAGTGTCGGCCACATTGATCCCGGCGCCGCTTCAACTGGCGAATTGTTGAAAGCCTATTTAGATGCGACCGCTTGATCGACAACCGACAAACTATGAAGGCAAACACTTGTAAAGGAGTGATCCTATGGCACTAGGCATTTTACTTGTTTCACACGTTCCGGCGATCGCCAATGGTGTTGAAACTTTAATCAAACAAGTCGCTAAAGATGTTCCTATCACCACAGCTGGCGGTACTAGCGACGGCAAAATCGGCACGGATCTCGACCATATTCAAAAAGCAATTGGCGATAATCCAGCTTCTGAACTGCTTGTTTTCTACGACCTCGGCAGTGCGAAAATGAATTTGGACATTGCCGAAGAAGTCAGTGATAAACAGATGCATGTTTATGATGTCGCGTTTGTTGAAGGGGCTTATGCAGCCGCAGCATTGCTAGAAGCCAATGTCACCCTCGACAAAATCGAAGCGCAATTGAAACCACTCAAAGTAAAGTAAGTCATCGCCGCTTGTCGGCTTGAACAACTGACAAGCGGTTTTTCATGCCAAAAATGTTGACCATGGCTACAGGAGAGATTGCATATGTCCACATCTGATCAAACTAAGGCGCATCTTGCCAAGGTTCTCAAAGTACAAATGCAGCACAAACCATTAGATCGCATCACGATTGCCGAGTTAAGCGCAGCTGCACATGTCAACCGCAACACGTTTTATTACCATTTTGATGACATCTATGCCTTACTGAAATGGACCTTAGAGGCTGACATTGGCCGTAAAGTGATGCAGGACTTAGGCGCGGCCACATGGGAAACAAAGTATCAGCTGGTGCTTGACTATATCGTGGCTAATCAGATCTTTTGTCTGAATGCGTTTCATTCAGTTGGCCGTGACATGCTGGAAGAATTCTTATTTCAGGCAGCCACCGACATGGTGAAACCAGTCGTTTTGGACATTGACCCAGCAACACCAGCCCAAACCGTTGCCGATATCTGCAACTTTTATGGTGCAGCCATCGTAGGGCAAGTGCTGCTGTGGTTAGCGCAGTCCTTGAAAGAACCGGAACGCAATCTGATCAAGCGGGCTGATTTGATGTTAAACGGGTCGATTGCTTTCATTGTCCGCAAGCGGTCACTTGGCCCACAATAAAAGTTAATTTTCGAACAAACATCACAATTTGACTAAAGACGCTTCTTTTACTTGTGCCTATAATATAGGTGACATCAGAAAGGAAGCGTTTTTAGATGAAGAAATTCTTATTGACAGCGCTAGGCGTTGCGCTGGTTGCTGGCGGCACCGCATGCTACTTTGCAAACAAAATGGAGCTGTTTAAAGATGACGCTGACGCATACAATAAGTTCGAAAGTCGCTAGGAGGCGGGAAAATGATCAAGCATAAGGCGATCATGATCGGTGCAGGGCTGGCCAATATGGCTGCAGCTGTTTATCTCATTCAGGAAGCTCATTGGCAAGGTGATCAAATCACCTTCTATTCACTGGATGACCATGGTTCAAATGATGGTGCCCCAACAGTCGATACTGTGGATGAATATTGGAACAAAAATCATCCCATGGAAAACACGAAGGGCTATGTTGCTCGGGGCGGTCGGATGTTGAATTACCGGACGTATGTCGATTTGATGGATTTGCTTAGTCGGATTCCATCGGCAACGGAACCGGGACTCACAGCTGAAGAAGACACGCGCCAATTCGATGCCCAACATCGGACGTTTGATAAAGCTCGGTTGATGGAAGGCGGTATTGGCATCATCCAAGCAGGACACTTGGGCCTGAATAACACGGATCGCCTTTTGCTGACGAAGTTAATCATGATGCCTGATTCCGAAGAAGAAAAGCTCGACAATGTTAGCATCGCCGACTACTTCAAGAATGATCCGCACATGTTCCAAACCAATTTCTGGTATATGTGGGAAACCACCTTTGCCTTCCGCACACAAAGTTCTGCGCAGGAATTGCGGCGGTACATGCACATGATGATTTATGAATTTACTCAAATTGAGCATTTAGTCGGGGTTAACCGGACCCGCTATAATCAATTTGAAAGCATTATGCTGCCACTGATTAATTACCTGAAGGAGCAAGGCTGCAAGATCATTTTGAACCGGCGTGTCACCGCGTTTGAATTTAAAGACACGGCCATGACTGATGAAATCACCGTCACCGGCCTGACCATTCTGAACACAGAGACTGATGACGAAGAACATGTTACCGTTGATGATGATACCGCCGTTTTCTTCACGAATGGATCGATCACCGACTCCGCAACTCAAGGTGACTTTGATCATGCAGCAGTCGAAAACATGGACTACGGTGCTGCCGCAAGTCTGTGGAAACAAGCGACTGAGCATTTTTATAACCTTGGTAATCCTGATAAGTTCTTTGCGGATCGGTCAGCCAGCGAGTGGGTCAGCTTCACCTTGACGACCAAAGATCATTTGTTGCTTAACGAAATCGAACGTATTACAACGCAAGTCCCTGGTAACGCCCTGAATTCGTTCATGTCAACCCAACCAATCACGGCACTTGGGCAAAAAGATGTCATGATGTCAATCGTGGTACATCATCAGCCGCACTTTACCACCCAGAAACCAAACGAGACCGTCTTGTGGGGCTACTTCCTTTATCCACGGCGCTACGGTGAATTTGTCAACAAGCCGTATATCGAAATGACGGGTAAAGAGATGGCCTTTGAATTGATTGGTCAGCTTGCTAAAGTTGATCCCGGTCCTGGTAATATTCGTGATCATCAAGATGAGATTATGGCAAGCATCATCAACAACATCCCTGTTTATATGCCATATGCTTCGGCACTCTTCAACAATCGCGCCAAGGTTGATCGGCCAGATGTGATTCCAGCACATTCAACAAACCTTGCCTTTACCGGTGAATTCGCTGAACAACCATTCCAAATGGTCTTCACTGAGCAAAGTGCTGTTCGTTCAGGTGAGATTGCCGCTTATCATTTCACCGGCATTCCAATGAGTCATTTAGTTAAAACACCGCGGTATGATAAAGACATCAAGACATTGATGCGTGCCACGAAAAAAATGTTTGAATAATAACGTTCAATATCAAAAGCGTTGTCCGTGCACGGGCAACGCTTTTCCTTTTTGTGCACTAAAAATAATGCTAACAGCTATCAGTTCAAGCTTGTTACTGTTAAACTGTTCTTAGTGAATCCAACCAATTTTAATGGAGGCAGATCATGGACTACGAATTAAAACTGCGACGCCATGCCAGTCGCGAAATCGATAAATACTGGGAAAATTTCCAGAAAAGCACAAGTTATCAACACCTGCTGACAGTTCCCGGCTTTAGCCAAGTGCCACCAGATGAAATTCGATTAATCCTCGTCACCTTTTTCGTGCATGCCTTTGATAACCTTCGTTCAACCATTCAAGCGCTTGATACTGAACACGTTGCAGCTGGTTTGCAGGAGACCTTACAGACTTATCATGATGATGCATTGGATCGCAGCGAGTCGTTAGCGATCGCGGCGGAACTGTTAAAAACATTTATGCTCTGGTTGATTGCAACAAATGAGATTAAATTGACTATCCTTGAATTTGTTGATGCCTTGATGAACGTGTTCGTCACTGCCACCTATCTGCTCGGTTTGACGGAAGAGGAGGCCCTCACATCACCATTCGGCAATGATGATTTTGATCTTCCTGGTGTTGATGATGCCTTCAGTGACCCCGATAATGACGTTGACTTTGATTCCGAAAATATGGCTGAATTATTTCAATTGACGATGAACTTTTTAGAATCCAAAACGTGGCTGCAGGTTCCTAAGCCAGTTCAGAATCAGGAACTCTTTGGTGCCACCACGTTGTTCCTTGCCCACACGATTCAGAGTTTGTTCGGCCACGATCCAAAGAATTGGACCGCTCAGGACATTAAGGCTGCCATGTCCATGCTACTATATGACAAAAAAACCATTGGTCCTGATCAGCGCGCAGTCATTGGACAAATGGTCGCTATTTTCATTCGATCTACAACAACCTCCCACCTCTGGACACCAACCCAGCGACAGGCACTTGCTACAGCTGCCGAAAGTCGCGTTCAAGAACTTGTTGCCGCCAAACCAGCACCCCAACAACCTACTAGTAACCCAACAGAAACGACAACGAATAATCGAGTTGTTCCGATCGCTGGGTGGCAAAAGCACAAACACGACAAATAACGATACCAAGTCACCACTCCGGCTCGTTAGATGACAAATCAAAAAGACAACACTGAACCCCAAAACCAATGATTGGTCTCTCGTTCAGTGTTGCCTTTTTTCATATCAATGATGTCAGTCTACAGTTGATTGAACTGTTCAGTTTTAGCCAAATCTTCATAAGTGACGTCAGTAATAGTCGGATCAAGTGTTTTCGTTGTCATTGTCAATGTGTCTGAATCTTGCACGAAAATCGTCTTTTTCGTCAGATCATAGCCAGACCAGTATTGCGTGTAATCCGTTAAAACCTGATGTTGTGGGTCGCGACCTAGCCACTGCGGAATCAAGACAGTCTTGAAAGCATTGTATAACACGCGAATGCCATCTTTGCTGTTGAAGGGATCAAGATTACGCGAAACAAACATTGCCCGCAGGAACCGCGATGGTGATGTGTAATCGCCTGGCAAACCGAACATCCCGTAGCCTGTGCCTAACTCAATCGGCTCAATATGGTAGTCGCCTAACTCGGATCCCTTAGGATAGTTATTGTCATTCAGACTGACATAATTGCGCAAATTGGTTTCATGCCACCCGTATTCAGGACTATTCGTCATGGCGCCGATACTATCATACAGCTTAAAGGCGCCGTGATCGGTTGGTTCGACAACAATCCCTTTACCTGATGGATCAACAAATGTGTAATGTAATGGGATTTTCACCCCTTGGCCGCCAAACTCATAAGGTTCATCCAGCAGGCCATACTCACCCGCCAAAGCGCGTACTTCGTCAACATTTTTGCATGTCGTCAAGGCCAAGGTCACAAACTCCTCGCCTTTAATAGCTTTCAGCCCACGCTGTTTCAAAGAATCCGCACTCGCCCAGCTGCACTCTACCAAAACCTGCAAGTCGCCAGCCAAGCCTTCGCTATTGACGCCGTCGAAAAGTGCCGTACTTTGATCAATACCGACGCCAACCGCTGCATACTTTGTGGTCCATTTGACACTTTGTGTTGGTAATGTCTTGTTTGCTGGCAAACTGACAATTTTACCAGGAACCCCGCCGACTGGTGATTCATGAAAGAAACTGGTGTTGTAATCCATGGTTCGGCCCCAGAAAATATCACCTTGTAGCGATTTAATTGTCATTGAAGAACACATAGCAACGACCCCTTTCGAAAATAAATGTCAGTGTTTAAAGCTCAATTTTTCCGATTACTGTCATTATAACCCGAATTGCTTAATGGCTCGATCCCCTTCAACAAAAAGCTGCTCTACAGCCCCATAAGTACTGGTTTCACAGCGATCTCGTTATTATTATTTTTGTTGGAGATAACTGATCGGCTTATTCACATCAAGTTTCGTGCCAGAAAAAGTCTTTTTAATCCAACTCTGAATCGTAGGGTCATGGTAAAGCGGCACTAACTTTTTAAATTCTTCCTTTTTTTCATTTTTCACTGCGGTCACTAATATATTGACGTTGGCGCGCGTCGTTTGGTTCAACTTCTCATGCACCAATGAATCTTTCAAAACATTCAGCCCACCATCAAGTGCCCGCGTATTCGAAATCAGTTCTGCGTCCAAATCGGGCAGCATTTGCACCGATGGGTCGACCTCTTTAAACTTTAAGTGCTTCGGATTGGCTTGAATGTCCTTCACGGTACTTAAAGCATTGAAGTCAGACTTAAGGGTGACAAGCTTGGCCGTTGCTAGCAAAAGTAACCCGCGTGTCGCATTAGCAGGGTCGTTTGAGATGCCAATCGTTGCACCATCTGGAATCTCTCGCAGCTGTTTATATTTTTTAGAATACAGTCCCATTGGTTCCAGGTAGGTTGTGCCTAATGCTGCTAATTTTTCGCTCGGATTTAATTTGTTATATTGCTGAAAGTAAGCATATGACTGGAATGCATTAACATCCAATTGTCCCTCGGCAGTAGCTGAGTTAGTGACGTTGCCATCTGAAACTTGCTTGACTTTAATCCTCAGACCAGCCTTCTTGGCCTGCGGTGATTTAGCAATATGTTGCCAAATTTGATAATCCGAGCCACTACTGCCGATGATGATTGACTCACTTTTTGAACTAGTATGACTGCTATTGCTACTAGTTGCTTTGCCACACGCTATTAGTGTTAATAATGAAACCAATGCAATCCCTGTGAAGATAGCTTTTTTCCAACGACTCATAAGAGATCCTCCTCCAAACATTTCCACCAGCAAACTATCAAAACCATCTCGTTAAACAACTTTGATTTATTTTAGATAACCTTGCGCTGCCACAAAAAAACGCCCCTTAACTACTTTTGTTGTAGTCAAGGGGCGACAGTGTCGCGTTACCACCCTTATTCACGATGTTGATACATCGTCTCCAGTACCTGTTGATACCTGACAGCATAACGGCCGTAACCGACTCGTGAGCGTTAACCGCACGAATAACTATTCGAAGCTCATCTTCACCTTCTTGCAGATGACCCTTTTCCATCAACCGGGCTTTCTACAGCGTCTGCGCCAAGGTTACTCTTCTTCTCAAAGTGTTGTTTTTATAAATGTCATTCAGCTCACTTTGAAAGTTGTGCTGAGTAACACCTAAAGTCTTGTTGGAAGGACTATACGGCCCGCGCTTGTGAATGTCAAGACAAAGGTTTGAAAAGATGATTGGGGAACAACTTAGGCATTAAAAAACTTTTCAATATTCGCATGTTATAATCTACAAATACAAATTTGAAAATCACTGGAGGAGCACAATGCGAAACATAGGAAAATTAGTTGCACTGGACTGGAAGCGAATTGTTAAAAGCCCATTCGCTTTCTTACTCATTTTGGCGCTGGTTGTGATCCCCAGTCTCTACTGTTGGTTCAATGTCTGGGCGCTATGGGATCCTTACAGCAATACCCAAGATCTTACTGTTGCCGTGTATTCAGCGGATAAATCAACCGAATTCCGTGACAAAAAAATTGCCATTGGCGATGAGCTGGTCACCCAACTAAAGCATAACAAGCAACTCGGCTGGCGTTTTGTGGACTCCAAAAAGGCGGTTCAGGAAGGTGTCAAAAGCGGCAAATATTACGCAGGTGTCGTTGTTCCCAAAGATTTCTCAACGGACTTGCTTAGTTTTGTCGATGGTAAGATTCACAAACCAAAGCTAGATTATTACGTGAATGAAAAAATTAATGCCATCGCCCCTAAAATTACTGCAAGCGGGGCGTCCACGCTGCAAAACACCATTTCAGACGAATTTGTGTCAACCGTTGCCAAAACCTTGGTGACTGTCTTCAATCAGGCAGGCATTAAGCTGGATGACAATCTGCCGATGATTCGGCGCTTTGCAAGTCTGGTAACCAATACAAACGATCAATTACCGACAATTGAAAAATACATCGCGGAAGTCGGGGTTTTGCAGAGTAAAATGCCGGCCATCCGAGAAAAACTGGCGGCCGCCAACGAAATGGCCACCTACTTGCCTGAAGTCAATCAAATGGCCCAAAAATTAACGGCAGCCAACGGGTATTTACCAATGGTAGCCGATGCCGGTCAGTTGGCGGTCGATGTTCGCAGCAAGTTGCCTGAAGTGCAACAAGCCGGTGCGCAGCTTAATACAGTGACCACCAACTTTGGCCAACTAGAATCAGCGGTTACGAAGGCCGTGGCGGTCACCAGTCAGGGCATTACCGTCGTCAATCAAGTTGACGGCACTTTGCCTGCTCTGACCGACTTTGGCAAAAACGCCCAGGCAGCGATTGGCACGACCAAAGATGAAGTCTTGCCCAAAGTCAGCATAGCACTTGATGTGGTTCAAAATGCGGTCGATGCTGGTCTGACATTGATAGCCGCCGCGAATACTAGTTTAAGTGCTGACTTAACTACCTTGCAAAATCAGTTGCAGCAGTTGGACACTAGCAGTGATACCGCCGCTATCAAACAGGCAATGGTGGCCCGATTAACCGCTTTATCTGATCGCCAAGGCAAAGTGGCAGCCAATGCCACCAGTCTGGCCGATACATTAACCCGCCTGCAAACCAGTCTTAACAAGCTGACCGGTAAGGACGATCAACCGTTGGCCGGTGCCATTACGCGACTGCGTGATGTTGCGACTACCGCTACTGCTGTTCAGACGGCCGCCAGCGATCTCGCCAAAGACGTGCCAAATTTAAGTACCAATGAGTTACAAAGTCGTTTGGCGACACTCAATGATGTCGCTCAGAAATTTGCAAGTGATGCCAATACACTCAAGGATCTGGATCTCGGCACGAGTGTGAAGCAAGTACTGAACGCTTTCAAGGCTGCGCTTGCTGATGCTGCCACAACGCTGACTAAAATCAACGATCAAGTATTGCCGGAACTACCGAGTTTACTCAGCGGAACAAAGGACTTACTGACACAAGCCAACACTTTTTTGGTTAAAACCCAAAAACAGTTACCAGCCTTGAAGCAGGAACTCACTGATGCCAATACGCTGCTGAACGGTCATATGAACTTGATCACCAGTGGTATCACGACAGTCGCTGACTTATATCAAAATGACTTCCCAAGTCTTAAAACGAAATTGACCAAGGCAACAAATTTTATCAATCAAGATCTACCCGGTGTGGAAAGCGACCTGACATCAACGCTCGCTTTAGCCAACGAAAAAATGCCGCAACTACAAAGCGGGCTGGATGATGCACAAACCTTAATCAAAGATGACTGGCCAACATTGAAAGATGCCATTCAAAAAGGCGCAACCGCAATCAAAAAAGGCGAGAAATCCGTTGATCTGTCGCAGTTGATCAAACTGCTGAGACGTGATGCCACGAAAGAAGCCGGCTTTTTAGCTAAACCGGTAGAGCTCAAGCAAACGAGTTTCTATCATATCCCAACCTATGGCTCGCAAAGTGCCCCATTTTATTTGGCCTTATGTATTTGGGTCGGTGCCTTGCTGCTCGGCGCCATTCTCATTACCGAATATCAGCTGCCGGAATCGTTGGCTCATGCGACCGTCAAACAGATGTACACCGCTCGCTGGTTAACGTTTGCAGGACTGGGAATGCTGCAAGGCCTCATCGCCGCACTCGGTAACCTCTTCCTAATCGGGACGTACGTTGTCGACAAGCCGCTGTATTTGCTGTTTGCGATGTTGCTAAGCCTAGTCTTTGTCTCAATTCTATACATGTTAATTTCCCTGTTCGGCAATATCGGTAAGGGCCTGGGAATCATTATTTTAGTCCTATCCATCTCCGGCGCAGGTGGCAACTTCCCCGTTGTACTCTCAGGTAAGTTCTTCCAAGCCATTAACCCATGGCTGCCATTCACCTATGCCGTCAACTTGCTGCGCGAAACCGTTGGCGGGATCTACTGGCCAAATCTGTGGCAAGATCTCTTCATCCTCGTGGCATTCGGCGTTGCCTTCTTCCTTCTGGGGTTTTTCCTAAAAGAACCAATTCGCCCGTGGATCGAGAAAATGCACCATATCACGCGGAAGTCTAAGATTATTGAATAACGTAGAAAGCTGCGTCAGTTGAGCTGTAACAATCTGCTTACACCTTGTATTTGGGCAACTGTTGATAATCTTTTATCCATGATTAGGGACTGTTTTCAAGCCACCACGCCTTTATCAATCAAGTGTAAGAAAATCTTTTTGCAAAACATGGTGTTGACAGATTGTTACAAAGGCCTTGTCATGGTTTAATATATATGTAACGAAAAAGAGCCGCTGGCGGGAACCAGCGACTCCATGATTCAACAATGCTGCTTAACCGGTGGCCTATAGTAAAATTAAGCCGTCACGATAAGCCTACCCAGCTAGCTCGTGACGGCTTTTTGGTATCACCGATCATTCAGCTTCAGAACCAAGGTAATCAGTCCGAGAATAAACAACCCGAACATGATCATAAGGCTCAAAGCTTCATAGATCGACATCGTGCTCCTCCTTTCAAAGAATTTTGTGATCTCTACAGTTCTAAAACCATAGCCACCACCTCCTTCTTAAGAAAGAGCCACCGTCGCGTAGCATTGTCGTTTCCAGTCTATCAGTCGCTATTAGCTCACGCCATATATACCATTTGTTATATATTAAAAAGAGACACTCATATGAAACATACTAATCCGTTGATTCATATCAGCAAGACATGATAGCATTTGAGCGTACCAAAAGCGTTGCTGGTGGGAGCAAGCGCTATGGTTCAACAATGCTACTTAACGGCAGCTCGTTTATTGAACTAAGTCGTCACGAGCCGAGCAAGCAGCAACCCAGTTTAAAGATAAGCCGTCACGGAGCTGTACAAGCTTTCCGTGGCGGCTTATTTATGTCTATCTACCTACTTCAACCTCCAACTTCTCTGGAAACTTCTTCATCTTCAAAAAGCACCGAAGCATCGTTTGTCTACCCATTCAACAAGCTGATCACATGCATCTTTTTCAATCCAGCCGTAGAATGAGCTCAATAACCAAAACGGAGGCAACTGACATGCTGAAAATTTTGTTCGACCATATGCACGGCTGGGCACGGGTAAGTTTTTTTCTCGCGCCGTTAGCGATCATGGGCGAAGCATTGCTTGACCTGCAACAACCGACCTTGATGGCTAGCATCGTGGACGTGGGATTGGCTAAGAAAGATATGACTTATGTTTGGCATACCGCTATTCTCATGGCAGTGATTGCTATTGCTGCGTTCGCTTTAGGTGCTATCTGTAACGCCTTCTCCTCCTATGCAGCCTTGAAAATGGGCCAAAACCTGCGGACTCATCTGCTGGCTATTTCACTGGCCGATCGCGATCCCCAAGCACTCAAACCCGAAACACTCATCACCCGCATCACAAACGATGTTACGCAAATGCAGACGCTGGTAAGCATGCTGACGCGCGGACTCGTTCGCTCGCCTATGCTGCTGTTCGGCGGCATTGTCATGTCGATTATCGTATCACCACGGCTGTCATGGATCATTTTGATTGCCTTACCCATTCTTGCCATCTATATCTACGTCATCGTTCGACGTTCGCTGCCACTTTACACGGCTATGCAAGGACAAGTTGACGTCATGAACCGGATTATGAGTGAAAACTTGACTGGCGCCAAAACGATCAAGGCGTACGTACTGGAAGACCACCAACTGACTCAATTCAACACTGAAAATCGCAACCTGCAGACGATTAGTCAACGCGCCGTTTTGGCAACGGTCACTTTGGCGCCACTGATCATGCTGGTACTTAATCTGGCAGTCGTTGCTGCACTGGCTTATGGCGGCAATCTAGCCATCAGCCGCACCATCACCACTGGCGAAATCATGGCGTTCGTCAATTACATGATTCAAATTACGACGGCGATGACCAATACCGTTAACCTCATCACGACCTTTTCACGGGCAATTACTTCTAGTGCACGCGTCAACGCCGTTTTGGCCGAAGAAGCAGGTACTGAGGCCAGTGGGACATTACCTGCCCCAGCTGGTAGCACCATCCAGTTTGAGCACGTGAACTTTGGTTTTTCGCAAAGTCGACCGATCCTTGATGACATCAATCTCACCGTTCCAAGCGGTCAGTGGCTGGGCATTATCGGCTCCACTGGTTCTGGCAAAACCACGCTGATCGCCTTATTAACCCGACTTTATGAGCATTATCAAGGCAATAT
Source organism: Lacticaseibacillus sp. 30 (assembly GCF_053819265.1). NCBI lineage: Bacteria > Bacillati > Bacillota > Bacilli > Lactobacillales > Lactobacillaceae > Lacticaseibacillus > Lacticaseibacillus sp. 30. The sequence continues at coordinate 36,175 of NZ_JBSOQX010000004.1, forward strand.
CACGGTCGGTGGCACCGATATCCAACAAATCACCTTACCGGCTTTACACAAAAAAATCACGGTCGCCTTACAGGACTCACTGCTTTTTTCTGGCACTGTCGCGCATAATCTGAGTTATGGCGCGCCGCAAGCCACGCCGACACAATTAGCCAGCGGCGTTGCTATCGCTAGGGCAACTGAGTTTGTCGGGACTAATTATGATACCCCCGTCGAAGAAGCTGGGAAAAACTTTTCTGGCGGTCAACGGCAACGTCTGAATCTTGCCCGCGCCATCATCCCCGATCCTGATATTCTGGTCATGGATGACGCTACCAGTGCTGTGGATCAGGAAACCAACACTGAGATTCAAGATGCCTTGGTTAAGGCTCGCCGCAACCGTACAACCATCATCATTTCGCAACGCGTCCCGAACATCATGGACTGTGATCAAATCATCGTCATGCAAAACGGGCAAATTACGGCTCGCGGAACGCATACGAGTTGGTCAAAAGTTCGCCATTTTACGCGCAACTGGTTCAAACCCAACTGGGAGGTGACTACATTGATTAATCTCAACGGCAGACGCGGGCCACGTAATTTGCACCCCGAAAAAGTCACCTTAGTTGATTGGAAACAAACCGTGCGAAGGATTTGGGGCTATCTCGATACGGATCGCCGCAAGCTGCTGATCGTTTTTGGCCTCACATTATTCACAACGTTGGCCACCATTGTTGGCAACCGGGTCAATGGGATCGTGGTCGACCAGTTTATCACCAAAGGCCGTCTGCGCGAATTGTTCATTGTCAGCGGTTTGTTGGCTGGAATGTATTTTTTGAGCAGTATCTTCACGTATTTTCAAACAAGTATCACCACCAAAGTCGCACAACGCACTAGTGCTGCGATTAGGCACGACCTGTTTGCCAAAATGCAGCGTTTACCGATGCGGTATTTTGATACGCATGATAACGGCGATATCATGAGCCGATTGACCAACGATGTCGACAACATCAACACCGCACTGATGCAAACTTTTGTACAGCTTTATACCGGCATTATCAGTGTTGTCGGTATGGGTATTGCCATGTTACTACTCAGCCCGCTACTAACCGGCATTGTCGTTCTGGCGTCTGTCGCGACTTTCTTTTACTCGCGAACCGCAGCACGCATCACCCAAAAAGCCTTCACGATTCAGCAACAAGAATTGGGCAGCTTGAACACCCAAATTGAAGAAAATGTTTCTGGTAAACAGTTGGTCCAGCTTTTCGATCATCAACAGGATACCATTGACCGTTTCAATGAAACCAATGCCCGCTACACTGCCGCAGCCTATCGCGCACAACTTTTCTCTGGGGTCATCGGTCCCTTCAACAATATGACCAATAATTTTGCCTACTTGCTGATCACATTTGCCGGTGCGCTTGCCATTCTTCGCGGTGGGACCAGTATCACAGTCGGTGTCATTTTCACCTTCCTGATCTATCTGCGCAACTTTACTGGGCCGATCAACAACATTCTGAACCTCATCAACACCTTGCAACTTTCCTTAGCCTCGGCCGAACGCGTTTTCCAAGTCGTCGATGCTGAGCCTGAAAAAGATGCCGCGAATGCCGTCGAGTTAGATCACACAGCGGGCAATGTTAAGTTCGATCACGTCTCCTTCGCCTATGACGGTAAAACCGAGGTGCTACACGATATTAGTTTCACTGCTCATCAAGGGGAAGTCGTCGCCATTGTCGGTCCGACTGGTGCAGGGAAAACAACCATTATGAACCTGCTCACCGATCTATACCCACTCACCAGCGGCAGCATTACCCTTGATGATCACGATGTCACCCAAATTACCTTTGCTAGTTTGCGGCGGCTCGTCACAGTTGTTCAGCAAGAATCGTTCCTTTTTACCGCAACCATTCGCGAAAATATTCGCATGGGTCGGCCAGACGCCACTGACGCCGAAGTCGAAACTGCCGCCAAAGCCGCAAATGCTGACGGCTTCATTAACCAACTGCCAGACGGTTACGACACTATGCTTAGCGAAAACGCTAGCCGCCTCTCGCAAGGCCAGCGGCAGCTCCTCAGCATTGCCCGCGCCTTCGCAGCCCAAGCACCCGTTCTCGTTCTTGATGAAGCGACCGCCTCCATCGACTCCAACACCGAAACTGATGTCCAGCATGCCATGAACCGCCTCATGCAACAGCGCACCAGCTTCGTGATCGCGCACCGCCTATCCACGATTCGCAATGCAAGCAAAATCCTCGTTATTGACCAAGGCAAACTCATCGAATCTGGTACCCATGAGCAACTGCTAGCGGCTGGTGGGTTCTATGCTAAGTTGTACAATAGCCCGTTGGCGGATATGGATAAGATGAAACGATAAACAAGCTTGCGTTCTAGAACTTAATGCTGCTTCAATAAAACAGCTTAAGTCAAAAACACTCCAGTAACAAAATCTATTGATGGAATTTTTCTGGCAAAGACACGATATAACACAAAAATGCTCATCTTCTAAGCCAAACTAGAAGATGAGCATTTTTCGTGAATTCGAACTCACTCGTATTGCTATTGAAGCTTGTACACCACTGCGCCAAATGGTGGTAATGTCAGTGTTTTCTTTAGTGAATCGGAAATTTCACTATTCCGAATCAACACATCCACATCCTTAGCTTGCAAGTCATCTGGCACTGACCATGTGCGTTCCTCACTTGAGAAGTTACCTGCCACCAGCAAAATCTCATGTTCCCCTTTGCGCAGGTAAATAAACAAGTTCGGATCATCAGGGGCAAGTAGTTCAAATACACCAGTGGTAATCAATGGCTCTTCATGTCGTAATTTAATCAGGTGTTGATAATAGTGGTAAACACCGTCACTATCTGCCAGATCCTTAGCCGCGTTAATCTGCTTGTGATCTGGATTTAGTCCCAGCCATGGTTGTCCGGTGGTGAAACCACCTTTTTCACTGCCATCCCAAGGCATCGGCGTACGAGCATTATCGCGCGAATGCAGATAAATGGCCTTCATGGCCGCCTCAGGACTTTCATGATGCTGTTGGGTGAGTTCTTTGAAAATGTTCTTGGTCTCAAGATCGTTATAATCGCTTAATTGATCAAAATGAACATTCTTCAGACCGAGTTCTTCGCCTTCAAAAATATAGGGGGTTCCTTGCAACATGTGCAACACCGTACCCAGCATTTTGGCTGATCGAATTCGATACTGGCCTTCATCTCCAAATCGTGTCACAGGCCGCGGCTGATCGTGGTTGCTCCAGTAAAGGCTGTTCCAGCCATCGACTTGCGCTAATGTGTTCTCCCAACGTGCCAAGACTTCTTTGAGATCAACTAATTTAAATCGATTTGTCGAGAACTTGCCATATTGGCCATAGTCAAGATGCATATGGTCAAAATGAAAAACCATATCCAACTCGTGACGATCTGCCGCCGTGTATAATTGCGCCTGCTGTGCCGTTGTATGGGGCGTCTCGCCAACCGTCATGATATTGTAGTGCGACAACACTTGCTCGTGCATTTCCTGCAGGTAATCATGAACCTTTGGGCCATTTGCCGCTCCGGCATAATAACTACCGTATGCCTTGCCTTGAATGAGCGGGCCATCTGGATAAGCCGGATCTTTAGAAATCAGTGATATGACATCCATCCGGAAGCCATCAACTCCCTTATCTAGCCAAAAGCGCATGAGATCATAAACTTCTTGGCGTACCTTAGGATTTTCCCAGTTGAGATCCGGTTGTTGCTTGGCAAAAAGATGCAGGTAATACTCGCCCAGATCTTTTTTGTATTCCCAAGCTGAACCGCCAAAGCTTGAGCCCCAATTATTAGGCTCATGATCGTCAACTGGCTTCTTCCAGATGTAGTAATCGTGATGCGGATCGCTCACTGATGATTTGGCGGCTTTGAACCACGGATGTTGATCAGACGTGTGATTCACAACCAAGTCCAAGATAATCTTTAGATGTCGATCATGTGCTGCCTGCAACAAGTGTTCAAAATCGGCCATTGTCCCTAATTGTGGTTCAACATCGCGATAATTCGAAATATCGTAGCCGTTATCAACCTGTGGTGATCGGTAAATCGGATTCAGCCAGAGCACATCTACGCCCAAATCGGCTAAATAATCCAATTTTTCAGTGATACCATTTAAGTCTCCAACGCCATCACCGTTACTATCATTGAAGCTTTTCGGATAAACCTGATAGACAACGCTTTTTTTCCACCATGGTATTTCATTCATCATCGTCATCTTCCTCAACTTGAATCTCGTTGACATTGACGATTGCATCTTTGGCCTCTTGAATCAGCGCATCAATTCGAGCATCGCTAATATACTGATCAGCCGGTTCCATCGCAACGCCAAGTGCAAGTGGCAGATTCATGCCGCTGATGATATGTGTATGCGGACGTGTGCGATATTTGAAGAACTTTTGATTAACGCTCCCTGCCGTCATATCCGTCAATACCACAACATCACGATCAGCTGGGAAAGCAGTCATAACCTCATCGACTTGCTTTTCAACCGGCTGATTGTCCAAATACGCTGCCAGCGTCACGATGTCTTGACCGCCGCCACTAATGAAATTCAATGTGTCTTTCAACCCTTCAGCGAGCCGATGATGTGACGCCAATACGATTGTGCGTTTCATGAATCTTCCTCCTCTAACCACGTTTACCAGACCAGAAACCTGCACCTAAGGACCTTATCCGCAATGACCAAAGGACGGTCATTTCAGGCCTAATCATTCAAAAGTATCTCCAAAAGTGCATCGCTCAGTGTTGCCGGTGCGAGACTGGCAACAGTTAATGCTGCTCTACTTGCTGGCATATCGTTAACGCTTTGCCACAACTGCTTTTTCAGATCAAACGCAACTTTAGCATGTTGCAGAATTGCAAAGATATGCTGCAGTTTAATTGCCTGTTGATCTTCGGCTTCTAAATCAAGTGTCAGTCGCTGATCAAATCGTCCTGAGAATGGTTTCATTGTGGTTTTAACGCCCACAATTTGTAATTGATAGGTCCGCTTCTCGGGAATGATGTGATTAGGATCAGTAACGGTCATCCCAAATGTACCGGCCACGGGATCCCAAGAAAATTTGGTTTGCGCTTTCCCAGCCGCTGTCTGTTCATGTAATACATAGGCATGTTGCTTGCCAGGGAAAAGCGTAACGGTCATAGCTTCGGGCAGATCATCAATGGCCGCCATAGCGTCATCAGCTAATGGCACGATGCCACCTGAGCGCACAAGAACCGGATACTGAAACTTGTTGCGATAGAACTTAACAACTGCCGGACCAGTATATTGCTGGTGGGTAAATAAATCGGTCCAGGTACCGGCTGGCACATAACCTTCTGCACTGGCTAAGCCCGTTGTGTCATCACTAGGCGTTGTGATCGGTACGACCAGCATTTCTGACCCGAAGAAGTACTCATTTTTGAACTGATAAGCTTCTTTTACTTCTGGATATCGATAATAAACAGGTTCAATCAATGGCATGCCTTGCTGATGTGTCAACACATCCGCCGTCGCCAGATAAGGGACAAGCTGAGCGCGCAATCGCATGAAACGTGTCATGCTCTTATCCGTTTCCAGATCATATTGCCATGGTTCCTTGCCCATAAACGGATTGTCCGAACTGTGCAACCGCATAATCGGACTGAAAACACCGAACTGCAGCCAGCGTAGTGACAATTCAGGATCATAGCTGCCGTGCATATGCCCGCCGATATCATGACTCCACCAGGTGTAGCCAATATTCGTGGCCGTTGCTGTGAAGTACGGTTGGAAAGTTAATGATCGCCAACTGGCAATGGAATCACCAGAAAACCCAATTGGATACCGGTGACTGCCAGGTCCAGCATAGCGTGACAAGATCAGCGCTTGATCCTTCTTTTCTTTCACCTGATCCAGAAAATGCAGCACGTTAAGCGACCATAATGGATCAATCTGCGCACGTGATCGTGCAGCACCCTGTTGCCAATCAAGCCACCAGAAATCAATCCCCTGTTTTTCAAGCGGATGATGAACTAAGTTAAAGTAAGCTTGAATAAATTTTCGATTGTTTAAATCAAACAACACCGGCTGCTTAGAGGCTGGATCAATACCGACAGCCTCAGCAACTTCTGGATACTGCACTTCAGAAGGGCGGATACCAGCAGCCGGGTGCACATTGAGCGTGATATGTTTGCCTTGTGCGTGTAAGGTTGCCAATAATTTTTCTGGTTCCGGGAACAGCTTTTTATTCCAAGTATATCCAGTCCAACCGCTGCCATACTTCGTCGGAATATCTGTGACATGCCAGTTCATATCCAAGACAGCGACCGCTATTGGAATACCAGCTTTTTGGAAACGATCCATGAGCGCAAGGTAACTTTCTTGCGTATAAGGATAGAAGCGACTCCACCAATTACCTAACGCAAACCGTGGTACCATCGGCGGAAATCCAGTGAGCTGATAATAATCATACAAAGCCTTGCGATAGTCGTGACCGTATGCAAAGCCATAAAGATCAATTTCCTCAACAGGCCGATTCCTGATCGATGTGCCAGCTTGCAGCATACTGGTTGAGTCATCCAAAATAGTAAAACCGTCTTTGGACATAATCCCTGAATCCAGCGATACAGCACCATCTGCGCCATCTAACGTTCGGGCCGTTCCAAGCAAGTTCTTGACATCGGGATCACCGTAATGCCAACGCGGATAGTGCGTCTGAAAATTGTATTTTGTATCAATGAACAAGTTGGCACCGTTGAATTCACCACCGCGATAATAGAGGTGAAATGAATCTGTCTCGATTTGGACAGCAAAACCTTCTTGATCACGAGTCACCTGAAAATCCGGCTTGCCAAAATCGCGATTAACCACTGTTTGCGTCGTTGCATCTTCAAACTGACCGGCAGATTGATATTCCATGCGGATCATCTTATTTGTAATGACGGTAAACCGGTAATGATCCCCGCTGACTTGATTCTTCTGATTCAAAATATCAACCCCTCAATCTTTCATCATGATTACTTTGTTGGTTCAATCCCGAGAATACCAAAGAAGGAACCTACGAGTGCAATGGCTAAAATTAGGACAATGACACGATTAGGCGTCCATTTTTTCGAACCGAGCAACTTGTAAACCATCCAGGCAACCAAGGCAGGCAGCAAGGCAGGCATGATTTTGTCAAGAATACCTGTCTGCATCGCTAACTTAACTTTGCCAAACTGGAATTGTAGTGGTGTGTAAACTTTAACAACCGTTGCAATCAATGTACCGACAACGGTAATCCCCATCACGGAAGCAGCTTCTGTGAAAGCACTCAATTGGTTAGCCATGGTCGTAACCAGCTTAACCCCAGAATCATAACCGATGTCAAACAGCTTAATTCGAACCCAGAACAGCAAAATATCAACGAGAATCCAGATAATTGCACCTAGTGGATTGCCTTGGAGGGCCATATAACCGGCAATAGAACCCATGATCGTCGGTAACAGAATCCAGATGATCGTGTCACCAACGCCGGCAAATGGGCCCATCAGCGATGTCTTCAACGCCTGAACCGCATCTTTGGACTTAATGCCATCACGTTCTTCCATGGCCAGCGTTGCCCCTAAGATCATGCCAGCCATTGCAGTGGTCGTATTGAAGTATTTAAAATGATTGTCCAAAGCAGCGACATACTCATCATCATCGGGATAAATTTTCCGCAGAACCTTTGAAAATGCCCAAACAACGGATGGCCCCTGCTGCGTTTCGTAGTTAAAATTGTTGACGCCCATGGCCATGTAACGAAGGATGGCACTGTGTCGTTCTTTTTTAGTCAGCTTAGGTTGTGTCGCACTCGGCTGGTTGGTTGTTTGCTGTACATCACTCATCGTAATCGTCTCCTTCGTCATCATCATCTGAAGCATCAGCACCATTAGCTGTCGCCGCTTCCTTCTTCTTAGAAGCACTGATCAGGTTCTGATAGGTGTAAATTGCTAGTGCCAAACCAATGATCGCAACGCCAAGAATCGGCACTTTCAGATAAGCTGACATAACGAAACCGATCATAAGAACCCAGATATACTTCTTCAAAGGCATGTAATGCATCAGCATCCCAATACCAACAACTGGCAACATGCTACCTGCGATTGTCAAACCATTTGTAAGCCACTTAGGAATGATCTTGAGCAAGGCACTGATGGCAGAAGGTCCAACTGTGACAATCAAGATCATGGGAATAAAGTTCTTGAGGGCGAAGAACAACGGTCCAAGCCAGTTAATCATCCGCATTTTATTAAATTCTTTGGCATGCGCATATGCTTGTGCCTTGTGAGCAATGAAGTTGTTGACGATTTTAATTAAAACATCCAGTTGAATCGTCAACAGCCCGACTGGCAGTCCAACGGCAACCGCGGCTCCCAATCCTGCGCCTGTCCGGGCTGACAAATAGATCCCAACGATGGTAGCTAAGCCGTAGTCAGGCACAGATGCGCCACCTAGGCCGGCAACCCCTAAACTCATTAATTGGAAAGTCCCGGCAATGGTCATGGCTGTCGGTAAATCACCCATAATCAATCCGGCAAAAAGTCCGACCGTCACCGGCCAGTAGTTCATAATCGTGATACCTTGATTATCAAGCGTTGCGTATGATGCCAAGAAAATGATCAGGATATCTTGCAAAATATGTGGCATGATGTTTCCTCCTCGCGCGTTCTTCAGCCAAGAACTCGCTGATTATTTAATGTCTTTGCCTGCAATGGCCTTATCAAATGGTTCGGGTGAATCAGCGGGTACATAGCGAATGTTCACAGGGACGCCGCGCTTTTCGAGTTCTTTAAAATCAGCAACTTCTTGTTGATTAACGGAAACAAATTTGCTGATCTGTGTCCGTCCGTCTTCTGCAAAAATGATACCGATATCGACACGCGGAATTTCGATGCCAGCGTCCAACAATTTCAACATGGTGCTGGGCTCCTTTGCGATAACGAATACCCGTTGGGCGTCATACTTACCAGCTTTAAAATTCGTCAAAGCTTTTTCAGTGTCGATGATGGACATTCCTGTGCCGGCTGGTTTGCTCAACCGCATGCTAGCTTTCACGTCTTCATCCTGACTAACAGCATCATCAATGACCATATAGCGCTTCGGCTGCACCTCAGCAGCCCATTGATTGACAACGATGCCATGAACTAAACGTTGATCTAATCGTGCTAATACGACTGTCATATTAATTTCCTCCATATTTTTGGTATTGATACCAATTTTGCTCAAAAAAGATTAAACCGACTGACGAACAACAACAGAAAGCGGTAAAACGACTTGTCTGGCTTCAACCGTTTTTTCTTCCAAGTCATCAGCGACCATATTAGCAATACGATCACCGATCTCATGTACTGGTTGATGAATGGTTGTTAACGGCCGCGCAACCACCTGACTCAGCGGTTGATCATCAAAGCCAAGAACAGCAAGTTCTTCAGGCACCTTCAATTGCATGGTCTGCGCTTCAGCAATCATGCCAGCGGCTGCTTGATCCGAGCCGGCGATCACAGCATCAGGACGATGCTTCATGACCATGATGCGCTGAAGAACATCTTGACCATCAGCAATGGTTCCAACATCTGTAAACTGCCATTCCACCGCTGGCTCCAAGTCGAATTCACGCAATGCCCGAAGATAGCCACGATAACGATCACTATTCAAATCTTCAAGTTTGTCATTGTATCGAATAGCTTGCTGCCCGGTGCAAAATGCTAGCTTGCGATAACCACGATTCAAGAGATATTTAGTACCCGCATACATACCGCCTTCCTGATCGGCACGCACCATCAAAACCTCAGGATCGGCAACGTATTCATTACAAATACCAATCAAACCGTATTGCCGATACTGCTTAATCAAATCCCAGTCATTCTCAATTGCGCACATAATCACAGCATCAACCTGGTTCGTCTTGAGAAATTCCAAGGCATTCAGTTCGTGACTTTTCTGACCGAATGTTTGCACAATGACTGTCTTATAGGATCGCTCATCGGCAGTGCGTTCAATCGCTGCAACGAGTTCTGAAAAAAACGGGTTCGTAATGTAAGGAACCGTCACGGCAAGCGTCTGCGAGCCAGAACCACGCATTTGTCGAGCAGCTTGAAGCGGTGTGTAACCCAACTTCGCCATGGCATCGGCAACCAGGGCCGCTTTGCGCGGTGAAACATGTGGTTTGTGGTTAATGATCCGTGATACCGTTGAAACCGAAACCCCGGCTAACTTTGCCACTTCTGAAATCGTTGCCATTTTTCGCCGCTCCTCCGCATCTCCTTGATTACATGAATAATATAGCGCTTTCAGATTTCTTGTCAACGCTTTTTTGGTATCGATTTCAAAAACAAGCCAAATCAATTTTGTGAATTTCTTTTTAAAAGTGTGACATGACGTTAACCAATCCTTCACAAGTCACCACTGTCTTTGATAAAAATATTTTTCCATTGTTGTTCGTTGCGGTACGCTTAAGAAAACAAGAAAGGCAGGTCCATCATGCCCCACTACCAACTCACACAACAATCACGCTTCAAAAAGCACCTCAAGCAACTCCTCCAAGCTGGCCGCTTTACTCAGAACGACTTTGAACAAGTCACCAACTACCTGAAAACCGGCGACCCGCTGCCGGAAAAATACGACGATCATGTCATCAAAAGTCGCAAACCTGATCGCGCTTTGTTCATTAAAGGCAGCTGGTTGCTGATCTATCGGGTAGAAGATTTGACGGTACGGTTGCTGGATGTGGGGCGTCATGGTGACATTTGACGTTATTTTGTTCTGCTAGCTGAAGGAGACCGCTTCGGACAACACTAGTAATAGAACAACTGTTAAGACGACAATCCTTCATACTAATATGTGATTGGCATACAGTACAAAATACCATTCGATGATCACTGCGGATTTGTCACTCGCATTATTAACGGTCGTTCGAACGGACTGGCGACTTTCTTTGTTAAGGAAGTCGTTTTTATGTCTAACCATTGTAAGTAACGCTTATCCACCGCTTCCCAACGTTTATCTTTCACATTGTCCCCTCCCACCCCGCTGTGCTAAGCTGGCATGAGGAAGGGGTGTGACTGCCATGTACCGTTTGATTGCGGTTGATTTGGATGACACATTATTAAATTCACATAAGCAGCTGTCACCCGCTACAATTAGCGGTTTGAAGACGGCGATTGCTGCCGGTATCAAGGTTGTGCCGTGTACCGGCCGGCCCTTGCCTGGTGTCCATGCGACACTGGAGGCGTTGGGACTGGAAGGTGACGATCAATACGTTATTGTTCAAGGCGGCGGTGTGGTGCAGAGCGCGAGTGGCAAAATCATTGCTGAAAAGTTTCTGAATCATCAGGATTACCAAGACTTTTCGACTTTTGCGGCTTCGGTCGCTAGCAACGGCATTGACAGCAACGTCTTGACGCCAGCCGGAGAGGTTTATACGGCAGATCGCAATATCAGTCGTTACACCGTTTTACAAGCATGGGAAAATACGGCCGGTATTAAGGTCCGTGAACCGCAAGAAATGCCAGAAGACTTCGTGATTGCAAAGGGCATGTTACTGGGAGAACCAGATAAGCTTGCCGCGATTCAACCCCAAGCTGAAACTGAATTTGGCAATCGTTTTACCGTCATTCGCAGTATGCCATTTATGCTGGAAATCATGCCCCATGGCGTCGATAAGGGCTGGGGCCTAGCGCAACTCACGCAACACCTCGGATTTTCAGCAGACGATGTCATTGCGTTTGGCGATGAACATAACGATCTCGATATGTTCGATTTCGCCGGGACAAGTGTTGCTATGGCTAACGGCCAGGACATTGTCAAAAAACGTGCTGATTTTATTACAGCAAGCAATGATGAAGATGGCGTGGTGAAGGCACTTAAGCACTTCGCGATTATCTAACCGTCAGGACGCCATGAGATTTCAATAAGCAAATGAATGGTCGCTGCAACTGAGATATTGAATCTTAGTGCAGCGGCTTTTTTCATGTCTTTGTGAACCATCAACGAGATTGCTTTTGACTGGGTAAAAATGTTCTACAAAAAAACGTGCGCGATGCCACCTTTTTGAACATGATAGTTGCCACGATCCCTGTTAGGCAGCGTCGTGGCCAAAGCTCATCTGCATAAAGTTAGCCGTCTCTAAAAATAAATTGTTCAATAATTAATTGTCGTCTATCATTGACTATAGATTGGAACTATTCTAATATAGAGATAGAGCCGATGACGAAAAGTCGCGGTTACTACATAATTAGGAGGAATTTTTGTGGACAAGCCAAAGATCATTGTTGTAGGGGCATCACACGGCGGTCACCAAAGCGTCTTAGAACTGTTGCATCGTTATCCAGATGCAGACATTACGATGTTTGAAGCAGGTGATTTTGTTTCGTTCATGTCCTGCGGGATGGAACTATTCTTAGAAAATCAAGTAACCGATGTGAATGATGTTCGGAATTTTCGTCCAGACGATTTGATCAAGCGCGGCGCACATGTGTTAAACAACCATGAAGTGACGGCAATCAATGCTGATGTGAAATCCGTCACCGTTCGCGACACGAAGAACGGCACGACGCAGGATTATCCTTATGACAAATTAATTCTGAGTTCAGGCGTTCGCCCGAATTCCTTACCAGTGCCAGGCAACGATTTGAAGAATGTCTTCTTGATGCGTGGCTACGATTGGGCCACCAACATCAAGGCCAAGTTAGAAGATCCGGCGGTTAAGCACGTCACCATCATCGGTGCCGGTTATATCGGGATTGAAGCGGCTGAAGCCAGTCGTAAAGCTGGTAAACAAGTAACGTTGTTGGATATGATTGATCGCCCACTGGGTACCTATCTGGATCCAGAAATGACCGACATTCTGGCCAAGGAACTCACTGATAAAGGTGTTGAGCTCAAGCTTGGTGTCAAGATCGAAGCCTTCACAGGCGATGAAGCTGTTAGCGCCGTCAAAACGGATGCCGGTGACGTTAAAACCGATCTCGTGATTCAAGCAGCGGGTATCAAGCCAGCAACGGAATGGCTCAAGGGCACCGTTAACCTTGATAAACGCGGCTTCATCAACACCGATCCTTATCTGCGGACCAATTTGCCAGACGTTTATGCTATCGGTGATGCCACTTTGGTTTACTCAATTCCAGCACAACAAAAGGTGCCGATTGCCTTGGCAACCGTTGCGCGACGTGAAGCCCGTTACCTTGCCGAAAACATTTTTGCAGAAAATCCAGCACGGCCATTCAAGGGCGTCGTTGGTTCCAGTGCGTTGAGCGTTTTCGACTACCATTTTGCAGCTAGCGGCCTGAACACCTTCACAGCTAAACGGGCTGACGTTAACGTGCATACCGCTTTCTACACCGATTCACTGCGGCCAGACTATGTGCCAGAAGCTAACGGCAATCCACAGGTTTGCGTCAACTTAGTCTTTGACCCGCAAACTCATCGACTGTTAGGCGGTGCAGTATTGTCCACTTACGACGTGACTGCACAAGGCAACGTCTTGGCACTCGCCGTTCAACAACAATTAAGCCTTGAAGACTTGGCTGAAGCCGACTTCTTCTTCCAGCCAGGTTTTGATCGTCAATGGAGCTTGCTGAACTTGGCTGCGCAACACGCTTTAGGCGAACCGCGATTCTAATTACTTTTAAAAAGACATTAGGCAAATGATGTCTTCATTTCAATCAGCCAGATAAACGATTAAGCTTCAAAAAGAGCCCTCTTGTGTCAGAATTCTGACACAAGAGGGCTCTTTAAGCATCTACCGCGTTAATCATACTGTAGCAACCAGTTGTTTTTCACTATGCTGCGTTGGAAGTGTCACCTTCGCTTAACTGACCATCCAACAAAGTAAACGTGCGATCCGCAAACTTTTCTAAGCGAACATCATGGGTGACAACAACAATTGCCTTACCACGCTTATGTGCCAGATCAGCTAGCAGCTGTCCGACAACTGCCACACGCGGACTATCCAATGCGGCGGTTGGTTCGTCGGCCAACACGATGGCTGGATCGGGATACAAGGCTCGTGCAATTGCTACCCGTTGTGTTTGGCCGCCGGATAAGGAAGCCGGATATTGATTAACTAGGTCACCAATACCGAGATCATCCAGCAATTGATCAAGTTCCTCATGACTGAGGTTGTTTTTTGGCTTAATCTTGTCGACTAAAGTGAACTGCTCGCCAACCGTCAAATATGGGACGAGGTTGTATGACTGAAGAACAAATCCGATCTTATCCAACCGCAATGCATCACGCGCCTTGCCGGATAACTTATCAAGCTCCTGTCCGGCGGTTGTCACGACCCCTGATGTTGGGGTTTGAATGCCACCTGCAATGGTCAAAAACGTACTTTTTCCTGAACCAGACGGCCCAAGCACCAGCGAAAGACTGCCGGGTTCGGCACTGAAGCTAACGTCTTTGAGGACTTCGACATCGCTGGTAGGCGTTTTAAAATTTTTAATGATGTGTTGTAATTCGATAGCTGACATACAATCAACCTCCAATGGCTGTGACAGGATCAACTTTAAGAATCGTCCGGACTGGGACAATTGCACCGAGTAAGCCGGTGAGCAAAATGCCAATAACAACTGCGATGCTTAAACCGGCGGAGAAAATCATCGGCACACCCAGAGGCATGAACCGCGCTGTAACTGCCGTCAGCACCCCACCGAGGATCAGACCGAATGACACAAGCATGAGTGCTTGCGCAATGGTCGTTTTAACGAGGGTCCGCGCCGGTACACCTTGTGCCCGTAAAACGGCGTAGTTAGGAATCTTCTGCATGGTCAAAATGTACAGGAAGACCGCGATGACAATCAGCGAAATCACAAATAGAAAACCAATCATGAACGCAAACGTGCTATTTTGGGCTGAATAACCCGGCAGCTTCTGGATAAATGTATCCGCTGTATAGGTTTTCAAATCGCTGTTGTTAACTTTAAAATCAGCCGACTTGGAAATAATGCCGCTAGCCGTAAAAGTATCCGGCAAGTTGTGCAGTTTTCGCCATGTCGCCATGGTGCCGTAGACAACCGGGGCGACACTCATTTTGGCATTTTCCGTGAAACCGACGATGGTATATTGCTGGCCGTTTGTGGTTAGCCGCACCTTGTCGCCAAGCTTGTAGCCTTCATTTTTAAATTGTGTATCCACGACAATTTGATTGTCACTTTGCACGCGATGACCGCTCACCAGCTGCATGTCCTTGCCGATGTACTGATTCCAATCAAGCCCGACCATCGTTGAACGAATTTCCGAGTGCTTGCTGCTGGTCGCAACCGCGCCGATTGTACCGACATAGGCTTGCGACTTGCCTAGCTTAATCGCTTTTGTCTGCTCTGACGTCAGCAGCGACTGGCTCAAATTGATATCCGAGTCCTTTGCCAATACCACCTTCGATGTGTCCCAGGACTCGATTGCTTGCGTATTCTGCTGGGCAAGCCCATTAGCCAACGCACTGAGAATAAATACAAGGTAAGTCACCAGCAAAATCATACCGATGATCAAGCCATAGCGTAATTTTTCATGCCAGATTTCTTTTAATGAAAGATACATTGTTTCACTCCTTAACTTGCAGCTGAGAAAGTGCTGCCTTCAAATGTGCCAAAATCAAGGTCGCGTCAGCCGGATCAGCCAGTACCTCAGAAATCGCACTGTGGCATAACGACGCGACAGCCCAGTCGGTTGCATCTGCGGGAACTTGTGGCCGGGCCACATTCACCAGCCCGCTATTTTTAGTGAAATGCAAGCGGATGAAATCCCGGTCACGACTCTCACTAGCCTCATGCAGAAAATCAGCTGTTGCCGTATATGGATCTTGCCGCATGGTCGGACCCGTGATACCCGCATGCAACCGCCCGATCACCCGTCCAAAGGCATAGCGATAGGCGTCATCTAGATCCGTGAAGTACTTATAAAAAGCACCGCGGGCAATATCAGCCTGCTTCACGATGCGCGCCACCTGCGCCTGCGCTAACGGATATTGAGAAAATTCTGTGATGAGTGCAGCTAAGACCCGTTGTTGTTTAGCTGCATCTAGATGTTGAAAAGTAGTAGATGCCATGATTGCCCCCTGTGGTGACACGGTGTCACTAATTGATAATTTGTAGTTTATACGGAAAGTGACACCGTGTCAACATATTTTGCACAATCTTTTTGTGAATTTTTATTGAAATGGTCATTTTTAACTTCTAAATCAAATAGCCAGCAAAAAAACCGCCTCTTTGAACCAATAGGCGGTTTCTGCTTTATTTTTCTGTGTCCGATGCAAAGGAACTTTGTACACCAATAGTATATGCTTGCTCGTTCTCTCTTTAATCGAACTTAATACCTTTTAGCCATTGATCCACTAATCTGTTGCGATCAGATTGTTCATCATTTGTGATTCCCAATGGCTGATGATAACTTGGCTGTGCCTGCAATCGCTTCATTGTGGTGAATGCCTCTTTCGGCGAGCTGCTCCCGCTTGTAAAAAATGGCGCTATGTGTATCCCTGATTGAAACTGGTGTTGGCGGAAAAGCTGTTGCATGGGCAAAGACAAGTTTCCGTACCACACTGGTGACCCAACGAAAATGGTTTTATATTGATGCCAATCAATGTCAGCTGTCTTCAATTGGGGTAATTGGTTTTGCCTAATCTCCTTTTTCACCTCAGCGGTTGTTGCTGAATAGGTCGTTGGATATGATTTTTCTGTCTGAATTGCCACAATATCACCACCAACGCGGTGATGAATCGACTCTGCAACCTGTTTTGTGTGCGATGTTAACGAATAATACACGACTAATGATCGACCAAAATTATTGTTACTCGTCATTTTCTTCACTGCTTTTGTTGAAGGCATCTCGGAAGACTTGCCATTAGAAATCTTTCCCCTTTGATTACCACAACCCGTCAATTCGACCGCAACTAGCAATAAAATCACAAATAATATTTTCTTCATGAAAATCGACACTCCATTTTGCACTTCTGCCAACCCTACCAAGCAAGACAAATACGGATCTGCTGTTAAAAATACTCAAAGCCGTTTTTAAGGGGGAAAGTCATCTATGATACTACCAAGGTTGAATTGTAGGTCCCACTGTAAGCTCACTAACGTTTGTGTCTTCGGGCATATCAATTGCAAATTCAACAACCTTAGCAATTCGATCAGGCGTAATTTCGTAAGTATCGTAAGTTTTCTTCAGCTCTTGGGCACTAGCTTCGTCAGTAATCGTATTTAACAACTCAGTTTTAATGGCCGCTGGATAGATAGTGGCAGTCCGGATATGACTGCCTTCTTGTGCCGATTCCATTCGTAACACTTCCATAAGCTCACGCACTGCCCACTTTGTTGCCCCGTAAACCGCATTATCTGGGTAGGCTTTAAGACCGGCTACTGAACTCGTTGCAATAAAGTGTCCCGATCGTTGCGCTTTAAAAAATGGTAGGGCTGCTGCAATCCCGTTCAAAACGCCCTTTAAGTTAACATCGACAATTTGATTCCACTCATTTGTTTTTAGAGCGGAAAGTGGTGAACTGGGCATTAAGCCAGCATTAAGAAACATCACATCAATACCACCGAATGTTTTTTTAGCAAGCTGAACAAGATTTTTACTGTCCTCTGGTTTGACAACATCGGTTACTTGATAAATTGATTGGCCCCCTTGATTTCTAATTTCATCAGTCAGTTTTTCTAACTTCTCTTTACGGCGAGCACCAAGAACAACCTTGGCTCCTCGACTCGCGAGCAATTTAGCAGTTTCAGCACCGATACCACTAGATGCACCTGTAATCACAACAACTTTGTCTTTTATCATAAGCGTTCTCCTTTGCTATCCGCCTAGTTTTGTTTCGTCTACTAAAGATTTGACCAAAAACACTCAGCTTCCGTTGAATCAGCATCAAGGAAACAACCGCGGTATTATTTCTCAAGCACATGACTATGAGGTCCTAGCTCGCTGGATGTTATCTTCAGCATAAGTACTCTATCTCCTACTGTCTAATGCTTTTATTTAATATCGAACTATAACAAATTAACATGAGAGGAAATCGCATTAAAAAACATCGTTCATTTATACTCACAGTTAGCCACTACCACTCATCGTCTAAATTAAAAGTTTCTCGTTAAATTCATGAGTAAATTTCAACTGACTGAACGTTTTAATAAGCATTAAAGATCGTTATAAAAATTTGTTATTTTTTTGGCATTTCTTATACCCGACTTTGCTCTCCGTAATTGTATTCGTCATTAGACTTTAGATATGTTAACAGAAGTCTTTATGGGACATTCATACCACAAAAAGAGTTGTCCTTCTGCAAGTAGCCGAAAGACAACTCTCGTTTTCACTTCAAACCTTATTCCACCCGCAGCTGATCCCCAGGGTGAATCACACTCAAAATCGTCTTGCCATTCAATGCAGCCAGCTTGTCCATGTCATGTCCGTACTGGTGCGCAATCGCCCACCAGCTCTCCCCTGGCTGCACGGTATGAAACCGAATCGTTGGCACGCGCGCGACACCACCGTTGAGTGTGCCAGTGAGACGCGTCGTATAGTGACCAAAAAAGTCGTAACTCATATCAACACCTAGCCCTTGAAAGTTATTCGTGAACTGCCATGTGCCGACATTATCAACGCCCGGTTGATTCACGCCGTAACTGGCAAGCCACAGATTTTTCGGAATCAAGGCAACCCGATCAAAGCGCCGCGCGGTCAGCCAACTGGCCATGGTATATAGATCCGTGTGAGGATATCCGATCGCTTTGACAGTTTGGAGAAAAACATTCGTCACCCCCGTCAACTCACCAGATAAACCCGGATCCTCCACATCTGCTGCCATTACCGACTCGGTTGACAAACCTAAAGCCTTGGCTGTGGTTCCGAAGAACCGTCCTTCCGCCACGGCATCAGCGCTGTTGTGATAATGCGCGTAATGATAACCATGCACCTGCATCCCCATTCGCCGACCTGCCGCCAATTGCGCTGCGGCCTTAGGATTGCGGTAGGTGGTGCCTTCCGTCAGCTTTACCACCACCGCCTTCACCCCAACATCCGCCAGCTTGCGAAACCAGCTGTCCGATTCCGGCTGCCAACTACTCACATCTGCCATTAATATCGCCATCTCGCCCCTCCTACAACCTGTCCTTGGCATCCAACTTTGTCATGAATTTCTCAATACTCGTAATCAGGACATCCAACCGCCGCTCAATCCGCGTCAGTAAAAACACGGCAATCACAACGCCAACCGCCTGATCTAAGACATACGTCAATAATTCCTTATCCATTTTTTATTCCTCCTAAAAAGTGAGCGGTCTTCAACGCGCTTAGCAGCCGGCTTATAAGCGGCCTTTGGCGTCATGACCGCTCTTTGGTCATTGTGGCCGAGGTCCTTATGTTCAGGTTTTTGCAACTGAGAGCGCGTTAGTCACTGCTCACCGAAAACGCACGATCATTATCCGACCACCTGCCGATACTTGGCCTGCAACTGCTTACGTATCTTCAAAACTCGTTGCCGACTAATCTGTAATCGACCTGCGATGCCAGCATCTGACAAGTCAGCCAATCGCAAGCCCAAAACTGTTCGCTCCATAGGCGTCAAAATAGCCGCGAGTCGTTGCAGCTGACCATCCCATTCCAGCGATGTCTGCACATTCAAAACAGTGCTGGCAAAAGTCGTTTTCTGCAATAAAGTGATATTGCTTGGCAACCGCTCAATCACGCTTCGCTGCCGGTTTTTCTGCATTCGCTGCATCAACGTCAGATAAACAAAATGCCATGCCAGCTTATTAAACTTGCGAATGGCGGCCTCATCCGTCAATGGATCGCAATATCGGTTGAAGTAGTTGAGGTACACCAACATCCCATCATCACGCCAATCCTGAAAATCACTTCGATCACGCCGAATCCCCAACTGCGCCAAAGCTGCATACACCACCCCTTGATGTGCGAGATACAATGCAAATCCTGCCTCCTCCTGTGCCATCTCCTAATCCCATCCGGCGCCTAGTGTCTTTCGATATCGATGGGTTTAGTTTATGCGGGCAGCGAGTTAGTTGTCGTGATCGCAATCAAGTAACCAAAACGCTGACCAATCAAAGCGATATGTCTGCACTAGCGCAGAATCCCCAAAAGATCGCTTAACCATTAGCGCGCGACACGATAATTGCGGAGGAAAAAAACATCAAAAAACGCGATCGGCCAAAATCTTCCTATCGCGCATCCACCAGTATCGTATTGATCGTCAAGTCAGCCTGAAAACCACGAAATTTCACAGTTGTTAATTAATGTTACATAAGAGATAGATAAACATTTGAAAAAAGCGTACATTTTTTCCATTAGTAAAAATAGCTTGTCCGGCAACTTCACATCATAGGGGGATTGACCATGCAGCCTTCGCGCAAGATCGCATCCAATATTTTTAAAGGATCGCTCGGCAATATGATTGAGTGGTACGACTGGTACGTTTACGCCGCGTTTGCTATCTACTTCAGCCCCTCGTTTTTTCCAAGTCATGATCCAACGAGTGAACTGTTGGATGCTGCGGCAGTATTCGCACTTGGATTTCTGATGCGGCCGATTGGTAGCCTTGTGATGGGCCGGTATGCTGATCGCCACGGGCGCCGGGCCGGGTTGACCTTATCCATCCTAATCATGGCCAGCGGGTCGCTGTTAATTGCCTTATTGCCAAATTATCAGACAGTTGGTATTTGGGCACCTGTTTTGTTAGTGGTCATTCGGCTGTTTCAAGGCCTGTCGCTTGGCGGTGAATACGGGACAAGCGCTACTTACCTGTCAGAAATGGCCGAGCCTTCACGCCGCGGCTTTTATTCAAGTTTTCAATACGTCACCTTAGTCAGCGGCCAATTGATCGCACTTGGGGTTCAGATTATCCTGCAGATGTACTTGACTGAAACAGAACTCAGCTCCTGGGGTTGGCGCATCCCATTTGCCATCGGTGCAGCCGGTGCTCTACTCGTTCTCTGGCTGCGACTATCGATGGACGAGTCAAACCAGTTTCAGCACATGTCCACCAGTCAACGCCAATCAGCTGGCACGATACGCGCCTTACTTAAGTATCCCAAGCAAATCCTGACCGTGGTTGGCCTGACGCTCGGCGGCACTATCTGCTTCTATACTTACACAACTTACATGCAAAAATTCATGATCAATTCGGTTGGCTTGCCCAAAGGAACCGTGGCGTTAATCAACTTCGCCGCCCTCTTCATCTTCATGTGCCTTCAACCTTTGGCGGGTTACATATCCGATCACATCGGCCGACGCCCCTTGCTCTTCTTTTTCGGGATCGGCAGCACGGTCTTGACGGTCCCACTATTTTGGCTGATGCAAACCACCAAAACCCCATTGATGGCATTCCTGCTAATGTTAGTCGGCCTCATTCTTGTCACTGGCTATACATCCATCAATGCGATTGTGAAAGCGGAGTTATTTCCAACCGAAATTCGTGCACTCGGCGTTGGTTTTCCGTACGGCCTGACCGTCGCCTTGTTTGGCGGAACAACTGAGTACATCGCACTATGGTTCAAGCAAGCACATCACGAAAATTACTTCTTCATTTATGTTTCGCTATGTGCGCTTATTAGTCTGATTGTTTATTGGCGAATGACTGAGACGATGCATGCTGAGTGGGATTAACCAGTTGAAGACGACAAAAAAAAGACACCTGCAACAGGAATTTTCTCACTGTCGCAGGTGTCTTTGGGTAAAAAGCGTTGTTTCAAAAAGTTCAAATGAAATTCTCTGAAAAGTAGTATTAACGCTCAATCCTTGATCTGTAAAAAGTCTTTCAATGGTCGTCGATCTGTTTTAAGATCATTAATCTTGCTAGAAGCCGGGTACCCAAGGGCGATTCCCATCAACAACGCCTCGTCACTGCTAATATCGAAGTGTGCACGAATTTCATCTGGATACCGAATCATCTCATAAGCTGGGATCGTGCCAATGCCTGCATCCTTTGCTGCCAAAAGCACGCCATAACCAAAAGCACCTGCATCATATGCTAAATAGGCCGATGCATTCTTTGGAATGGTGATGTAAACAATAGCGGCAGCATGATAAAGCTTTTTGCCAGCCGTGTGAAAAGCCTGTAGTTCGTCAGAATTGAAAAAATCACCAAGAGCTGTTTGCCAATGTTCAATATTCTTCTGTTGATCAGGCTTCCAATCTAGTGGAGGTGTGACTTCTGTCCAACTCTTAGCCTTATCTTGTACTGCCTTTTCATGACTCGCACGAATTTGCTTCACGGTATCACCCGTTGCAAGATAAACTTTCCACGGTTGCGCATTCTCCCAAGAAGGTGCATGACTGGCCGTACGAATAATGTTCTCTAGTGTTGCAAGGTCAATGACCTGATCGGTGAACAAACGCGTGGAGTGACGATACTGAGTATGCGATAACTGATTCAAATTAAAAACATCCTTTCTAAATAAAAAGTCGCGTGATACAAATGAAAAAGCACAAAATCTCTGATCTCAGAAATCATGGTTGCTTACTATTTGTCAATGGTATAATCGATGCTATGAAATCGCAATACTGCACTTTTTGTCACTACTTTTGAAAGGAGTCGGCATATGATGCCTTCTTGTTCTTCAACCCAAAATCAACCTTGTCCCGCAACCCGCCTGCTTCAAAAAATTTCCGGCAAATGGAAAGGAATTATCCTGTATCGTTTTATCCAGCAATCAAACTGGCATTTCGGAGAACTAAACGCCAGCGTCTCCCCTTGTCCAACTCGGATGCTCGCTCGTCAACTTGCGCAACTATGCGCAGATGGCTTCATTCAAAAACATATTCTAACAACCCAGCCACTCGTCACAACTTATCATTTAACGGCGGAGGGGATGGCACTGAAACCGATTATTCTTGCTATTGCACAGTGGGAGGGATACTCAATATAGTCACTCCTCCAACTGACGCCTCATAATCTTTCATCACTGCAGTAAATCGCTAATAAAGTTGCTACAGCATTGCAAGACCGCAATAATTATCATTTTCCATAAAACTGCTTGTCTGACGCAAAAATGAAGATAACAAAATCATTTTGATACCCTTCTACCATTGCTCTACATACAACTGGAAAAGGCGACCTCGACACTCCTTTATAATTTAGGAATGACGAGGCCGCCTTCTAATTATCTAATACACTTATAGTCCATACTATCGAGCAAACAGAACGTTATGATAGTAGCGCATTATTTTTACCAAGTAATCAACAGCTGCATCAAAAAATGAATTTTTCAATTAAGCTCCCGGTGTCATAACTGATGCTGTCGCTTCCTGTTGCAATTGCTTGTAGTTATTAACCACCCGGTCAACCACGACATCATCTTCTGGACGTCCGATATACTTTGAAACAGTTGGTCGAATACCATTCTTCTGAATATCCTTCTGAATTTTAACGGCATTCGGATCTCTCGACTCAACATAGGCAAATGCTGTTGCCAGAGCTTTGGTGATGGGCGCATAGTCAATGTCGTACTTGAGGCAAAGATCAATGACGCCCATGAACCGGTCATGCGGGCTTGTCTTTCGAATTGGATCATATGCAACTCTAAAGATGGAATCAACCATCTCATCTTTGGCTGCTGGAAGGAACTCCAATTCTCGAATGTCGTCACGCGTGACAGGATATTCATAGAGTACCGCCTGAACCGTGGCATCATGTACCCCATTGACGAGTTTCTCCACTTCAGGATCTTCCTCTGCATCTGGAATATTCTCATGACCACGCCAATGACCATAATAGGCAGTTGTTGCATGTGGGCCATTGATCAAAAAGACTTTTATATCTTTAAGCATTTCAACATTTTTACGGACATCTAACCATTTTACGTCTGAGAAGTCACTGTAAACTGGTCCTTCAATAATCAGCGAAGAAACTGCGGTTGTCTCAATATGAGTTGCATAGGCGGTGACAGCATCAGTTGATCGCCGAACAATTGAATCACGCACGACAACGTTTTGATCGAACCATGCACGAACATCATCATTCGCAAGACTGTCCCGGAAATAGTTGGTAATACGGTCAATAATATGATTCCTGTTTGTCAGACAAATCAATGTTTTTTTCGCGCTGGGATCCAGTTCATATTGTCGATTGAATCCTATCGCTAAAGCCTTTGCTGCATCCTCAAAGTCAACTGGATATAGCGGTAACATCACCAAATCAGTTTTTAAAAAACTGTCGATCACTGATTGTTGGTCGTCAATTAAATAAGCATCGAAGTTACTGATAGTATGCGTAAAAACTTCTTCTGTTGTGTGAACTGTCACATCGTAAGTTTTTGTCTTATTCAGCTCATCAATCACCCGCGGATCTTTGTCCAAAAACGTGATGTGCCAGCCTGCATTAAAGAAGGTTTCGCCAACAAACCCTTTGCCTAAACGTCCTGCGCCAACTATGAGTACATTTTTCATGATCGTTCCTCCCGTATCACCGCATTAATTAGTCATGTTTCGAATGTGTCAATATATAAGCTTTTCTGCTCGTTCATATCATCAGGAAATGTTCAAAACTGCCATGATTTCCTCTTCGCTCTCTGCGGATCGGATCTTTTCAACATTAGCTTCATCCATCAGTACAAGTGAAATTTTGGTAAGCATCTCTAAATGAGTATCACTTTTACCAGCAATCCCAATAATGACGTAAGCAATCTCATCTGGTCCAAACTCAACACCTTCAGGAACTTGCAGAACGGATAATCCAGACTTTTTAATCTTCGGATCAGAGGTTTCCAACCCATGCGGGACCGCAACATGATTACCAACATACACTGAGAGATCTTCATTTCGTTTCAGCATGTCGTCGATATAAGTGGTATCAACGAATCCATTACTAGCAAGGACCTGACCAGCGGCTTCAATGGCCTCCTCAGGTGTTCGAAAATGCTGATGAAGCTTAATGTTTTCCTTCGGTAAGACTTTAGCTTCGTTTTTCGTAGGCACCAAATCATCTGGATCATCTACTTCAGTTTTAGTGGCTGTTGCCTGATTACGTGAAGCAATAAAATCGATTGCAGGTTTGTAGTCATCTTCCTTTAAAAAATTATTAACTGGCAGATAACTAATACTATCCGAACCACCGGCAAGTTTTGCTCGCTCAATTAGTGAATCTAAAGTGATCACAAGATCTGCATCTGGCGCAATTTGATTAGCAGAAGAATGTTCAACCGAAATATCTGCATAACCCGATTTTTTCAGAATATTCTTCAATACCGACGCACCCATCGCACTTGATCCCATCCCAGAATCACACGCAACAATGATCTTTTTAATCTTAGAGGTTGTTTTGGCAATGGTCTCGCCGACAGCTGGCACAAAATTAGCAACTGATTTAACTTGACGACCACCAACATTAAATTCCTCCAGATCATCATCTTTACCGCCTGCGAATGTCTTTAGTAAGAACAACGCTATGAGTGTTGAAACTATGAAACCCGCTAAAATCGATACAAAATTGGCTACAATGGCATCTTTGGGTGTCATGATTGCAATATTTATCAAACTACCTGGCGAGGCGACTCCAATCAAACCGCCGCCCATTAATACTTGCAGGAATAAAGAAACTGCCAATCCGCCCATTGTGGCAAATACTAAGATAGGATTTGCCAATACGAATGGGAAGTAGACTTCGCCGATACCAGCAATTCCAGCGATGAACATTGCCATTGGTGCAGTATTTTTTGCCTTGCCTCGACCTGCCAAAGCAATTGCAAATAAAGTTCCCAGTAACGGCCCATTATTGGTGTCAACTAAGAACATAATTGACTTACCGGCTTCAGCTGCCTGTGCATAGCCAATCGGCGCTAAAATACCATGATTAACCACGTTATTCAGAAACAGTACTTGTGCAGGTGCCATGAAAACCGATAGCAATGGAATAAACTTATGGGTGGTTGCCCAAGTAACACCACTCGACAGAACTGCTACTAAAAACTGAATTGCAGGACCAATCGAAATATAAGCTAAAATAGTAAGAACGGCGCCGATAATCCCTAACGAGAAATTATCAACAAACATTTCGAAGCCTGGTCGAACTTTTCCATCAACCCAGTTATCAAACTTTTTTAATAGCCATGCTGCTAACGGCCCCATGATCATTGCGCCACTGATCATGGTAATATCAGCCCCGACAATGACACCCAACGTAGCAAACAACCCAATGACGCCGCCTCGTTGACCATGAATGTTATAGCCAGCGGTATATCCTATCAACATTGGGAATACATAGTCCAAAGTCGGTTTAATCAGATGATTTAAATCTGCATTTGGAAACCAACCATTTGGAATAAACAATGCTGCCATCAAGCCCCAACCAACAAATGCTCCCAAATTTGGCATCACCATACCGCTCATATAGCCGCCAAATTTCCTGATTCTAGCTAAGACATCAACCTTTTTTTGCGGAACTCCTGAGGCCTCCATCTTGTTATCCTCCTTTAACGTCCTAAAAGCTTTCACTCAAGGAACGCACCAGCCAGATTTAATTATCTGGTCGACTTTGCACCGGAAATGTTAATCGTGGTACCGGAAATATATGAAGCATGATCTGATGCTAAATATGAAATGAGATCGGCAATTTCTGTCAGCTGACCTGGACGACCCAAAGGAATTTTAGATGCATAGTCATCTGACACATTATTTGGGTCTTGCCCGCGTGTGTAGGCCAAGGCTTTAAAAGTGGCATCATTATTCATGGGTGTTCGTTCATTAATACTTGGCGCAACTGCTACCACACGAATATTGAATTGACCTAATTCTTTTGCCCATGCCTGTGTGAACGCACTAACCGCTGCTTTGTTTCCCGAATAGCAGCTCTGACCCTTTGAGCCATCTAATCCAGCTTCTGAAGACATACTGATAATGACACCATGTTTCTGCTTGACCATCTCGCGAGCTACCGCTTGTGTGCAGAGAAAGACGCCTTTTTGGTTCACAGTGGTCATGAAATCGAAGTCTTCTTCACTTAACTCGTACTCAGGATGTTTACCATAATAATCAACTAACATTCGCGGACGACTCACACCAGCGTTGTTGATTAAGACATCCAGATGCCCGAATTGTTTAATAACTTCTTGAACCATCTTTTCAACTGATGTTTTGCTGGTAACGTCACAAATCATTTTCACAACATTCTTTTGATTCGCGTGACTATCATTTTCGACAACATCCGCGGAAATGACCTGAGCGCCGTTCGCAGCTAAACCATCAACCATCTTTTCGCCCAATCCCATACTACCGCCAGTGACAACGACGACCTTCTCTGATAAATCAAGCCATGATTCTGTCATACCACACACTCCTCATTTATAATTTCTGATTGCAAATGTAGTGTAACCGCTTTTTTTGCATATATCAAGTAATTTTTGCGTTTTATATGCAAATATCCCTATAACTTTTGCAAGTATTGGTCAAAGACTAATTTGTCTTTGTCGATTTGCTCCTATATAATCGAAATCAGAGAGCGCCAAAAAATAAGTTGTCAATGAATCTAGGTGAATGATTGTGTTAAAAAAAGAGCGCCAAGAACGCATTCTCGGCATACTGAACAGTGCTAATAAGGCAGTGACTATATCAGACTTAGTCCAAGCATTCGATGTATCAGAAGATACTATCCGCCGCGATCTTCGTCAGATGGATCAAAAAGGTCTCCTTCTGAGGGTTCAAAGCGGTGCCATCAGTAATGGCCCGGATGTGACCAATTTTGAGCATCGCATGAAGGTTGACACCGAGACAAAAATTGCCTTGGTTAAACAAGCAATTCCACTATTACCTGAAAATGGTGTTCTAATCATTGATGGCAGCACAACCAATTTACGGTTAGTTCAAAACCTGCCACCAGATTTCACAGCAACCATCATCACTAATAGTCCCCTTATCGCCGTTGAAACCTCAAACAAGCGCAATATCACAACCATTGCGTTGGGTGGCTTAGTGTCAAAACGAGCTGAATCAAGTCTGGGTGCCGAAACGATTAATGCGTTGACTAGTCTGCATGCTGACGCCTACGTCATGGGTATCTACAATATTGACCCACATCTCGGCGTCACCTTTGTTGAGCAAATGGAAGCCCAAGTTAAAAATCAAATGGTTAACAGTTCAGACATCACCATTGCGATCGCAACCGCGGATAAAGTCGGCATGCGAAGTCATTTTGTTGCTGCAGAGACACCGCAAATCGACTATCTAGTAACGAATTCGACTGACAAGTCCTTGATGCAACAATTCCAGGATAGAGAGGTTGAGATCGTGCCACTTAGTCATGCACAAAAAGAGTAATGTTAGATTAATACCGTCAAACATTTCATATTAAAAGCGCTAGCCTTGGACAGTTGTCCAATTGCTAGCGCTTTTAACTATTCACGATTCCAAACAAGTCATGGCATCAGTTTAAGTGGCCTATTCCAAATTAGCGTGACGAGGAAACATCGTGTCCGTCGTCTCGCCAGTTAATTTCATTAATTCCAAAATAATGGCGTCATAAGTTAACCAACTGAGCTGTTCAAACAAGGTCCCCATTGGTTGCACCGAATGAGCAGTGTCGGCTGCCCCTGTTTCGTTTTTAGGCGTTTCGCCAGGAATCGCAATGATCGCATCGGCCAGACTGCCGATTTCGGCTGTTGGATAAATCGTCACCGTTGCCAATTTAGCGCCCACCGCTTTTGCCTTCTTAGCATCAACCACCAAGCTGCCTGTCGATCCGGAACCAGAACCGATCACAAGTAGGTCGCCTTCCCCAATTGATGGGGTCGTGGTTTCCCCGACAAAATAGGCGTGCAATCCCAAATGCATGAGCCGCATAGCAAAACCGCGACCTGCAAAACCAGAGCGGCCTGCACCGCCGACAAAAATCCGATTTGCTTGAAAAGCCATCTTGGCAACAGTTTCGACTTGGGTGTCATCAATCATTGGCGCATATTGATCCAGTTCGCTGATAATTGTCTTCAAACTTTTTGCTTCCATGATCATTCCTCCTTATTAAGCGCTTACATTTTCATGCGAATGAATTTTGTCGGCCAAAGCCTTCGCTGTTGCGACAGGATCGTCGGCATGATTCACCCCGCCGCCAACAATAATGATATCTGCGCCAAGGGCCTGATACTGGTCAACCGTGCTGACTTTAATGCCGCCTGCGACTGACAGCTGTGAGTGCTTACTCAGTTGTTTAACTTGCTTCAATGCATTCAAAGGTGTTTGCCCCACCGCTTGCTCATCAACGCCAACATGAACACTGATGCTATCAACCCCAACATCCTCAAGTTCCTTGATGCGGGTGTTCAAGTCAGGCACACAGATCGTATCAACAAAGACTTGCTTGCCATATTTCTTTGCCGCAGCAAGACAAGCTTTGATCGTCAAGATGTCCGTCACACCGAGAACTGTGCAGTAGTCCGCACCAGCTTTAAAGGTAAGCTCAGCTTCATACTCGCCTGCATCCATAATCTTGGTATCGGCCAGGATCTTTTTTTTCGGAAAATAACGCCGAAATTCGCGAACGGCGCGCATCCCTTCTTGGATGATAAACGGGGAGCCAATTTCAAAAATGTCGACATAGTCTCGAACTTTTTCGGCCAGAACCAACGCATCTACAAGCGAGATATCGTCTAATGCAAGTTGCAACTTCATAAGAATTCTCCTCCTCAAGGCTGATATTCCTTTTGACAAGTTCAGTATAGCCGGCTAATGTGTATCTTGCAACATAAAATGTTTAAATTTCCACATTTTATGTTTAATAATCAACAAATCGTGGCGTTGTTGCGTTGTATTTGCTACAATCGAAAGCGAGAAGGTGATTAGCCATGGCAAAATTAAGTGCCATTGACAGACAAAAACAGCTCGTTGATCTGATCTCACATCAAGGAACCATGAAGATCACCGAGTTAGCCACTTATTTCAACGTATCTCGCGAAACAATTCGGCGCGATCTGCAGGAACTCGACGATTCTGGTGCCGTCAAGAAATGGTACGGTGCAGTGATGCCCGTTCAGGATTTCAATATTCCGCCAGTTGAACAAAGAATGGCCAGTTTTCACGAACAAAAACTGGCCATCTGCAAAAAAGCGCTGTCCTATGTTTCCCAGCGCTCAACTATTTTTATTGATGCCGGCAGCACGGCGCTGACCTTTGCAAGTCTGTTAAAAGAAACGGCTGGCCATACGATCATCACAAACTCCATGCCTGTTGTGAATGAACTCGTGACCAGTCAAAATCATCTCATCAGTGTTGGCGGCTCGGTCGATCCTTTGACGTTTGCGACAATGGGCACACAAACACTCGGCTTCATCGAAAAAATCAGGATGGACATGGCATTCTTAGGCACATCCGGCTTCGCTGAGCACAATGGTCCAAGTTCAAACAGTCTTGACGATGTCGAAATTAAACACAAGATCATTCAAAACAGTCGACTGAACTTCGTCTTAGCGGACAGTTCAAAAGCTAGTTCCTCATCACTTTCCCAGTATGCAAATTGGCATGATATTGATTACTTAATCACTGACAACAGCTTACCTGCCAAAATTAAAGATCAGCTGACGGCGCAAACAGAAGTTGTCACGGTCTGATCAGGTTAAGTTCAGCTAAAAAGGAGGTCGTTGGTCTGTGCGATGTATTCTCTTTGACATGGATGGGACACTGATTAACTCTGAAGCCAAATACTATGCCATCTGGGACCAGTTACTAGCCGATAATGGCTATCATCTTACGGTTGATTTTTATCGTCACATTCTTGGCATGCCCATGAGCGGTATTCAACAAACTTTCACGGACCACTATGGGACAGGCTTTCCGTTTGATACACTCTTTTCGGCCTTTTTGAAACAGCGAACAGCGCTGGTTCAGCACGGCAATTTTGAACTCATCCTAGGTACGCGTGCCTTCCTTAAAGCTTGCGGCCACCACCAAATCAGTTATGGCTTGGTCACTTCCTCTTATCGAAACGAAACCCAGGCGATTTTAGAAAAGCTCGATTTAGCTAGCTATTTTCAATTCGCCTTGTTCGGCGACGAGACGCAACATGGCAAGCCTGATCCCGAAATCTATCTGCAGGCCATCGCCAAATCCGGTTTCCCACCGGATGAAGTTGTCGCTTTTGAAGATTCTAAGAACGGCATTTTATCCGCTAAAAACGCAGGCTTAGCGGTTTATCGCATTGAAAATCCAGTCCCGATAGATGCTGATATTTTCGACTTGGTCACGGCATCTTTTAGCAACTATGATGAAGCCCTTGAATTTTTTCACTTAAATCAAGAACAGTTGCAATAATCGGGTAACGGTAGCCCCTTCAATCAGACTACCGACCTCCCACGCCGCCTAGTTGATTCCCCTGTCAGACGCAATCAAAAAACGACGATCCGCAAAGATCGTCGTTTTTGGGTTGCAAAAATTTGTTTTGGCTGCTTGTTATTAACGTTCATCAAATTTCATAGAGAAAAATAATCCATCAAAAAGTTATCAATATTAAGACGTATATGCTCAGTGACTGAGCGTTTCTCAATAAATTTAAAAAGCACGATATAACATTCGTTGTTCTACGCAAGGTCGTCACGCTGGAAGTGACTCTGATAAACTGAAGCCAGCAGAGAAGGATAATGAGCGGTGGTGCCTGATTCGGAAAGTAGGTGGTGCCTATGGGACTAGTTCCTATAACCCACACTTTTAAAAGAAAGGTGTCATGTTTTGCCGGTGATCGCTATCATCACAACGATCACAGCCTGTGTATGTTCATTGGTAGTGCTGATCATCGTGTTCACACGATTGATCAAAGCAACGACCATGCTGCTTCTAGCAGTTCACGAACTTATGCAGGCGCTCGAAGCATTTCGAGAAAAATAGGCAAACTAAAAGCCGCGCCAACCTTCACCGGAATGTCGCGACTTTTGGTTGCCTAATTCTGTGTGCCACCGTTTGTTTGATGGCTCTGCAAGGACATTTGTCCGGCCGTTGTGTTCGAGCACAACGGCTTTTGCTGTCTTTAGTATAGCATGCTCTTCTGGAAAATGGCTAGTTGTATCTTTCAGTTTTTATCCTACCTAATGACGGATAAACCTCTGAATTGTCAGCAACGACCAAGCTGCTTCTAGCAGTTCACGAACTCATACAGGCGCTCGAAGCATTTCGAGAAAAATAGGCAAACTAAAAGCCGCGCTTCCTTCACACGGGTTTCGCGGCTGTTAGTTGCCTAATCCTGCGTGCCACTGCTTGTTAGCTGGCTCTGCAAGGGCATTTGCCCGGCCGTTGTGTTAGCGCACAACGGCTTTTTGCTGTCTTTAGTATAGCATTCGCTTTTGCAAAATGGCCAGCTATGTCTCTTAGTTTATCCTGTCAGTGCCAGATAAATCCTTGAGTTTTTAGATCTACAAGCGATCTGACCGTATCAGATAATCACTTGATTATTTTAGACTCGCTTCACCCGCCTCTTTAACCATAAAATACCTCCTACGCAAATTGCTAAGATCATTTGTCCAAGAACAATCGCTAACTCATTGACGTGATTCCCAGCTTGTGGCAATGTCTCGGTTTTCTTTTTGGTCATTGTTGT
Source organism: Lacticaseibacillus sp. 30 (assembly GCF_053819265.1). Lineage (NCBI taxonomy): Bacteria > Bacillati > Bacillota > Bacilli > Lactobacillales > Lactobacillaceae > Lacticaseibacillus > Lacticaseibacillus sp. 30. The sequence goes on from NZ_JBSOQX010000004.1 coordinate 68,684, forward strand.
CTTTGCGTTTTGATGTATGTCGTCTCCGCCTTTGCCAGTAATCGAAGCAGGGGGATTCTCGCGATCGTTAGAAATGCTGGATCCGGTATTGTCTTCAATGTTTGTCTCTTTTTCTGTTAAAACCGTCACTGTGGCTTCTTTGCTGATCTTGTTACCAGCAACATCCGTATAAGTGTACGTAACGGTATAAGTTCCCTGCGTCTTTAGATCTACTGTACCGGTAACGGTTAAATTAGACATGGCCAAAGCATTGCCATCTGCGTCTGTTGCGCTAACTAAATTATTGGCCGCGTTCCAAGCGGCTGATGGACCTGCAACCATTGTTGTATCTTTAGTCACAATATCAGCCTTGGACGCGATGACTGTCACGGTGGCTTCCTTACTAATTTTGTTGCCTGCTGCATCGGTGTAACTATACGTTACCGTATAAGTTCCCGGTGTCTTTGAATCTACTGATCCGGTGACGGTTAAATTAGAAAGGGCCAGAGCATTGCCCTTTGCATCTGTAGCGATAACTAAATTATCAGCCGCGTTCCATGTTGCTGATGGGCCTGCAACCTTTGTTGTATCTTTAGTCACAATATCAGCCTTGGACGCGATGACTGTCACGATGGCTTCCTTACTAATTTTGTTGCCTGCTACATCGGTGTAACTATACGTTACCGTATAAGTTCCCGGTGTCTTTGGATCTACTGCACCGTTGACGGTTAAATCAGAAAGGGCCAAAGCATTGCCATCTGCGCCTGTAGCCTCAACAAAGTTATCGACCGCGTTCCATGTTGCTGATGGACCCGCGACCATTGTCGTATCTTTAGTCACAATATCAGCCTTGGACGCGATGACTGTCACGGTGGCTTCCTTACTAATTTTGTTGCCTGCTGGATCGGTGTAGCTATACGTTACCGTATAAGTTCCCGGCGTCTTTGGATCTACTGCACCGTTGACGGTTAAATCAGAAAGGGCCAAAGCATTGCCATCTGCGCCTGTAGCCTCAACAAAGTTATCGACCGCGTTCCAAGCGGCTGATGGGCCTGCAACCATTGTTGTATCTTTAGTCACAATATCAGCCTTGGACGCGATGACTGTCACGATGGCTTCCTTATTAATTTTGTTGCCTGCTGCATCGGTGTAACTATACGTTACCGTATAAGTTCCCGGCGTCTTTGAATCTACTGTTCCATTGATCATTAAATCGGAAACAGTCAAAGCATTGCCATCTGCGTTCTTAGCCTCCACAAAATTATCAGCCGCGTTCCAAATAGTCGATGCTCCTGCGACCATTGTTGTATCTTTAGTCACAATATCAGCCTTGGACGCGATGACTGTCACTGTGGCTTTTTTACTAATTTTGTTGCCTGTCGCATCGGTGTAACTATACGTTACCGTATAAGTTCCCGGTGTCTTTGGATCTACTGCACCGTTGACAGTTAAATCAGACACAGCCAAAGCATTGCCGTCTGCGTCTGTAGCGCCTACTAAATTATCGGCCGCGTTCCAAGCGGCTGATGGGCCTGCTGCTAACGTTGTATCCTTGGTTACAACAGACGCTTGAGACGCACGATAGGTATAAGTAATCGTTTGATTCTGGGTCGTATACAACTGGTTGCTATTAATATGGTCAGTATTTTCTTTTACAAAAACATAGCCCGGAATCGTTGCTGACTCAGAAGTGTAGCTTTGTCCTACACGACCGGTCTGAATTTTATCACTGGCTATAGTGTTTCCATTTTCATCTACAAATTTTTCAGTTAGTTGACCAGTACTGTTCCAAATTGAAGTAATTGGATTGATAGTTAAGTCGCTGATCTTTGTTGTGCCATCGTTCGAGTACACATAGACGCCTGTTGTGGCTTGGTCCCCAATATTTTCCGGCCGCATAAAGAAATTTTGGGTAATTGACTTTTCCCCATCATTCGCAAAGGCTTCGATACTTGTTTCGTCAACATAAACCGTAATTGTAATTGATCCATCCGCATTCACTGTTGCGTTCATTTTGTCTCGTGGTGCTCCCATGTTGGGTTCACCGGTATTGAGTCTCTGAACGTACAATAATCCCGTAGTTAAATCATACCCAACGATCATGTCATATTTTTGATCATCAGATACTCGCAACTTAAAGCCAACTGATTTCGGTTTGTCAGCTTCGTCCCAAGAAAAAGTTGCACTTATCTTATATTGTTTGCCTTCGTACTGGACTTGCTCATCGGAACGCGAAACCGTAAAGTTACTTTCAGCCTTGTTAATAACATTGGCCTCTTCGTTATTAGCAATTTCTTTGACCACAGTATTCGTCAGCAAGTACCCGTCTGTTGTATCAGCATTCTTTTTGAGGCTCAGCTCACGAGGAAGTGTCATATTGCCAGACCAAGGTGAAGTTTTGGCCTCGTCCACATAACTCCAATTCGACTGCCAAGCCAACATAACCGTTCGACCATCAGGCATGTTGGAGAAAGGAATACCCGCATAAAAATCCTCTCCTGAATCCATCGTCATTGGATTTTGCAACGTTTTTGAACTCTCAGGTACCCAAGTTCCGTCGGCTGTCATATTACCAACATAATATTGCATCCCAGATCCTGTGGCATGTGCGCCTTGTTGGACACTGATGCAAAAGACCCACTTTGTTTCATTTGTTCCAGCTACCTTCATCGGTACCAGTGATGGGCATTCCCATACGCCATTACCAACATCATTTTCACGTTCAATCTTAGAAGCATATGTCCAGTCCAACAGATTGCTAGATTTATAAATGAGGGCTTGCTGACCAGACACAACTGTCAAATAGTATTGTTTGTTAACCGCATCGTAGACCACGCTTGGATCGCGGAAGTTGGCGGCATCTCCTCCTTGGTTCATACTGGTTGGAATGATTGCCTGGGGATTAGCTGCATTACCATCCTTCGAATATTGAATAAACGTTTTGCCACCATCGAGGCTGTAAGCCAAATGTTGCTCCTGAATTTCTGTTAAACCAATCCAGGTCCCCCATCCGTCTTCAGCACCATCATTTTTTCTAGTTGCGATCTGATAATCAGCAGTGTAGAAAGCCAGAATGGCGTCTTTTCCTAAGCCACTGACATTGTTAGTGTCAACAACAATCGAGCCACTGAAAATAGCCTTTTTGCCGTCAGCGTCACCCCAATTTGTTGTTGGTACACCAACATATCTAACTTCGCCTTTATCTTTTAGCGAACCAGTTGTGTTGGTATACGTAAAGTCTTCCCACCCCTGATTCTGTAGCATTGGAATGGCAACGTCCTCTTGTGTCCAATTAATTAAGTCCTTGCTGACGGCGTGGCCCCAAGACATATTGCCCCACTGATTACCTTCCGGATTGTACTGATAATACAGATTGTAAAGCCCCGTCTTGCTATCATAAAAAAGACCATTAGGATCATTGATCCAATTCTGGCTACTTGAGTAGTGATACTGGTTTCGGTATGGTTCATTATACTGATCGTTTTGACTGACGTCAGAGGTGACTGCATTGGTTGCAATTGTTGCGGACGATGCTGATTGGTCAGTTTGAGATTGTCCCACACTACTTTGTACTTGTTCATTACTTGTCGGCAACGTGGTTTTCGAAGTGGGGAGCGCTTTGTCTGAATCACTCGTTGTTACAGATTTTGTCAAATCATTGTCAGCAGTATCGCTTTTGGAAGTCTCTTTTTTATCAACAGTTGGTTGACTGATTGTACTACCAATTGATGACTTGCTGTCGCTCGAACTCGGCAAATCAGCGACACTTGATGATGATGCAGTTGCCGTACTATTGACTGAAGACTGAGCCGTCTCACCTGTCGTTTCATTATTAGGCTGACTACCAGTGTTTGTTTGACTAATTTGGGTAGACGAAGCACTTGTAGCAGCGCTTACATTTTGCCCGTCATTAAAAAATGAAACGATAAGACATGTTGATAAGCAGGCAAATACCCATACACTCTTGCTTTTATACATCTTGTAATGTTTCTTTTCATCCATTTCCAACTTTATTCATCCTCCTATTTGTTTGACGCATTTCATATACATGAAATCTTCTGGTTGCCGCTGTCCATTTACCACATTTTGCTAAGTAGCCTTACGACAAAAAAAGTCGATGAGAACTGAATCTCACCGACTTCTCAGTCCTGCCATAGTTGCACTTATCACTGATAAATGAAGTATCTACAATTAAAGTCACCTACAACAGGAGCTATTTGGCTTTGGGCGTAATGCCCGTCTGCTGACGAACCTTCTTTTGAAAATATTTGATTTTCTTGTCATAGTCGTCAACCACCGCCCGAACATTCTGCTGCCCTTTCCAACCTGAATACCCGAACATCAACATCCCCAGTGCACCCAGGACTAAGAGCACAATGCCAACGATGTTTAACCACAAGGTCTTGCCATGGAAGAAGTAGATCAGAACAATGCCAACGCCACTGAGAATGGTGCAAAGTTGAAACCAGTAGCCTAGGTTTTTCAACATATGCTTCTGATACGCAACTTCTTTTTCGTATCCCTTAGTCATTTCGTCAATTGTCATTTTGATTTTCCTTCTTCCATACACGTTCGTAGTTTAGTAAGACAGGCCAGGGTTGAAGAAACCAACTAGAACACCGACGAGCGAAACAACAACGAGTAGCAGCATGGTCCAGATAGCTGAAACATGCTTCTTCGCCATCAACCACCAGCAGAATAATGTTACAAGTACTGTCAGCAAACCAGGATAGATGCTGTTCAGCTTGTCTTGCAGATTCAGGAAGACTTTGCCATCAGCACCGCGTAATTTGAGTGATGTTGTGACGTTAACCCATGATGCCAGAACCCCACCAACAACCATACTGCCGACAATCCCGATAGCGTGACGAACAGCCGCGCCTTGTTTACCAACTAAGAAACTAACCGCTTGATCACCGAAGCGATAACCACGGAAGTAAAGGAAACGTTGACCAAAGTAAGCCATCAATACCCAGGCAACAATGTAGAAAATCGCCCCGACTGGTGAACCACCAGTCGACATACCAAGGGAAATCCCTAAGAGAATGGGAATCAATGTCCCATCAATCAATGAATCACCAATACCAGCGATTGGGCCCATCAGGCCAGCACGCATATCGTTAATGGTCTCGCCGTCAATTTCTTTACCGTTCGCACGCGCCTGTTCCATGCTGGCCGTGATCCCCACAATCACGGTCCCGAGCATTGGGTTGGTGTTGAAGAACGCGGTGTAAGCGTGAATGGCTTTGACCTGGTCATCATGTTTTGGATACAGTTTTCTGAGAATTGGCAGCATTGATGCCATATACCCAAAAGTCTGCATATGTTCTTGTGAGAAGCAGGTCAACGCACCCCAGAACCAACGATGAAAAGATTTTGTCAGTGTTTTGTGATCAAGCTTTTTCATGTCATTTGTCGTTTCCATGATCAAATATCCTCCTCATCATCATCGTCACTTGGTCCATCTGCTGGTGCTGCACTACCCTTTGAAGGTGTGTTGTTAGAACCAGACATCTCAATTTCATAAATAATAACCGCAAACAGTAACGATACAACTGTGACTGAGACTAAGTTCAAGTGTAGTGAAGCAGCAAGTGTGAACCCAACTAAGAACGGAATGAAATCAGCTGCTTTACCAACAATTTGCCGAAGCAGAATCGCAATCCCGACACATGGCAGCATGCCGCCGACCGTGAACAGTGTCTTCATGGCAATGCCGTCCATTGGTAAGGCACTACGCAAAGCTGTAACCGCCGTAGCACCGTAGTATGTGAGTAACATTGTTGGTAAAAATGAGAACAATGCATGTGAGATCCAAGGCCAGCCAAAGTTAACAGCTGTTAATTTATCAAGCTTGCCATTATGAACGTCTTTCCAACCAAAGGACTGCCAAACCAGGTTCATTGTTGCAACAGCGTAGTACAAAACCGTCCCGACAGTTCCGACTAATGTCCCAACTGACTTAGCCAAGTTAGCAGCACCGCCACCCAGCGGATTCAATCCTTGCGAAGAAATCGCAACCATTGCTAGAGGGATCCCAATATAAGAAATAGCACGAACATCGGCAGAAACAGTACCACCTGGGGTAACCAATGCGATATAAACCAACTGCATCGCAACCCCGCAGGCAATCCCTAACTGAAGATTACCTAGAATAATGCCACAGACAAGACCCCCAACCAATGGACGGCCAATGGTATAATTACCAACCGCTTGACCAGCCATACATGAGTTGGAACATAAGCAAGCGAAAACACCTAAAATAGCTGCTTGAAACCAACTAATTGTCATTTTTCTTACCTTCCTTTTTTGTGAGCGCGAGCCAGCGCGGGTGAAACCGGAGTGTAAGCGGTCTTGGGCGTGATGACCGTTCTTTGGTCATTGCGACCAAGGTCCTTACACGTAGGCTTCAGCGCTGGCGAGCGCGTTATTGTGAGCGCGAGCAGAAGCGTTTAGAAACCGGAACATAAGCAGCCTTGGACGTGATGACTGCTCTTTGGTCATTGCGACCAAGGTCCTTATGTGCAGGTTTCTGCAACTGCGAGCGCGTTATTGTTCAACCATTAATACCCAAAGCGTGACTTGAATTTGTCCCAACTACCAATCCGCTGATCTGGCAACAGCGCAAACTCAACTTTATAACCAGCCTTCTCAATCGCTTCAAAGGCATCGCCTTCCTCTTGGGTAAACGACTGATTGTCTCCGAGTTTGACCGCGTTGTCGCGATCATTACCTGGACCGACAACAACTGTTTTAATGTCACCCGGCTTGAAGTTCATATCGACCAAGATCTTTTTCATATCTTGAGGACTCTTGGTGATGAGAAAATACTTGGTTGCTGAGTTCAACACCTTATCCTTAACCTTGTCAAAATGATCTAACGTCCAAACGAAGGTCTTCTTGTCAGACGCTGCCATATAGGCTTCCTTCAAAATCGGATTGTTTGCCGCTTTGTCGTTTACCGCAATAATCCCATCCATCGGGTATTCCTTGCCCCAACGAACCGTGATCAAGCCATGAATCATGCGATCATCAATACGTACAAACGAAATTGCCATTTTGCTCACTCCTTAAATATCGTCATCGTCAGAAGCTTCTGATGAGGTCGTCTGAAATTCTTTGATGGCCGCGGTTGCTTCTGAAAATGCTTTTTCTTTTAACGCTGAGTTATCTAAACTGTCTTTCGACATCAATGTGGTTAACGCCATTGGGAAGTTCATCCCGCCAAGAACAAGCGTATCTTGCAGCTTGCCATGGTCGTTCAAAATGTTGCAAACCGTTGTGAGTGGACTACCGCCGACAATATCTGCCAGAACAACAAAGCTTGCATCCTCTGGCAGGGTCTTTAGCAATGCCTCAAACCGTGTTCCAAATGTTGAAGCTGCTTCATCGGGTTTTAAACCAACCGCAATGACAGAACCAATCGCATCATCGCCCGCAAACATACCCAAGGTTTGCTTTAAGCCACTGGAGAAATCACCGTGACTGACAAGAAGCAAATATTTCATCTAAATCATCCCTTTATCAAGACTATGAAAATATGGATTTACCGCAAAAGGCGACAATCAACCGAAGTACAACTGAAAGTGATCCATTATTGTTCGGACAGTATTGCGGTTGTCCCCGCGAGGAACGCCCTCCCTTCTGCAATCGTTATGTAAGTCGTTTTCTCTCTATATCTGGACGTCAACAAGGTTAACGCTTACAATGATTATGTTAAGCACATTACTAATAAAAGTCACGAAGACGTTGTGCTTAATTTGCGGGAATAGTGCTTAAGGGGTGGTTTCTTTGAACGCAGTAGAAAAACTTTATGCGACAATTGTGCAACACTTTCCAACTGAACGAATCACAACTAATCAGGCTGCCGATGCAGTGGGGCTAACACGCGGCGTGACCAGTAGTTATTTATCTAAGCTCGAAAAGCAAGGCAAACTGCTCAAGACCGGCAGTAGACCAGTTTACTGGCAAGTCAAGCGGGACCATTCCGCTTTTGACGACTTAATCGGTGTCCACGGTAGTTTAAGCACTAACATTCAGCTGGCAATCGAAGCAATCGTCTATCCAACACATGGATTGCCGATCTTCATCACTGGTCCAGCCGGTAGTGGCAAGTTGCCATTTGCTCAGGCAATTTATCACGAAGCCATTCGTCGTGAAGTGCTTAAGAAAACAGCTGTGTTTAAAATCATTGATTGTGCCAACTATAAGGATCATCCAGGGACACTCAAAAAGAAGTTGCAAAGTGAGAACAATGCAACGACGGCAGATGGCACCGCCGAAAGTGGCTACTTGTATATTAAAAATGTGCAGATGCTAGGCTCATCAGATCAACACTATCTTTTCACGCACACCAACCAGCAACAAACCACTGCTTTTCGTTACATCTATTCAGGAACAACTGAAATTTTCAAAGCAGCGCGCGTCTGGTTCAAAAGTGCAGCGGTTCAGATTAAACTAAGCGCTTTTAGCGATCGACCTTTAAACGAGCGCATTACGTTTGCGGCGATGTACCTTCAACAACAGGCTGATCAAATCAATAAAGAGATCTTGATCGCACCAAACGAGTTGATCAAACTGGCAAATTTTGATCACGTCAATAACATCACGGCATTGAATAACCGTGTTCAGTTGCTTTGCGCTGGCGCCTATGCCAAAGCGCCTGACCACACGCAGCTACGGCTTGGTCAAACCGATACAAGTGCGATTCTGGTAACGCCTAAACAACAGACCTTGCAAGCAAGAATCACATCTTTGATCACCAGCGCGTTGCAGCTTGGCCCAACAACTGATGCGCTTTTTAAGAAACTTTCTGATTCGCTAAACAATGGTGAGTCCATCACTGAACAGAATTTTCTTCTGGCGAAAGTGCTCAATCAAGTCGATACCATTGCTAGTGAAAAACTTCTATCTGTATTTGCGCAGGCCATTCAAAAAGACGCTAAAACGTATATCACGCATGTATATGGTGTAACGTTTCCAAGCGACAATATTTTCTGGCAAAATGTGGCACTTGCCTTCGCATTCGCGGGTCTTTGTCGCGACAACTTGCCAGACACACAATCAGCACTGACAATTCAAAAAGCAATCAAGCACCGTTATCCTCGAAGTTACTACCTTTTCAAGCACTTTTTGACTAAGTTAAAAGCGCAGTATGCTCAAAGCCCTTACTATTATCTGCCATTCTTCATGATGATGATTCATTGCGAAAGTAAAATCGAATCAGTGCAATACAATGCCATCCTGCTTGCTCACGGCGAACACACCGCATCGAGCATCCAGCAAGTGGTGAATTCGCTTTGCGGTAATTACTTTTTTGAGGCATTTGATATGCCCATTGATGTGACACTTGATCAAATCAACGGTTACGTTCAGGAATACCTAACCGATCAAAGTCCATCTGCTAAGGGTAATATTGTCTTATTCGATATGGGTTCTTTGCGCCAGATGTTCAGAGAAATTAAAAAGGTATCTGATCAAGAACTGATTGTGGTCAACAACGTAACCACTGCTATGGCGCTCGATATTGGCCTGCGCGTTCAGCGTAATGATGCCTTCCAGTCCATCGCTGAAGCCAGCGAGCAATATGGTGCAACAACTGAAGCCCAATATTACGAAGGCTTATCAAACAAGAAGAACATTATCGTCTCTTGCATGTCTGGCGTCGGTCTGTCTGAAGAAGTCAAAAAGCTAATTGATGCGACCCTTTCGCCAGCACTTGAAGTCATTGCCGTTGACTACAAAGAACTCCATACCCTGCTCACCAATCATGATCGAAAATTTTTCTCGAATACCCAGTTAATCTTAACCACCACCGATGTTGCTGGCGATATCGGGGCCGATATCGGCATTGATATCGTGAATGTCTATAATGTTTTCGATAAGGCCTCCTCACAAAAAATGCAAACTGTCCTACGCAATTGTGGTGAAAGTCCCCAGTCCATTAATGAACTCATTGATCGATTGGTTCGCTTCTTGTCGATAGAAGGTATCCGCGGCCGCTTGCAGATCCTGAATCCCGATATTGTCATTCAAGAAAGTCAACGCATTGTCTCCCACTACGAAGATTTCTACAACGTCAAATTCGGATCCAGACTAAAGCTCAATCTCTTCATGCACTTGTCCTTAATGATTGAACGCATGATGACCAGCAAACGCAGCACTACTTCAATTGATCGCGCAACCTTAACCCCACCTGAGCAAGAATTTTTCTCCCTTTCCAGCGGCATTTTTCAGCCAGTTGAGCAAAAATTCAATATCAAGGTGCAGGACTACGAAATTGCTTTGCTTTATCAACTGCTCAAGGACTTTATTTTTGTGGCGTGATCACATGACAAAACAAACACCCCTCGCTATTGAGAAACCATAACGAGGGGTGTTTTCGTGCTTGCTCAGTAGGATCATCTAGTTTTAATCAATTTTCCGTGGACTCAACTCACCATTTGAAATAGCCTTTCTAAAAGCAGACGGTGACATTTGTCTAGCTTTTTGGAAAGCTTTGGCAAACTGCACGTAGCTTGAAAAAACGACTTTGATGGCAATATCCCCGATGGCATCAGTAGTGTTTCGTAGCAATTCAATGGCTTGGTTAACGGGCACCCTTGCTATGCCCGATGAAATCGCCATTGAGATACACCTTCAACACTGACTCAGCGCCATCGAAGCCAATGAGGGATTGTTCGTTAGCAGCTACTTCATCTGTCTTCAGTTGGTCAAGGCAACTTCAGCATATAAAAAAAGTTCGGTGATCTGTTAAACGACCATCGAACTTTTTTGATGAAGCAATATTCATATTTTTTTACATCATCCTCGGAACGGATTATAAAACCGTCCGCCATTAACATGAAACAGAAACAGGCCAATGACGATAATCACGGCAACACCGGCCAGCACGATCCAGTCAGGCGTGCGCAACGGCTGATCCATGTACCACGTCCGCCGCTTGCCTGTACCAAAACGTCGCAGTTCCATTGCTTGACTGATCTGATCAATACGATCGAGACTGGTAAAAATCAGCGGCAGCAAAATTTGCCCCATGCCTTTCAGTCGCTGAAACAGCTTTGCCTTAGGTGACAGCTCATAACCACGAGCTTGCTGCGCTAGGCTGATTTGGCGGAAATTCGTTTGAACGTCAGGGATATACCGCAACGCTAACGCAACAGAATAACTGATTCGGTATGAGACATGCAGCTTATTGAGACTCGCTGCAAACTCGCTGGGGTTGGTCGTGATTAAGAAAATCAGCGCCAGTGGCACGGTCACAATATACTTCAGCGCTAGATTCATTTCATAGAATAATTGCTCTTGTGTGATCGTGAAGTAACCAGCATTGAGCAAAACGTGCTTGCTGCCATACAAGCCAACGCCATACTGTGGCGAAAAAACAAACACAAGCAATAAATTGACCACTGCAAAAATCGTAATAATTTTGACCACTAAACTAATTTGCCGCCAATGAATTTTAGCTTGGGCAAACAGAATGATCGATGCGAGCATCACTGCACAGACAAAGCGTGTGTCATAACTCGCCATCACAATGACCGAGATACCAATGAACGCGAGCATTTTCGTCGCACCTGTTAATCGATGCAGCCATGTATCTTGCGGATCATAACCAAAAAGTGAGTTCATTGGCACACCCTCCGTTCTTGGTCAATCACCGCTTGTGTGAAGGCTAATGGGTCAAGGCCTTCACGCTTAGCAAGGCGATACAGACTCGGTTGTGCTAAGGAAGCATGCTCAATGATGGCCGGATTGGTCAACACTGCTGCTGGCGAATCGTCCATCAAGATACCACCGTCGCCTAATACAATAGCCCGCTGCGCATACTCCAACATCAAATGCATGTCGTGCGTGATCAGCATCATCGTAATCCCACGTTCATTCAAGGTCGTCAAGAAACGCATCATGTCGGTAAAATGACGCCAATCTTGGCCAGCCGTGGGTTCATCTAAGATCATTAATGCCGGTTCTAGCACCAAAATTGCGGCGATCGTGACACGCTTTTTTTGTCCATAACTCAAGGCGTTGATCGGCCACGATCGAAATGGATACAAGCCGCAAACCTTCAGCGCCTCAATGACCGCTGTTTTGACACGCGTCTCGTCCCAACCACGTAAACGCGGCCCAAGAGCGACTTCATCAAAAATCAGGTGTTTACTGATCATCTGATTTGGATCTTGTAAAATATACCCAATTTTATCGGCGCGTTCCTTCACCGACCAATCAGCCAAATCCTCACCATCAAGCGTCATCCTGCCAGCACCCGGCTTCAAAAACCCAGCGATCAAATGACTCAAGGTTGACTTACCAACCCCATTGCGTCCAACCAAGGCCACCATCTCACCATGATGCAAGGTGAAACTGAGGTCGGTAAAAATTTGACGGCCATTAGGATAGCCAAACTGCAACCCGTCAATCGACAATAACGGTGCCTGAAGCTGCTCCGGCTTAACAGTCGCAGCCTCCGCTGTGAAAGCAGCCAATTTAGGTCTGAGTTGTGGGGCCTCAAAACGCGAAAGGTCAGCCAAATGATCCGCCTGATCCAAATCAACCCCCGCAAACTCAGCCGCTTCCAAGTATAACGGCTCTCGCAATCCGATTTGTTGCAGCAACTGTCCATGCAATAAAGTTTCCGGGGCATCATCGGCAATAATTCGACCGTCCTTCATCACGACTAATCGATCCACTGGCCGCCGCAACACATCCTCCAAACGATGTTCAATGATGACTTCGGTGACGTGATAAGTCTGATGCAACTCATTAATCAAGTCTACCGATGCTTCACCTGTGGCCGGATCAAGACTGGCCAACGGTTCATCAAACAGTAAAATATCCCCTTCATCAATCAAAACACCGGCCATCGCCACCCGCTGCTTTTGGCCGCCTGAAAGTGATTGCGGTGCTTGCGCCAGTAAATCGCCAATTTTCAAACGATCGGCCCATTTTTTAACGCGTGTATGCATCTCACTAGGTGCGACAGCGCTGTTCTCCAAAGCAAAGGCAATATCCTCGCCTGCTGTCAAAGCAACAAACTGAGCATCCGGATCCTGCAAAACCGTTCCGACTTGCAGTGAAAGTGTCGCCAAGCTGGCATCCTGAACCACCGTCCCGTTGACGGTCACGGTGCCGCTCAATTTGCCCGGAAAAGCGTGCGGAATTAACCCATTGATCAAGTTACCTAACGTTGACTTGCCTGATCCAGACGGGCCAACAATCAGTACTTTCTCTCCTGGTTGAATGGTTAGATTAATATCATGCAAAGTCGGTTCCGCCTGACTGTCATACTGAAACGTGACATGATCAAGCTGAATTGCTGGTGCTGCCATATTAAGACTCTTTCTTCAAACTGCCAGACCGCGTGCGTGTGGCTGCATAAGTGACCAATAAAATGGTGCCAATAACACCGGTCGCAATACTATTTGAGATAGCTGACACGATCCCTTGGACATAAACTTTATTTGCCGGCTCACTGTAAATCCAAATATCCAGTGTTGGTGCGATCAGACTCCAGCTCACCACATTCGTAATAATCTGCAACAGATTGAAGCTTACAATTTTCTTCATGCCAAAATTGCCCGCTTCGACATTGAAGCGACGCCAGAACAACCCGATCACCATACCGACTAAACCAGTCGTGAACACCCATGTCCACCATGGTGTCCCGTATTGCGTAAAATCATTCAAAGCATGCCCTAAAAACCCGATGAAAAAGCCAGCAATCGGGCCGAAAAGCGTTGCGATAAAGCCGAGAAAGCCATAAGAAATGTCAATGTTCGTATTTGCAATCCCTGTTGGAATCACCGCAAATCGTTTCAAAATAAACAAAATAGCCGTACCAATACCGATTGCCACCACTGTACGTACGCTCAAAGCCTTTTGATCACGCATATGATTGCCCTCCTTGTCAAACGTACCGTTACTTACCCGTGTTGAGCAGCCGCCAAAGCCATCGCCGCCAGCAGACTGTTCATGCATTCAATTATACCGAAAGCCGCTTCACCGTGATATGCCAATCAACCCCAGTGCCAATATGATACAGCTTTGAAAATGAGTCCTGATTGATCGCAACGCCAAGATTCAGTAATGAATTCACGTAAACCAGCGGCTCACCAACCCGCACCGCGGCAAATGTCCGGGTAAACGGCATCTGGTTTTGATAACGCAATTGATCGTGATAATAAATCGATACCTGAACAAACTCGCCAGCTGCAACACCAAGTTTCTTAAAGGTAGCCAACGGTATATTTGTCCACAACGAGCCAAATCGAATATCCAAAATGTCGATCGTACCGGCAATTTGATCAACGCCTTCTTTAACCTCACCCAATGGCAACATCACCACTTGCTCAGGTTCGATTTCTTTGCCAAGATCCTCAAAGGTGATCTGGCCACTTGCTAATTTAGCGCCATTGTAAGCGTAAATGTCACGACCATGGAACGTATGACTCTCTTGGCTGCCAGGCAAGGCATGCGATGCCTCATCAATCACACTCACCCGCTTCAATCCGACAAATTTTGCTAAATGCGTCAACGTCCCATTATCTGGCGTAATGATGAAATGATGATCTACCGTCTCCGCAATAATGCTACGCCGATCGCTACCGACACCAGGATCAACCACCGAAACAAAAACCGTCCCCTCAGGCCAATACTTCGTCGTTTGATACAACCGATAAGACGCTGCAAAAATATCATACGGCGGAATCTCGTGCGTCAAATCATGAATCGACAACTCACCATCAACGCCATAGGCCACGCCATACATCGCAGCAACCGCACCATCAACCAACCCAAAATCTGTTTGTAAGACTAACTTTGCCATTTTCTGTCCCCCTTGCGTCGACAGTCCCATTGGCGCCCAATCGGTTTGTCGAACGCGATCCTATTTTCTTCAGTATTCCAATTGCATCATTGACGATGTGCTTGTTGTGAACATAACCACCAAGATTTGAAATAACTGAATGTATTCTGAGTTTAGCCGAGAAATGTTCGGGTGTAAAGGTAAAGGTGCTATCTAACAAGCCAGATAGCACTGTCAAGACTTCAGTAAAGTCACAACACAAGTAACAGATTGAAGAAGGTTGCTAACATGATTCTACAAAGTAATATTTGCAGATTGTTGTATCAACGATCTAAATTCTTTTGCAACAGGCGAAAGCAGCTGATATTTTAACCAAGCACAGTAAACATCCCGATATCGAACTGTCTCGAAGGGCAGTATCGCAATATTAAAGTTTTCAAGCAAATAGATGCGAGGTATAACCGCAATTCCAATCCCAGCTTCCACCATTGCTGCCATCATGGCTGAATCGTCCACATACATTGCAACGTCAAGTTGATTTATATCAACTCCCAATATATTAGCCACATCATAATATGCACCACTTTGCGCACTAAAAGTAATGATGGGATATTTAAGGACATCTTGCTCGGAAACAGTATTCTGGTTTGCTAATTCGTGATTATTGCTAGTCATCACAACATAGGGTTCTCGCTTAATTAGCGAGAATTGCACATCGACATCACGTGGCGAATAAGAACAAATTCCTAAATCTATATCATGATTACGAATACTTTGAACTAGACGATTAGTGTTGCCTTGAACAACCTTAACAGTCACAAGATTCTCTGGATGAAATCTTTGATACGTCTTAATAACTTGAGGAACTATTGTGACACCAAATGAACCAGAAACGCCAATCGTCACGTTTCCAACATTACCATTTAAATACTGAGCAATCATTTCTTTACTTTCAATAACATTTCCGATGATCTTCTGCGCTTCTTTTTCTAGAATACTTCCGGCTCCAGTCAGATAACTAACCCTCTTCTCACTATAAAACAACGGTGTCTCGAACTCTTCTTCAAGTTTAATAATTGCTTGGCTCAAAGTTGATTGAGCGATATTCAATTGGTAAGCCGCCTCACTGTAAGATCCAACTCGCGCAAGCACCATAAAATATTTTAGTTGGTTAAGGTTCATGAGTATCCCCCTCGTTAGCTGTCAAAATTTGTATCGGTTTTATCGATACAAATATCGTACATAATCGATTGCACAAATGAAAGCGCTATCTTATTCTGTCGGTGTGATCTTTTGAACAGGTTGTTCAAACATTAGCGAGGAGGAGATGAATCAATGAACTTTGATTTAATTGTGATTGGTGGGGGAACTGCAGGTGTTCTAGCCGCCATAAAGGCTGCATCGAAGAAAGTTAAAGTTGCTATCGTTGAACAACACTCGGTCTGTGGAGGAAATGCCACTTTATCGGGACTGGCCGAATTCAACGCCGCATCATTCTTGAAAAAACCAATTTATCACGGATTTGAAAAGCAAATATTTGAAAAGCTACTTGAGCAAAAAGCCGGCAAATACTATTACCAGTTACCTATGTCTTCAGATAAGGATATTAAGGTAGATCGCCTTCGTTATAATCCGGAAATATTAAAACTGATTTTGGAAGAGCTATTGTCCAAAAATAATGTTCAAGTTTATTACAATACCACCTTTGAATCCGCTAAAAAAACCGAAAGCGGCTTTACAGTTCAAGCAGAAAATTTTGGTCATCCGCTTCGACTTTCTTCAAAATATCTAATTGACGCAACCAGTAACTCCCTAGTGGCTACTAGCCTTGGATGTCAAGTACAGCCAATGCATAGCAATGATATAGCTGTTTCAACACAGATATTCAGATTATCAAACATAGATTTACGAACACTTCAAGATTTTATCGATAGTGGTGCTTTGTCCGCAGTTGTCAATCAGGCATTTGATGAAGGCATTATTAAGGGCAAGATTCTGGCATTTGCGCCAATTCCGGGAACCATGGATGCAAGTGTCAATGTGACGAGAACCAACACTGATTATCGCGATGCACAACAACTTTCCGAGGGGCTCCGCGAAGGACGACAACAAATCAGTTCAATCGTGGCATTCATCAAAAAAAAGATTCCTGGATGTGATAAGGCTTACCTTTCCAACATCGCACCAATAATGGGTATTCGAGCGAGTGTTAAGCTCGATGGTCGATCAACACTAAAACTATCGGATATCAGCAATCTAAGAGAGTTCGATGACTGCGTTGGTGTTGGTTGTTATCCGGTTGATATTCACGATCCAATTACCAAAAAAGTCCATTTTCTAAAAATAAATGGAATCTACCAAATCCCATTTGCTGTTTGCTTACCTAAACAAGATTTAAATATAGCGGTGGTTGGTAAAGCCATATCAACGGATGCGGAAACATTCGCTGCAACTAGAGTAATGCCTATTGTCATGAATGTCGGAGAATCCGTCGGCGCTATCTTCGCTTACGCAATTAGCAATCAGAAAGATGTTTATAACTTACCTACATCTGAAATAAAAGCAGTTATGGATCAAGAAAATCTAATCACACGTACCTGTGAGGTAAACTAATATGCAAACCACAGCAAAAACAGCTAACAGACAAACTACCGTAAGAAAAATTAACGTCAAATTTATTATGCAGGTGATTTCATTCGCGCTTATCTTCCTATTTAGGTTCATTCCCGCTCCAGCCGGACTAACAGCCGACAGCATGCAAATGATAGGTATCTTTGTTGGTATGCTACTACTTTGGAATTTTGCCGGAATCGGGTGGACAAGTCTGCTTTGTATGACTACCATCGTTGTATTTCAAATCATGACTCAGACTGAGGTCTTTGCTAATGGATTGGGAAATTGGGTGAATTCCTTTCTTTACGCCTTTTTCATGATCAGCTATGTAATGGCCCAAACAGGTCTCTCAAAACGCATTGCAATTTGGTCAGTTTCTAATAAGTTTGCAAGCCGCGGGCCTTGGACTTTCATCATCATATTTCTCTTTGCATCAGTCTTCCTCTCAGCTTTCATGTCCCAAACCGCAGCTTTATTAGTA
The DNA here is from genome assembly GCF_053819265.1 of Lacticaseibacillus sp. 30. Taxonomy (NCBI): domain Bacteria; kingdom Bacillati; phylum Bacillota; class Bacilli; order Lactobacillales; family Lactobacillaceae; genus Lacticaseibacillus; species Lacticaseibacillus sp. 30. The sequence continues at coordinate 86,560 of NZ_JBSOQX010000004.1, forward strand.
TTTATACCAATTGCTGAGGAATTATTTAAAGAACTAGGATTGAAAAAGGGGGACCGATTACCTCAGATGATTATCTTAGGACTAGCAATGTGTGTGGGTATCGGATCCTCGATGACACCGATCGGACATGCTATCGTCTTAATTCCGCTAACCTTCCTTGCTCGCGACACAAACATCAATATTGATGTTTTATCTTACAGCATAATAGGCATCGTGACTGGTGTTCTTGTCTTTGCAGCGTTTATACTAATCTATAAGTTCTTTTATCGTCCAGATGTACGCCCTCTTCAAAATTTTGATTCAAAAAAACTGCGCGGCGAACTGCCTCCAATGTCTAAGCAAGAAAAAATCGCTGCGGTTGTTTTTGTCAGCGTTATTGCAATTTGGATTGTTCAAGGTACAATTGGAAATATTTTTCCTACCTTTGGAGCCTATATGTCCTCTCTTGGAAATGCGATTCCAGCATTTATCGGGGTTATACTACTCTGTTTAATTAATGTTGAAGGCAAACCAGTTATGGACTTTAAAGTGGCTTCAACACAAGGAGTTCCATGGAATACACTCATCTTCAACGCCGCAGTTTTAGTTCTTTCCGCCGCACTAGTTCAGGATAAACTAGGTATCACCAAATACTTTGCAAAAATTGTTGGTCCTATTGTTGGCGACTTTTCCAGTTTTCTGTTCGTACTAGTAGCCACGTTCCTACTTGTAATGTTAAAACAGTTTGTATCTAGCACTATCATGGCAACTGTCTTCTATTCTTTACTCATCCCATTAGCAATAACGCTTGGAAATGTTAATGTAGCAGCACTGACAGTTCTAATTGCAGCTGGTGCTTCCTATGCTTGGTCAACGCCGCCTTCAACAATTCCAATGGCACTTGCTGGTGGTTCGGGTTGGGTAGACCTGAGAATCATGCTGAAGTATGGGCTTGCTCTTGCACTAGTAGGTGTGGTCGTCTTATCCTTTGTCGGATACCCACTTGCATCCATTATTTTTAAATAAATCGGTCAGAAGCCTCGGTTTTCTGCATACAAAAGAGGTCGCGATACCTCAACAAGATATCGCGACCTCTTTATTTTGTTTAAAGCACTCGATGATTTCTAATGATCTCAAGAAGCGGTGTAGGTTCATTGAATCGTTCTCTAAAATACTGTCTTCCAAATAGAGATCAGAAATACGGTGTCAAGCGTTTCGCGTCTTCAAAGTAAAGCTTCGACTTATGATCACTACCAAACAGACGTATTTTTTCAGCAATCACTTTCTTCTGCGCCTCATCCGCATATGGCATCATAATCCATGGCTCGTATTCACCCGGTTTATCTGCAACAGTTTTAGCAATGCCATGATAAAACGGCACTTTAATATCTGTTGAAATATTTACCTTCGATATGCCATTTTGAATCGCTTCTCGAATCTTATTATCAGGATTATCTGATCCACCATGCAGAACTAGCGGCATCTGCAATGTTTCATTAAGTTGTTTCAAGATGTCAATTCGTATATCATTTTCGCCGCTTGGATATGGGCCATGAACTGTCCCAATTGCCACAGCTAGATCATCAACACCTGTTTCTGTGACAAATTGCTTAGCACTTTCGGAGTCTGTATAAATTCTACCCATATTCTGGTCTTCTGTGAACTTTCTATTCCCAATACTGCCAAGTTCTGCTTCAACGGAAACGCCAACACTGTGTGCAACTTCAACGACTTGTTTTGTTGTCTTCAGATTCTCTTCAAAAGGAAGTCCAGAACTATCAATCATGACAGAATTTGCCTGATCTTGAATTGCTCGCAGCACATCCGCCATATTCCTACCATGATCTAGATGAATGGCAACTGGAATGGTGGCGGTTAATGCTGCCTCTCGAATATATTTAAAGATGGCGCTCCCCATCAACTCATATTCAAGTGGATGAATTTCTAAGATCACCGGAGACTCTAATTTCTCGGCAACGGCAATGATATTTTTAACAAATTCGCTATTCCCGACATTGAATGCTCCAACAGCAAATTTATTTTGATACGCCGTTGTCACCAACTGTTTTGTCGATACAAGTGGCATAATTGAACAACCCCTCCCTAAATTACTTTCAAGCCGATTAGTACGATGAGGACACCCGCAATCATATACAGAAAATTGTATTTCTGCTTCTTGCCTTGTTTCTCAGGTTTCACTAAGAAACCGCTGGTCAAAAGAATGAGTCCGATTGCAATTATTAATGTGTTTTGATTGATCGTTTTAACTCACCCTTACTTCAAAATACCGAGCCAATAACCAACAATACCAACACCAAACAATGCGAAAATTAAAAGAATTGGACTAACTTTCTTTCGAAGCAGATACATGCACAGCAATGTCAATCCCAGAGCCAAGAGTCCTGGACAAAACTGATCTAAAATATTCTGCAACGTTGTGACTGTTGTTTTGCCATTAACGGTTGTCTTAGAAACAACTAACGGCACATTGATGGTTGTCCATTTTGTGACTAAAACGCCCATGATGAAGAGACCCAGTACGGTAGCGCCTTCGGTAATCTTTTGTAGAAGATTACCACTCATATCTTTAACGAGTGCCAGACCTCTTGAAAACCCTAATTGCAGCCCATACCATTTAAGCGATAGACGAACTGCGTTAAAAGCAACGAAGAATAGAATCGGGCCTAACCATGATCCTTGAAGGGCCAGTGACGCCCCTAGTGCCGCAAGAATAGGACGCAATGTCCCCCACATAAGCGGATCGCCGACACCTGCCAAAGGTCCCATCAAGCCAACCTTGAAGCTGTTGATAGTCCCATCATCGATTGGCTCACCGGCAGCTCTGCCTTCTTCTAGGGCCATGGTCACCCCAACAATCGGGCCACACATAGCGGGTGTTGTGTTAAAGAAAACAAGATGACGTTTCAAAGCCGCAACTTGATCTTCTTTCTTCGAATACACCCGTTTAATTGTTGGAATCATATCGACACAGAAGGCAAGTGCATGAATCCGTTCAAAGTTAAAAGATGCTTGTTGAAAGTTTTCGAACACAAAGGTCTTAAACATATCTCCCTTTGTAATCTTTGTTTTTAGTTTATTTACTTTTACTGGTTGATCAGCCATGATTCAATACACTCCCTTTCAGTCGTCCAACTCGTCTTCTGGTAAGGCAGCCGGGTGATCCCCAGCCGCTGCAACCGTCCCACCGGAGCCACCTGTGCCGTTATTATGATTTGTCGCAAACTTAGGATTCAATTGAACGTAGACAATCGCAAAGATCAGTCCAACAGCGCCCCAAGCTAGCAAACTTAGTTTCAAATAACCGCCGAGAACAAAGCCTAGATAGAAGAATGGCATTAAGTACTTAACACTCATCATATTAAGAATCATTGCGTACCCAACAACCACAATGAATCCTCCAGCTACTGCTAGTCCTCCAGTAATTACTTCTGGCAATGCATCTAACATGCTCTTAATCTCTTCTGGACTTACGAAAACCGCAACAATCGTGGTCGGAATTGAGACCCGGAGCGCTTGTACAATTAAGGCTGTAAAGTGTAACCATATGATGGCAGTAAAGTTCGCTTTTTCCGCCTCACGGTCAGCAGCATGTTGAAATGCCACCGTAACAGTCCGTGCCAGAACAGTGAGAACCTGACCTGCAGCCGCTACAGGCAAAGCAATCGCGATCCCCTTTTGAATATCCTGATTACCCACAATAACTAAGATCGTTGAAATGGTACTTGCCAAAGCTGAATCTGGAGACTGTGCAGCCCCGATATTCATCCAGCCGAGTGCAATAAGTTCGAGCGTACCGCCTAAAATGATTCCGGTTTTTGGATCGCCTAGAATCAGTCCCATAATCGAACACGCGATCAAAGGTCGATGTGTTTGAAATTCATCCAGAACGCTTCCCATACCGACTACGGAGGACCAGATGAAAATAAGAATAATTTGAATGGTAGAAATTGCCATTGATAGTCACCGCCTATTCCTTTCCAAAAACTTCATCGATTTTTGCTAAGATATCTGACGACGGGTCTGTCTTAACGACACGAAGATCGAGTTTTACGCCTAATTGGTGCAATTCCCGAAATGCTGCAACATCGTCTGCATCCAGAGAGACCGCTTTACTAATTTGAGTTTTTCCCTGCTTAAACTGCATACCACCAATATTCAATTTTTCTAGAGGAATGCCACCTTTTACTAAGTCCACAACTTCACGTGGGTTTGTAAATAGATAAAACACCTTCTCATTCTGGTACTTAGGATTGTTATAAACGGCAATTGCTTTTGGTACATCAACAATATTGACTTTCATGCCAGGAGGAGCTGCCTGCTTTAACAAGGTTTTCCGAATATCATCTTTATAAACTTCCGAACTGACAATAATAATGCGATCTGCGTTCGATTCTTTGGACCAAACTGTTGTAACTTGTCCATGAATTAACCGATCGTCAACTCGCGCAAGTGTGATAATCATCAGAAATCGTCCTCCTTTGCATTCGTTGTCATTTTCTCGCTAAGGCTCGTTGAAAACTCTTCTTTGATTTTCATCAAGTGTGAAACCAGTTGGCTAACGCTCATACTATTTGCGTTAACTGCGACCTCCAATAGCATTGGCAAACACATTCCCGCAACAACATCCGCCGCTTTCTTTTTCAAAACTAATTCTGCTGACGCATTGTAGGGTGTTCCCGAGAATAGATCAGTAATGATTAAAGTGCTTGCCGTTTTACCAGGTTCAATTGCCGAAACAATTTTGTCTGTCAGCGATTGCAACCCTTCTTTTGGCGTGAAATCTATTGGATGGAAATTTGGCACCTCACCATAAATCATCTCTACCGCTTCTTTAAAAGCCTTAGCAGTATGTGCATGCCCAACTAAAATTATTTCCATATCTAGCACATCTCCAATCTTAAAATCCTATTAACCACGCGATTTCCCGCCTGCAACATTGGTTGTGACGCCCGTGATGTAGCTAGCACGATCAGAAACAAAATAGTTGACTAGATCAGCCACTTCAGTAAGCTTTCCACTTCGACCCATTGGTGTTGTAGATGTGGACTTGTAGCCTGCTCTGATGGCTTCCACAGTTGTATCTCGGGTATATGCCAATGCTTCTTCATAATCAGGTGTTCTTAAGCCGGTAGCTTCCATGATGCCAGGTGCAACGCCAACAACTCGAATATTGTATTTGCCCAATTCTTTCGCCCATGAACGTGTAAAGCCATTGATCGCTCCCTTGCTAGCTGAATAGACACTCTGGCCGACAGAACCTTCTAGCCCTGCTTCGGAGGACATATTCACAATGACACCATGATGTTGTTTAACCATTCGGCGAGCCGCTGCCTGCGAAACCAGAAAAACGCTCTTAACATTGACATTGAAGATCTGATCGAACGTACGAGCATCAAGTTCATACTTTCCATGTGGCTCTGTTGGATCAACTAAGACGCGTGGCTTGTTAATGCCAGCATTATTAACAACACCCCAAATTTCGCCATTAATCTTCTCTGCTTCTGCAGCAAGATTTTCAACTTCTTCGGGATTCGTGACATCAGTCTTGAAATATGTTAGATGTTGATCCTCTAAAGTGCCCTTTTTTAGATCGCCATTGACGACATTAGCGCCATTCTGTAGCAACTCTTTGACGATGGCTTCCCCAATACCTGATGAACCGCCTGTGACAATAATTGTTTTTCCTGACAAGCCAAGCCAATCTGACATGATGCGTCTCCTTCCTACCTTCACAAATGTTAAATGTATGTTGTTACCTGTTTCACTTTTGATTATAATTGGAATGTAACCGGTTACAAGAAGACCGATCAATAATTTCACATTTGTGATTTTTGAGGTGACAATAATGTCAAATTTACCAAAGCGATATGATCGAGCAACATTAGTCAAAATATCTGACCTTTACTACATGCATGGTCTGACACAACAAGAGATCTCCGAAATCGCACATATTCATCGCACAGAAATAAGTCGAATTCTGAAGGCAGCCAGAGATGAAGGCGTTGTTTCAATTGCTATTAATCCCGAAACGACTGCGGTTAGCCAACTAGTAGATTTCTTCAAACAAAAGTACGGCCTTCGAGACGCCGTCATTGTCCCATCATCTGAGAATGGCGGTAATGAATTGAACGCATTAAGTGTCTACGCTTCTATGTTTCTGTCAAAAATCATCAAAAGCGATGATGTGATCGGTTTAAGCTGGGGATCAACTTTGTCCAGCGTTATCAGCCAATTTCCAACCGATAATAAACTCCATGGCATCAAAGTTGTCCCACTTGTTGGCGGACCAATGGGAAGAATTCCTTCGAACTATCACGTAAACTACCTGACACATCGGCTCGCGAATCGATTAAACGGAACGGCCTTTGTCTTGGACTCGCCAGCCTTTGTCAGATCAAAAGCCTTACGTAAAGAGCTGCTAGCTAATCCAAACACGCAAGAAATCCTTAGCCTGTGGACCCGTGTCAATATTGCAATCTTTGGGATGGGTAGCTCGCTCATCACTGATTCACCCGACTGGCAAGCCTTTTATGAGAACACAAACTTCAAGTCATATTTCAGCGCTGAAATGGTAGGCGATATCCTTTCCCATCCCTTCGATAAAAACGGCAAAGTAACTCGTGATATTGACTCTATTCTTGTTGCCCTCCCTTTATCCGCCTTAAAGAAAGTGCCATATTCTGTCGGAATTGCTTTTGGCGAAGATAAAGTCACTGCTATCCTTGCTGCTTTGCGTGGCGGACTCTTAAATACTTTGATCACAACTGAAGCAACAGCAAAATCAATAAAAGACTTGTCCTAACTATTTCACATTTGTGAATATTTGATAGCGCTTACTTGTCCATTTCTATTTACTGAATTACCATCAGTTTGTAGCCAAGATAAGTAAGCTTCTAAATTAAATATCACACTTGTGAATGGAGGACACGAACATGCAAAGCACAGCATTACGAATTTACGGTAAGAAGGATCTTCGAATTGACACCTTTGACCTTCCTGAGATGAAGGACGATGAAATTCTTGCAACTGTTGTGAGCGACACGATGTGTATGTCATCATGGAAACTTGCAATGGAGGGTGAAGATCATAAGAAGACACCAGATGACTTGGCCCATAATCCAGCAGTACTTGGCCATGAGTTTTCTGGGAAGATTTTAAAAGTGGGTAAAAAGTGGCAATCAAAGTTTCATGCCGGCCAAAACTACGTGATTCAACCAAATTTGGCTCGTCAAGATACGCCGTTTGTTCCTGGATACTCATACCCATATATTGGCGGCGATGCCACAAAGATTATCATCCCTGATGAAGTAATGACGATGGGCTGCCTAATTCCATTTGAGGGCGATGCTTATTATGAGGGCTCCTTATGCGAACCAGTAAGTTGTGTCATCGCAGCATTTAGAGCACAGTACCATGTTAACTTCCACTCTTATCAACCAACCACAGGGATTAAAGAGGGTGGCAATATGTTAATCATGGGCGGCACAGGCCCGATGGGGTTGCTGGCTATTGATTATGCATTACATGGTCCAAAGAAGCCATCTACGCTTGTTGTGACGGACGTCAATCAGGACAAACTGGATCGCGCAAAGAAACTGTACCCATCTGATTGGGTAGACATCAAATTTGTCAACGTCAACGGCTTGTCAATTGATGAACAGAAAGAAGCTCTTCTAGATGCAGTGGATGGCAGTGGGTATGATGACGCATTTTTGATGATCAGCGTTGCGCCGTTAGCAACTTTAGCAGACTCTCTGCTCAATCCTGACGGGTGCTTAAATCAGTTCGCAGGTCCAATGAAGAAAGACTTCTCAGCTTCTGTAAATTTCTATAACATTCACTATAATTTCACTCATTTTGTTGGTACATCAGGTGGCGATGCTAATAATGAAGCTGAAGCAGCACAGCTAATTGCCGAGAAGAAACTCGATGTCTCCAAAGTCATTACCCATGTTATGGGTTTGAATGACGCAGGTGAAACGACGATGAATCAACCTGAAATTGGCGGTGGAAAAAAGTTGGTTTACAGTGGCAAAAAATTCGATCGTATTGAATTGGCGAAAGTAGATCCTGCCACAGACCTAGGTAAAATTCTTGCCAAGCATGACGGTCTGTGGTCAAAAGAAGCCGAAGATTGGATTCTTGCAAATGAACCTGACTACGATGCTTAGACAAGCCACCCTCTACCGTCCTCAATGTTTAAAACTCTTAACTGCCTTTTAAACACGAAACTAGCTTGTAAAACTGAATATTAAAAAGTAGCGGACACATCGCCAAAAATGTGTTCGCTACTTTTTTTATCTAACCATGAATTGTAGCATTTAAGGCTACAAGTATTTCATTTAACTTGGATATCGAGTTCAATCGAACTGACGATACCATTATTTCTAGCCAATGAATATTCAACAACCCTACCAGCTTTATCAGATACTGTCGTTGCGACTAACTGAACTGCATCTCCCTCAGTGATTCGAAGATATTTGGCTTCTTTGCTCGTACTATTCGATGCCTGGAACTCTTTTTTACCATGCGAAACGATGACATTATATTGGTCTCTAAGCACCTTGTACAGGGAAGTGTTGTCTTTTAATACAGTTTGCAGTGTGGGCGCGACTTTCAGCGGTACAAAGGTTTCAACGTATTCAACTGGATCGCCATCCAATGATCGAACACGTTCAAAATAATTATACTGACTTACCTTACTACCAAATATTCGCTTTAAGCGGTTATCGGATGGGACAATTTTAGCACTTATGACTTTTGTTTCTGCATGGTGACCAGCGTGGGCAGCCATAGCATTGAAATTGGAAAGATTGTTAAGCCGCCATTCAGTTTCAGATGGAGAAGCTACAAACGTACCAATTCCACGTTTTTTCTCGAGCTTTCCCCTCTGGACCAACAAATTGATTGCTTTTCTAACTGTTTCCCGGCTAACAGAGAACTCATCCATAAGCTCGAACTCTGTTGGGATCATCTTGCCAACTTGATAGGTGCCATCTAAGAGTCGCTGTTCAACAGCGGATTCAATCATAATGTAAAGAGGAACGTTCTCGGCAAAATCGATCCGTTCTCCCTTCATGAAAATCGCCCCTTCCTACAAAAAAAGTACGCCTCACTCGCCGGTAATAGTCTTCATTGCCTCCGGCGCCCAAAGCGTACCAACTTAACTCTATTTTTACTCCAAATTTGCATGGCGGGCAAACATTTCGTTGTCGCCCTGTTTCGTCTCTTGCATCAAATATACCACAAGGGCATCATATACTAACCAGCTCAACTGTTCAAATGATGAGCCGTGGGGCTGGATTGATTGCCCATGTTCCGTATTTTCACCATCAACCTTTGAAGTAACCCCCGGAATAACGATATGCCAGTCGGATAGGCTGCCAATCGTATTTTCAGGAAATATCGTGAGTGTTCCAATATGAGCTCCAACCTGCTTAGCTTTCTTCGCATCACTAACTAGGCTTGCAGTCTCACCAGATCCAGAGCCAATGATTAGCAAATCCCCTTTCTGTATGGAAGGGGTAACAGTGTCACCAACAAAATTTGAATGAAATCCTAAATGCATGAGCCGATTGGCGAATCCACGAGCCGCAAATCCTGAACGTCCGGCACCAGCAAGAAAGATTCGTTTAGCATTCATAATTGAATTGATTGCCGACTGAAGTTGATCTGCCTTAACAAATTTAGCATTTTGAGTTAACTCTTCAAGGATCGTGTTCAAGCTTCGATCTGTCATTGTCTGCTTCCCTCCGTTTCATGCTTTTCGATTGCCTCACGAATCTTACGAGCCTCGTCTACTGGATCGTCAGCGTCAGCAAGCCCGCCTCCCATAATCACAACGTCAGGCTCTAAAGCTAGATATTGGTCAATAGTCTTGGAATTAATGCCTCCTGCAACTGAGACCCGGATTGAGTTTGTATTTGCTTTAACGATTCGAAGATCATTTAATGGCGTTCTTCCCATCTGCTGCTGGTCAAAACCTGTGTGCACAGAGATAAAATGAACCCCCATCGCCTCAACTTCCTTAGCACGTTCAGCCAAGTTTGGAATCTTAAGCGTATCTACAACCAAAATGGCATCTGCATCGTGTGCTGCATCTAAACATCCTTGAATCGTTTTGTCTTCAGCCACGCCTAACACAGTGACATACTTGGCGCCTGCTTGATAGCCAAGATCAGCCTCGTGATAACCGCCATCCATGATCTTTTCATCAGATAAAACTTCCTTGTTTGGAAATTCTTTAATCATCCGACGAACCGCATGCATCCCCTCATCAATGACTAAGGGTGTTCCAATCTCGATAATATCAATGTAGTCCTCGATGGTTCGTACAAACTTGACCGCATCATCTAATGAGAAAGAATCTAGCGCAACTTGATATTTTGTTTTGGTCAAAAGTACCACTCCCTAAAAGGTTTTAAATTCATTTGGTTGATAAGGCGTCTCTAAAGAGGACACGAGTTGTGATTCTGCTGGAACAAGGGTTAACGAAATACCATTCATATTAAGTGATGTGATGAAGTTACCGACATACACCTTGCTTAACGAATGATTTAATGTCTTAAATGCTTGATTCACAGCATCTGCCATAATGTACTGTTCCATTGGTGGCGTCGCTCCTAACCCCGAAATCATGGCTACAAAACTTGTTGACCTTTCAAGGGCATAATCATTCAAGAGAGCCTCGGTCATCTTTTTACCGATCATATTTGCAGACATCAGTTCAGGTGTATCAATCGCAGCTTCTCCATGGTGGCCAATACCGAATTCCATCTTTCCTTCAGGAACAACAAAATTTTCTTTTCCAGCAGACGGAATTTCTAGCGAGGACAGGCCGACCACAATACTGCGAATGCTATTGGACAGATTCTCAACCCTTGCAACGATTTCTTCTGCATCTAATCCTTGATCTGCTAGATAACCCGCAAAGCGCCAAGTAAAGAGGCCTGCAGCCATGCCATATCGTCTATCGATTTCTTCTTTAGGAGCTGAAGCGATATCATCTTTGCTAGTTAAAATATGAATTCGGACGTTCTGCCGGCCCGCCTTAGCTGCCGCCATCTTCATATTCATGACATCTCCAGCATAGTTCCCGATCAGGGCGATAACCTCGCCATCGATATTGGCCTCAAGAGCAGCATCCAAGAAGGCATCGGCCGGAGGAGAGGCAAAAACCTCACCGACTGCCACAGCATCAAGATAGCCTTTTCCTAAATAGCCTAGAAAAGCAGGCTCATGGCCACTTCCTCCTCCAGAGATCAAAGCCACTTTACGATGAGGATTTCTTTGGCGATTCACGAGAACACGAGCATTTCTCTCTGATCGCCGAACTTGATCTCCATGGACTAACAGATATCCATTCAGTTCGTCTTCGACCACTTTTTCTGGATCATTAACAAATCTTCGCAAGTCACTCATTAACTTCCCCCTCTTTAAAATTAAGCAACTAATTTCTCAACTTCTGAAATAAACGTTTGAAAGATCATGTTCATTGTCGTAGCTCCTGAATCTTGATGTCCGATCACTTTTTCACCAAGACGATGTCCGCGTCCATAAGCGGCCAGCATATTTGCAGTTGCTTTTAATCCTTCCTGAGCAGACCTTCCCATGGCCGTTAATGCACTTTGAGTAATTTGAGTTTGTTCCCATGATTCCTTGTAAGCATCCACTGCTGGAAAAAGAACATCGACAATGGTCTTGTCCCCCACCTTAGCTTCTGTAAGATAAGCAACTTGTTCCGCAGCAGCAGTCATCATGTCATATATCACCTGACCATCGATCGCCTGATGATCCTTCGACTCCGAGCTCATTGCTTCAAAGAAAAATCCGAAAAGTGGACCAAGCGAGCCGCCAACTTCATTTTCAAGTGCATGGGCTATTTTTTCAAAACCAGAAGACATCGTGTCATTTGCAACCGAAATCTTTTTCTTTGCCAGCGTCATACCTTTTGCTAAGTTAATGCCATGGTCTCCGTCACCAACGAAGCTATCCAGCTCACTTAAAGTGTCCTTCTCATTAATCAAGTTATTGATGATACGAATAGGAATAGTGACACCTTCTTTATTGGAAAATGATAGCGACAATCTGACCACCTCCTTCAGTTCGTTCGTTTTTCTTTTATTTGCTTAAACCGGTTGTAATGCTCCATGATTTGAGAAAAGAGTACAGATTCTTCAGCAATCCCTGTAAAGTGGACAATGGTTTGTTTTACTCCATTTTTCTCAATATAATGTTGTAGCTCGATGGCTTGTTGATCTGTATCAAGGTCAAACAGCAGTGCCGCGCTAATTCCTTTAACTAGTTGTTGATAAGGCAAGTTGCGATCTGCTAGTTGCTGGACAGGTTGAACTAACCGCTCCTGAGGGCCAATTTTCTGAATTGGATTACGTGATACTCTGGCAATTTGGTCAACCACGCCCGGCGTCATAAAACGATTGAGTGCAAATGAGATATAGTCATCTAGATCATCTTTTGAAAAACCATACTTTTTCTCAATTAGTACCGCACTTTCTTTCATGGCTTCTCGCGTTGCGCGTAGCAACGGCTTGTTTGCAAAAACATCTTGAATAACTTTATAGCCGTATACATGACCAACATATCCAGCCCAGCAATGGCCAGTATTGATGATGAAGAGTTTTCGTTCAAAATATTTGTGGATATCTGTCGTGTAAAAAGCATTTTTAATTGGTTCAACCCCCGGATTGACCAACTTTGTTTTATCAACCACAAGTTCAAACTCATCGCCAATATCAATAGCCGGCTCTCCATTCCTCTCAGATTTGAGGACTAAACGATCCACTTCGGTATCGGGAAATGCGGCAATTGACTCTAAATCGTTTTCCTTTATTTCTCCGAGTGCCAATACCTTCTTTCGTAGGACCCCTGAGTTGTTTTCTAGATTTTCACAAGCTAAAATATTTATTTTGGCCTTTCTAAGCTGCAACCGCGCCTTTAGGCCTTTAGAAAGTATGGGGGCAATCTTTTCCAAATTAGTTGCCAATACTGCTGTTGTGATGATATCAGCGTCCTTAATAGCATCAATCGCACCTTGCGTATCCTTCAGACTATTAATCGCGCTCACCTGATCAATAAAAACCTTTTGATAATTATGATTAATGAGATACAGATCGTATCCTCCGATAGCATTAATGCTACTAATAATGCTGTCATCAACGTCCAACATTGTGACCTGATAACCAGAATCATGCAGAAGCTTACCAATAAAACCTCTACCTATACTCCCTGAGCCAAAGTGTACTGCGCTTTTTTTCATTGTCTTCATGTCCTTCCGTTAACTTAGTGGCGCTAAGAAACCAGTAAAGGCGCCTAAAAGCGCAATTGCCACAATGAGCAACACAACGATTGACAGATTTTGGCTTCGTTTGTTAAGCCACCAGTAAATGAACATCACGACTGCAAGAGAAAGTAATCCAGGTGCAATACTGTCAAACACTTTCTGAAGAACAAATGTTGTATTCCCGGATCCAAAATTAATTTTGATGGGGGTCTTAACGGCAATATAAGTTGACGACAGCGCGCCCATCATGAACAACCCCATCGTTTTTGCACCTGTAATCAGTTGCTGAATTCTACCCGATGCGAGCATCTCCGTGATGGACTCACGGCCCGCTTTATAACCAATACCCGCTAAAGTACGTCCAACAATCACTTGAACAATTGGCAGTAGCAGCAGAACAAACGCGCCAATTGGATTGCCCGAGGCAGATAACGTAGCCGCCAGAGCAAATATAATCGGTTTCAATGTAGCCCAATCAATCGAATCACCAATACCGGCGAGAGGTCCCATTAAACCTGTTTTCACACCAGTAATTGCCTCTGAGGTAACATCTTCTCCATGTGCCTTTTGTTCTTCCATCGAAATGACAATGCCGTTGATAAGAGAACCAAATACGGCCTCTGTGTTATAAAAGACCAGATGCCGCTTGATGGCATCCTTTAAATCATTTTTTGTTTTATATAGTTTTCTCAGAATAGGTAGTAGCGAAACCGTAAAGCCTAAAGCCTGTAATCGTTCGTAGGAAATTCCCATTTCAGCAACAAGATAATAGAGTAACCAACTGTTCTTGACGTCCTTCTCAGTAATTTTAGGAGTCTGATTAGGTGAGGTGATGGTCTCTGCAGTTTGCCCTTTGTTTAATTCAGCCATTATAAAGTCTCCTCCTCTTCTCGTTTACCTTGTGCCAGAGAGATCAACAGAATCGCACACCCGCCAATGATAGCTGCACCCATGACAGGCAGTTTCAGATAAGCGACAATAAAGAATCCAATAAAGAACCACGGCAACAACTTCTTATCGCCAATAACAAACATGGTTAATGCAAATCCCAAGGCTGGTAATAAGCCACCCATAACGCCAAACCCATTCGTAAGCCATTTAGGGATAGCATCCATAAATGCAGTAACAGCTTTTGCCCCATACATATTGGCAATAAAAGGAACCGGAAAGCGATAAACGAATGACAACAACGTCGGATACACGATCGCTGACATGACCACTTGTTTAGGTTTACCTTCATCAGCAAATCGATCTGCCATATGAACAAAAACGATGTTGATCGTCTTTCTGAATTGATCTAAGAAAACACCTAAGACGCCGACAGGAACGGCAATTGTCACAGCGACAGCCGGACTGAGATGCGAAGCAATAGCAATTGGAATGGCAATTAATCCTGCCAGGCAGTCGTCCGCTGGCAAGTTTGATCCAGCAGCGACTAATCCGATATATAGAATTTGAATGGCGGCCCCAATAACAATTGCTCTCGTAAAATCACCCATAATGAGTCCAATAAATAATGCAGAAAACAGTGGTTGCCTCATCGCGTGAGTAAAACCATAACCAACATCGGTTTTCATGATCCAGTAATAAATACCGGTAAATATTGAAACACCCAACATGTTATTCCCCTCCAACCTTTGCTTTAGCTCGACTTAATGACAGTTTTGGCTCCTCTGGTGTGACTTGGAAGGACACTTCTGATCCTTTTGCTTGGATTTTCTCCAACTGATCAATATCGGCCGCACTTGCAAAAACTCCCTTAACAACCATCCCTTTACCATCACCTGACCCAAGACCGCCTACTTGAATGGTTTTAAAGTGCACACCAGCTTCACTTGCAGTCAGGGCATCGGCAATAGACCGGAACAAAAGTAGAATATTGCCCTTATCGAGTGATGAATCCGCTTTCAAAGATGCTTTTACAAATTGATCAATTGTTGCAATTTGTACCTTAACTCCAGGTGGTGCAGACATCGTATACACAGATGCCATAAATTTATCTTTAGCCAGTTCGTCATTTACGACAATGATTCGATTCGCTGCGGCTTTATTAGTCCATTTCGTGATGACCTGTCCATGAATCAACCGATAATCAATTCTGGTTAATTTCACACCATCCAGCATTACAATTCCCCCTCCTCAATTGAGGTTTCTGCCAACCTCTTTTTCAAATCAACAATGCCTTTCTTGCCCGATTCAACAAGCTTCTCTGCTACTTGACGCGGATCATTGTCCTTATTCTGATATCGCAACATCTCCGCTTCGATCAACATTCCCAAATTCAGGCCCGTAACGACCGCATAGTCGTGTTGACTTGCTATCTTTGAAATGACATTCGATGGTGTTCCCCCGAGTAAGTCAACTAAAATGATTGAATTCTCCGGAGCATCTCGCAAACTTGCCATCATTTGATGGATCAATTTCTCTGGGCTTTCCCCCTCAATTAGCGAAAATGTTTTAACTTCTTTTAGCTTGCCCATAATCATTTCCGCGCTAGCTAGAACTTCTTTAGCCATGTGACCATGTGATACAAGAATGATCCATGGTTCACGCTTATTAGAATTACCCATGGGACTTCCCTCCAGTAATGTTGACCACTGTGCCAGAAATATAACTAGAATGATCACTGGCAAGATAGATAATCAAATCAGCTATTTCGCTCAATCGCCCTACGCGTCTCAGCGGAATATTGCTCAGATATTTTTCAGCCTGTTTTTCTCGACTCTGTTTAAAATCCCCGCGTGTATAGCCAAGATCTGCTACATGCTGACTATTCCCCATCGGCGTCGGTTCATTAATTCCTGGTGCGACCGCTACCGCCCGAATATTTTTCGGACCCAGTTCCTTTGCGATTGAGAATGTTAAGGCATTCACCGCCCCCTTTGTTGCCGAATAAAGTGCTTGACCAACTGACCCTTCACTCCCGGCTTCTGAACTCATGTTAATAATGGTGCCACCGTTATTTGACAACAGATGTGGCATAACCGCTTGAACGCAATGAAGTACCCCTTTCACGTTGATGTCAAAGTGTCTATCAAAATCTCGATCATCATATTGATGCCCCGCCTCTTCGCCATAAAAATCGTAAATCATCTTAGGCGAGTTAATCGCAGCGTCATTGATCAAGACATCGATCCCACCCATCTTTTCAGCTGCTGAGTTAATCGCCGCGTTCACACGATTTTGGTCGCTAATATCACACTCAAAAAAGAAATATTGGCCTTCATACTCCGATGGCTTAACGTCAAGACAGGATACTTTCGCACCACTTGCCAGCATTTGCTTGACGATTATGCTGCCTATACCAGAACTGCCACCTGTGATCACAACTCTTTTTCCAGCAAGACTGATCCAATTTGTCATACAAACCTCCACACTTTTATTTGTCTAGACGTCCGGTCATCTCGACATCATAGTAGCATCTAATTTTCACTTTGTAAACGCTTACGGTTTAAAAATTAAAATTGCTCAAATAAACAGCATTAAAAAAGCCCGGTATAGTCGCAACTATAACCGAACTTTCTGAGGACAAATAACCCGCCATATTCACTTTGAGATTTGCATAAAGCTTAGATAATACCGGCAGCCATCCGTTGATTCATTTGCTGCTCATTCAAAGTCTTTTTGGTAAAGCCTAAAATGAGCGCCGTAATGACTGTTCCAACTAAGATACAACCAATATAAAGAATTGGCTTGTTGCAAGCAATTGGGATGACAAAGATCCCGCCATGTGGTGCTTGCAAAGTAATACCTGCTGCCATGCAGAGTGCGCCACCGACTGCACCGCCGATAATATTTGCTGGGATAACTCTTAATGGATCGGCTGCGGCAAATGGGATTGCGCCTTCTGTAATGAAACTTGCTCCCAATACCCAGTTAGCCTTGCCCGCTTCGCGTTCTTGGATTGTAAACTTGCGCTTAAACAATACGGTTGCAAGTGCAATGCCGAGCGGAGGAACCATACCACCAACCATCAATGCCGCTGAAGGTCCATAAATCTTTGAAGCGAACATTGCAAGTCCAAAAGCCGAAGCAGTCTTGTTGATTGGACCACCCATATCGGAGGCCATCATGCCGGCAAGAAGTGCTCCCATCAAGAAAGCATTCACGCCCGTCATGGATTTCAACCAGTTTGTCAGGAACCCAATCATATTCGACATTGGTGTATTTAGAAGGAAAAACATGACGAGCCCGACAATAAAGGTTGCTACGAGCGGGATCACTAATACCGCCATAATACCTTTGTATGAGTGAGGAACATTCTGTGTCTTTTTGACAATGAATCGAGTAACATACCCAGCTAAGAAACCAGCGACCATGCCCCCTAAGAAGCCTGACCCGCCATTGACGGCCATCATACCACCGATCATACCAGGGGCTAGGCCTGCTTTATCTGCAATACTCCAAGAAATAAAGCCACCGAGAATCGGAACATAGAGTTTAAAGGCCGCATTACCGCCGATTTCATTGAAAAATGCTGCCCAAATATTGTACTGATCACTCTTCGGATCTGAAGCGTAGATACCAAACATAAAGGAAATGGCAATAAAGATACCGCCGACGACAACAAATGGAATCATATAGGACACACCACTCATGATGTGTGTGTAAAAAGCGCGGGCAAATTTGCCGCCCCCAGTCAAATCTTCTTCAGGTTTGGTTTCTTTCCCTAAAGCTGCTTCAAGGTTCTTATGCGTCGGAGCAGATTTTGGACTTGTTGCATCTTTCTCTAAAGCTTGATCAACAACTGAACTCGGTTGGTCGATGGCACGCTTAACAGGTACGTCCAAG
The DNA here is from genome assembly GCF_053819265.1 of Lacticaseibacillus sp. 30. NCBI lineage: Bacteria > Bacillati > Bacillota > Bacilli > Lactobacillales > Lactobacillaceae > Lacticaseibacillus > Lacticaseibacillus sp. 30. Next base: position 104,651 of record NZ_JBSOQX010000004.1, read on the forward strand.
AAAGGCTTTGAGCCAAAAACTGTGGTATCAACTTTGACATCATGCGCCACCACAATCGCGTCAGCTTCTTCAATATCTTTTGAGGTAAGTCTATTTTCAACACCAGTAGAACCATTGGTTTGAATTTTGACCCGCATGCCTCGCTTTTTAGCCTCATTGGCCAGTGCCTCAGCCGCCATATACGTATGTGCAATACCGGTCATACAAGCACTAATCCCGACAAGATACTTTCCAGCAGCTTCTCGTGCTTGCGAAATATCTGTTTCAGTATTTTTCTTAGCATCCTCTTGAACAAGAATTTCGTACATTTCATTAGGGTCTGCTGCAGTTATCAATTTAGCTCGAAAACTCTCATCCATTAAAAAAGTCGAGATCTTTGACAACATCTTCAAATGTTCGTCTGAAGCGTCCTCCTCAGCAGCAATCATGAACACTAAATTAACTTTTTCCTGTCCCCACGGAATACCAGAGAGATCTCTAAAGACACTGATCGTTGATTTTTTAACCGCGCTAGTTCGAGCGTGCGGGATTGCAACGCCATATCCAACTGCAGTTGAAATCTCATTTTCGCGTTGATAGATAGCCTTACTGAATGTATCTGCGTCTTGAACATAACCATTCAGTTTTAGTTTATTGATCATGCGTGCAATGGCTTGATCTTTCGTCATTGGTTCAATGCTAGTATCAATATTCTTAATATCAATTAATTCGTCAATACGCATTTTGTTCACCTCCAAGCTTGGATTCCTCGATCATTATTTCTAGTACAGGTCAGCTTTGCCGGTAGAATTAAAAAGGTCCATTTTGTGTTCAACAATGTCTTGCGCTGCCTTCCTAGCTGATGGCATCAACTGATCTGGCTCATAGGCATCAGGGTTGTCATCCAAATTTTTGCGTAGTTGGGCGAAGAATGCGGTTTTCATATCCGTCGAAAGGTTAATCTTTGCTACACCGTGAAGGTATGTTTTTTTGATTTCCTCATCCTTATTGTCTGATCCACCATGTAAGACTAGTGGAATATCCACAGCTTCATGAATCTTTTCAAGTAAATCAATTCGCAGTTCCGGCTTTTCGACATGACTATAATGCCCGTGACGCGTACCAATTGCGACAGCTAGAGTATCAACACCTGTCAAACTCACAAACTTCTTTGCGTCTTCTGGATCGGTATAGAGAATCGTGTTGACACCTGTCCCTTCTGTTGAAAGTTCATTAGACCCAATTGTTCCAAGCTCTGCTTCAACAGAAACACCCACGCTATGTGCCACATCAACGACTTGTTTGGTAAGTGCCACATTGTCATCCCACGACTTTGCTGATGCATCAATCATGACTGACGTATATCCGTTATGAATGCCGCGTACGCAATCCCCTAGTGTTGCCCCATGGTCCACATGAATGGCCATTGGTATGCGCGTACGATCAACTGCTTGTCTGACATAGGCAGTGAAATCGTCGCCCACCAAATTGATCTCGTTAGGATGAATCTGAATAATTGCTGGTGCATTTTTAGCTTCTGCTGCGTGAATAATTGCTTCAACAAACTCACTGTTCGCAACATTATAGGATCCAACGGCAAAATTATTTTTATATGCGACACTCAGTAAATCAACCATGTTATAAAGCATTTGAATAATCTCCTTTTCTATTCCAAACTTTAATAAATTCTTCTTTTGTTTTGGTTTCCAATAAGGCGTGAACTTCCGCTAAATTGCTTGTGTGCTCATACACGTCATTAAAGAAGTTTTTGTTTGTTTTAAGGTCAGATGCAGGAATATAAATCACAATTAATCTAACCTTCTGATGTCCCCACGGAATTTCTGTTCTATTAATCCCTATAATGACCTTGGCAGTCGTCTCTGACCCTTTTAAAAACGGGTGCGGCATCGCCACAAGATGCCCAATGTCTGTTGGTGACATGGACTCGCGCTTCTGGAAGTATGGCAAAAGGTTGAAGTACCCTGATTTTTTCAATAAATACTCAATCGCAGACTCACTGGAAGATTCATTCATATGATGATAATCAAGCTGTTGGATTAAAGAAGCTGTGCCAACGGTTTCAACAAAATTTTGAATCTTCGCGATGTCTCTTGTATTCATCTCTTTGCTAATCTCAACAATTTTAGAATTAGCAGCCACAGGTTCCTGAAAACCACAGCGAATGATCAGTTGGTACTTCTGCAAGTCCGCCTGAACCATTGTTGGGGTGACAGTCTTAATATCTATCCGGGGAAAATAGGTCTGAATCTTGTACCGAAACAATTCTCCCTCGGCTTTTTTACCTTGAAAAACTAATTTTGTTTGGATGCCATTTTTTGTTTCTTCAGTTAAAACAAGCTGAATATGAATAGCCAGATAAGCTACTTCTGATTCGGGTATTTGTAAACGAAAATCACTTTCCAAGTCATCATAGAGAAAACATGCGATCGAATAGGCAAACAGGTATTCTCTTTTTGTCTGTTTAGAGTATGGATTAAAAATCGGTATACTTTCTTCCAACGGATCAAGTAATCTCATGATATGATTCATGATTTGAGCTCGATAACGCTCGTTAGAATAAAGTGGAATGCCATAATATTCCTCTGCCCTCTTTAATGAAGCTTCTAACCGATTGCGCTGCAGTTGATTCATTTCCGGCACAAACGCTCCTGGCATATTCAACGGCAAGGCTATTAGATAATTCGTAAGCGCCATTGTTTCCGCTTCATTGTTAATTGGTAAAACAGACATCGCTAATAAAGAAGAAGCTAGTTGAAATTCAGGATGACTCTTATTGTTGCTGCCAACTTCAGACAAGCTAATCGAATGGCCATCTTTGTAACGGCTCACAGCAATGATCATATGGCAAATAATCTTTGCGTAGACAATGAAGTCCATCGTCGTATGGTGCCGTGAGAAAACTGTATCAATACTGCTGATTTCTGTGTTGATAGCCTCTTTGCTTGACAGCTTTCCTAATAACTTAAAAGTTGACTCGGTCAAATTTCCTTTTACGATTTCTTCAATAGGTATTAATTGTTCTAGAAGTAGTCGTTTTTGGTTCTCCTCTCCTAAAATTCGAATACCTGTAAAGATTCGTGATTCCAACGTAACGTGTAGATTCATATCATGAATCTTTGAGAATAAAGCTTGCACCTTACTTCGAATACTCTCAACAGAGTAATTCAACTGAACTGCAAGGTCATCAAATGTGATGAATGTCGATTGGTTCATTAGAATTAGGGCAATTTTGAAAAGCAGGTCAGCATCGTCTTTAGCAAAAAGCCGATTCTCGATACTTTCGTTATACAGATCACGTTGAATCCTATAGCCTTTATTTGATGAAACAATCAAAGGGGCCTGTGTCTCGCTGCTATTTAAGGTTCTTACATAGTTTCGAATGCTCCTTTCAGTTACACCTAGCATTTCGGACAGTTGCAATGCGGTAAGGTAGCTCTTTTGCTGCAATAAGATGTCAAGCAATTGTTTGATTTTCTCGTTCATGATTGCCCCCTTCCCCCACAGACTACTTAAGTACCCCACCTCCTGACAATTCCATTATTGCATGTCAGCAAGCGGTTACATTGGTATATCTTTTTCCGGGACAAAAATACAATTTTTCCGGCACAACTTCTTTAGCCGGAAATTCATTGTTATTGCTGGATCACACACAGCAAATAAGAAGTGACTTCACTTTCTTAAATATCTTCAAACAGTTGTTACAATGACGGCGTTATCAGTATCTTCATAGCAAAAAGCCTCCAAACTTTGTGGTTGGAGGCTTTAAAACAAACATTCAAACTAGAGGTCTTATCAAAGGCAAAACGATGTTGTTGATCCTAAGCCTTCGCCCAAACTTCAGCCATCAAACTGCATCATGCCCTTAAGCAATTCAATAACTTGCTGATAGGTTTGAACCTGTCTAATATTCGTGACCGTGTACTTTCTTAACGTTTGATATAAATAACTAAAAATTGTATTTTTCTCTGCTTGCGAGGTGCCAACCAGAACAATAACCATTAAATAAACTTCCTGATTTTCAACAGTGATCGCTCGATCGGGTTTAATCGCAAATAAGCGATAATCTGAGACACTAGATGTCACAATATGCGGAATAGAAATGTGGTTTAAAATTAATTGATTGCCAGCCTCTTCGCGTTCAACGATCTTCACTAGATCTGCATCAGTCAGCAATCCTGTTTCGTTGAAACTTTGTAGCCCCTTTCTCAGCACAGGCAAAAACTTGTCTGCTCTGGTTACGTTGACAAAATGATTTGGTGCGAGCATTGCTGCGATATTGTCATGATAATACTGACCATTGACTAACTGCTCGAGTGTTGCAATGTCTTCATCAGAGGCAACAGCCGAAAACGTCAAGGAAAATTTAATTGAAGATTGTTCAATGACGTCATTTCGAACATTAGCAATGGCTAAATCAAAATGATGTTTGGTATATGCAGTTTCTGCATCTGTCAAACTATGAACGGTATAAAGTACAATGTTATGCAGCTTCTGCTGAATAATCGTTGAATTAATTTGGGCTAACGACATACGAGGCGCCAAAAAAAGAATTTTAACCGGTTTTACTTCTCGCTGATTAATTGCCTGAACAATATACAGAGCCAAGAAGTTTGCATCCATCCACATTCGATTATCTGTCTTTAATAGTTCAACTGTAACTGCTTGTGCAAAATCAAAGGCAACAGGATTTTGAGCAGAAAGTCTTGTAATATCAAAGTTGCTTAAAGTACTCAGAGGCCGCGGGAATGCACACTCACGACCAAAGTGAGTGAACAATGACTCCAGTGTTTTCTGTCCAATTGCTTCCAATTGAAACTTGTCGGCTGTTTGAGAGAATTTTTGTACAATACTTTCGTGTTTTGACATTAAACTTGCCAAAAGATCTGCACGGCCTTGAACAAACTGGTGCACCAAAGTAGTTGTCAATGCTTCGGACGAATGTGTCTTTGACGGTGGCAGGCAAACGAAGGCGCTGATTACCTGCGCTCGCCACTGGCTATCAATGACCCACTCCTGATAAGGACAAGGGTTTGCTGTCAAATAAGTGATGACTCGTTGCGTGTTTTCAACTTCCGGCACAACTTTGTCCAGTAATTGTGGAAATTCAAAAATGCAGTCAGCCGCTATACCGATCCGTGTTAACCGTTTCATATTAATCGTCACGCCAGTTCCTGGGCGACTGGATATATGAAAAAGATCATGATAATCACTGTTTAGTTCAACAAGATAATCAGCAACCTGAGCACGCGACAGAAACATGTCCGCCGTCAAATCGCCCATTGCTACTGTTCGCCGAATACATAGTCGAAGTAATATTTCATTTGCTTCATCACGACTTGTGTTTAATAGTGTGGTCAATTTACCGGGATTCAGCGTTGTCAGATGATATTTATTCTGCGTTGTAATTCTGCCAATACGATTAGTTTGAATTTCATCATTAATCGCGGCAATGTCTCGGACGATTGTTCGCCGAGATGCATTTAACTGCTTCGCCAATTCATCCCCAGAGAAATCTTGCTGGGACAATAGGCGTAAGATTTTAACTTCTCTGAGGGGTAACATGTTATCCTTTAACTCCCTTCTTTAGCCGTTCCAAGCCATCCAATAACTTTTCTTGTGGACAGGCAATATTCATTCTCAAATACCTAGCATCGCCATATGTCTTTCCAGGCATAATCCCCACATGTCCGACATCAACTAATTGACGTTGCAATGTGTCTGAACTGATATTCAATCCGCTCACATTAATCCAAGCCAAATAGGTCGCATCTGGAAGTGAAAACTTGACTTCGGGTAAGTTTTGTCGCAGGTAACTGGCCACCGTCTCTAAGTTATGCTTAGTATAAGCAGTCAGTTGTTGAACATAGTCTTCAGATCCATTATAAGCCGCAATTTGTGCCAACATGCCAAAGATACTGACCGATGACAAGGCATTCTTTTGTTTCAATTCTGTCAAGAACTGCGCTCGCAAAGTCGGTTCAGGTAAAAAGACGTATGAGCCAATCAGTCCAGGCGTATTGAATGTTTTCGAACCTGAACAACACAGCGCAACATTTTCCGTGCCAATATTTGTAATCGGTTCATAAGCATGTGGCAGGTAAACCATGTCGCGGTGAATGTCATCTGAAATCAAGAAAACATGATTAACTCGGCAAAGATCGTAAAGCTTTTTCAATTCGGCTTTTGAGAAGACTCGACCAGTAGGATTGTGCGGGTTTGTTAGCAAAAATACTTTCGTCCGTTCTTCGGCCAAGACAGTTGCAAGACTGTCCCAATCAATCTGATAACCTGCATCTGCCGCTTCCAAGCGAATTGGCATCAGTATCCGATCATTCTTTTCAATCGTACCATAGAAGGCATCGTACATTGGCGTAAAGACTGCCACGCCATCACCAACCTGTGAATTCATCCTAATCAGCGTTGCAATTGCAAATACAACACTTGGACTATAAACAATCCAATCTGAATCTACCTTGGTGTGGCCATCTCTCTCGAACCAATGAACGATACTGTCTTTATACGTCTCGTGATTCCACCGAGTATAACCGTAAATAGGGTGAGCGAACCGTTTTTGCAACGCGTCCTGAACTTCAACAGGTACTGGAAAATCCGTGTCAGAAATGGAAAATGGCAAAATATCATTTCGCCCAAATCTATCTGCAATGTAATCCCACTGTGTGCTAAACGTGCCATGTCGATCAATTACCCGATCAAAATCATATTTTGTCAAAATGCATCGCTTCTTTCTAAAAAGGTGCAGAGACATCAGCCCCTGCACCCATCGTGTTTAATAACTATTTCTTTGCGGCTTCAGGAGACATTGTCTTTGCTGTCTGAGCACTTTGCGTCGGCGCTGCTGAAACGCTAGTGCCATTACCGACAATCGTACTCTGTGGCTGATTGTCTAAGCTAATAATGCCATTTTTGCGTTCTTGTCGTTTGAGCCACGCTGACTTGAAAACAATGACAAACAAAACATTTAAGACTAAACCAACTGCTAAAGCGATGTAGTATGCCCATGCCGGCCGAGACAAGCCAATCAATGGATCAAAGACACCAAGTCCCGGTGCCAAACGTTCAACCCCAAGTCCCATCGAAATTGCGCCGGCAATCCCACCGGCCAATGTATTCGCAGTAATCATTGGCACTGGTGCGGCTAACGCGTAAGGAATCGCTGGTTCAGTTGCAACTGTCATTCCGACTAACATTGCAGGCCAACTTGACTCACGTTCTTGCTTGGTGAACAAACCAGGTTTAATCCATGTCGCAATCGCAGCTGCCATTGGCGGTAATACAGTGACAACGCCAGCAATCCCATACCATGTATAAACATGGTAACTGAGCAGTGAAAATCCAAAGAACCAAGCGGTCTTGTTGATTGGGCCACCCATATCAAAGGCCAGCATCGCCCCTACTAAGAATCCTCCAGCAATCTTCATTTCTGGTGGAATGCTTCTCAAGAAACCCAGTAATGCTGCCATTAACCAAGCCATTGCCGGTCCCAAAAGGTAGTACGTCACTAATCCAAAAAGTAAAAGCGTTACGAACGGAATAATGAGAAAGCCCAATGTCGACTGGAACGTCTTGCCTAACCTAACTTTCCTAAATGCCTTAACAAAGTAACCTATACTCAAGCCGATAACAATCGCACCGAGAAAACCAGCGCCTCCCTGTGTTCCTAAAATATCTGGGGTATTGGCTAGATACGTTACTAAGAAGGCCGGTGCTAAAGCTGGTTTATCACCTATTGAATAAGCAATATAGGCGCCCATGATCGGAATCATCATTGTAAAGCCTAATCCACCAACGGTATTCAACACCCATGCAAGTGAGGCCATTTGCCCAGCCTTCGGAGCAACATTCGCAGCTCCAAATTGAACCATCAAGCTACCCAAGGCCATCAACAAGCCACCACCGATAACAAACGGTAATGCTGCAGAGACACCAGCCATCAAATGACTCATAATGCCATCTGTTTGCTTACGATCACCTAACTGGACTTTAGAGGCCGTGTACAAATGTGCTTCATCATGTAAATTATCAAAAATAACATTAATCTTTTTAAGGGCTTCAGAAACAGGCAATTCAATGACCTGTTTACCATTGAATCGTGCCTTGTCTTCAGCACTCATGCCTTTACCTAACGCCAAAATAACATAATCAGCAGCCGCAATATCAGCATCTGTTAGCTTGTTTTCAACGCCATTTGCCCCTTGCGTTTCGACATGAACTTCATATCCTAGGGACTTAGCTTTTTGCTCAATTGCTTCGGCCACCATATACGTGTGTGCTATCCCAGCAGGACAGTTTGTTACGCCAACAATCTTCAAGTCAGCCATCATGTTCTCCTCCTTTATTGACATTGTTTTATGCAGTGATTATTGGATCGTCTTTGCAATCAATTCATAAACTTCATCCTGACTGCCATTCTTTAACACATCGACAAATTCGGGATGAACTAACTGACGACTGAGTTTTGCTAACAATTGCAAATGAACACCTGCTTCGGCTGCTGGAACAATCAAACTAATAAATGTATTAGCGGGTTGTCCATCAAGTGATTGCCATTCAATTGGCTGTTTGCTTCTCCCAAAGATGATGGTTGCTGTGACGTTGTTCTCTGCCTTTGAATGTGGAATCGCAACGCCATTGCCAAACCCTGTTGTTGATTCTGCTTCTCTCTCCAAATAATCTGATACCAATGTGGTGGCATCTTTAACTGCGCCAATTTCATAAGCCTTTTTAGCTAGATCTTCCAGAATTTCTTTTTGAGTACTTCCTTGGAGATCCATGACCATATTATCTTTTGTGAACATTGCCATAATGTTTGCTCCTCTTTTCTATCTTACAGTCTCTATACTAAATGATTCCGCTTTCAAACTTAATTGTGATTTTGGCACACGGGTGTGACACGACAGATTGTGTCTGTTATAAACATCAACAAGTTTTTAAAACTATCAAAAAACGCCCAATCAATTCAGGCGTCTTCTATAACTCACAAATCTTATGCAAGTCGGCGATAAAACTGGCGATACTCTTTATAAACATCCTCGTAGGCGTCACGGTTACCCGCAATAGGTGTGTACTTGACGTCATATTTCACCAACTCGTTAATGGCCGAATCAACATCTGAAAACCAATTGCCGGCCACAGAAGCAACGATTGCTGCCCCATAACCTGGACCTTCGTCAACGACTGGCACTTTGAGTGGTAAATCAAAAACATCGGCTTGCATTTGTGCCCAAAATGTATTTTTTGCACCACCACCAATTGCAATAATCTCACTTGGCAGCACCTCAAATTGTCTATATAGATTAAGAACATCGTTAAGCGAAAAGACAATTCCTTCTAAAACGGCCCTAGCAAAATCATTAAAACTAGTGCCATTAGAAATGCCCATAAAACCACCGCGAACATGCGGATCAAAATATGGCGTTCTCTCTCCTGACAAATATGGCGCAAACAAAACGCCATGAGCACCAATTGACGATGTGGCAGCATCCTGAACGATGTCTTCAAACGACTTATCCCTACTAAAAGTGTCGCGGAACCAGCTCAACGAATTACCCGCAGCTAATGTGACCCCCATCGAATAAAAACGTGACTTAATCGCATGTCTCTCCAGTTGAAGACTGCCATTATACTTTAAACGCAACTTCTTCTCTGGATGAAGCATGACACCTGATGTGCCAATACTCGACATCAGTTGGTCTTCTTCTACAACACCAGCGCCAATTGCTCCCATTGCATTATCAGCACCACCAACTGTGACCAGCGTATCAGTCAAAAGTCCGCTAGCATCAGCCGCGGCTTGGGTTAGCCCGCCTACAATCTCGCCTGAATCCATCAATCTTGGCATCCAATCAAGCGATATTCCAAAATGCTCAAGAACTGCCCGGCTCCATTTCCCACTACCAATATCCAGATAACCTGTGCCTGTTGCATCCGAATAATCAGTGCCAAGACTTCCGGTCATTCTTAATCGGAGATAATCTTTGGGCAGCAGCACTTTGTCAATTCGATTCCAAATCGTCGGTTCATGTTTTTGCAACCACAACAGTTTAGGAAGGACATAACCTTCAACTGCACGATTGCCTGTGATATCAATATAAGCTTGCCCCATGCCACTTTGAATCTCTTCAACTTCCGCAGCTGAGCGCGTATCATTCCACAGAATAGCATTTCTCAGAACTTGCTGATCTTTTCCTAGAGCAACCAACCCATGCATCTGTCCTGAAAAGCTAATTGCTTTAACAGCATCCCCCGAAATTTTGTGGTTCATCAAGGTACTTCGAATAGCCTTAAAAGTTTGCGTGACCCAGTCCTCCGGGCGCTGTTCATTGTATCCGTTTTGGGGATGAATCAATGTCAGCGGCTCAGCGTGTGTATGAAATTTGCCATTTTGAAATAAGGCTAATACCTTCACTGAACTTGTACCTAAATCAATACCAAGAACAACCTCGTTTGTCATTTCAAGACCTCCATAGCCCGCGATGGCGGGACTGCTTAGTAATAAAGCGTGAACACAATCTGTCAGTACCAATCTTCATGTTAAAAAACCTGAAGCACAAACGGCTTCAGGCATATCTTTATGACAACTTCTTATAATCACCGAACAAAAGCCGATATGGTTTTTCGTCCTCATCAATATCTGGCACGCGTGACACATCTTTCAGAAAGCGATTATCAATGTTGTCATCATTAGTAGAAGAAACCTCCCAAACCATAACCTCACCAGAGTTGGGTTCGACATTCCATTTGTGATAAATGCCAGTGGTAGTCGTAAGACTCTCCCCTGGATGAAGCGTCACAATCGTCCCTGGATCCAGAACCAACTTGTGTCCATCCTTTACGATATGAACTGGTTTCTCTTCATCCAAAGCCTCATCTTCAGTAGAATTCCAAACAGTGATTTTGAGATTTCCTCCACCTCGATTAATAGTATCCTCTTCCTTTAGCCTATGAAAATGATATGGGAGCTCCTGACCCTCATTCAAAAGCAAGACTTTCTCACAATATGGTTTAGGATATTTTTCTGACTCTTTATAATTTCCATTTCGGAAAGTAAAAGCTACTAGTCCGTACCGCTTGAAGTCTCCAGAGCCAAAATCAGTTACGTCCCAGCCAAGCATATTATCCGTTATTTCTTGATAGGATTTATCAAGATTTTGCCAGTTTACTGGCATCCATTGCGCAAACGGTGGCAGAAACACCAGATGTTCCTTGAGAAAAATTTCTGATTTTTTCAAAATTTGATTGATTTCAGATCGTTTCATCTAGATCTACACCTCCAGTTTTGAAAAGGCAATTTCTAAGTCAAAGGTCACCCTTTCATTCGGTTCAATTATTTTCAAGTTCCCTGACCGCTTAGCCGCTTCAATACCATTGACATTATTCGTAGCTGGTTCTAAACCAAGTACGTAATTTTTTGTCTGAGTTAACTTCCACTCGTTCAATACTGATAGCAAAGAAGGGAAAATTGTGATGACTGCCTGTAATCCGGTCGTGGGGCTTAAAAGTCGGTATTGAAAATCTTTGTTTGCATATTCAGAAAAATCATGAAAGTAGACCTTTTCTGTCGTGTCAGGTGCCGGTTGATCAAACCGATTCCAATCATTTACGTCATCTCCATCACGATCCGTTACTTTAGCCGCGTTCAATACTAGTTGTGACTCAGGACTAAAGAATGGATAACCAAAATTCATATGATACAGCATCATCAATGAGGCGGGGTGAACGCCTTCATTGATTACGACATCATGAATCCGTATTTTTGTTTCATTCTTGGGAATCACGATCTTCCGATTCATCACCAAATTCACACCGAACATAGCTGTTTCTCTAACAGCACCGCTGACTATTACTTCCGTTGCTGTTAATTGATGACTAAAGTTTTCAGCAGGAGTATTTCCAATCGTTCCATGCAGACCTAGCTCCGAATCGCCAGAAGCTCCCATATAGCTGAGGCCACCCGTTGTCAGAAATCCGACATTGAAGTTTCGCATAAATCCCGTGGTCCCATGCTCAACAAAATAGGTGCTGTTCACAAGACCAGTGGATGACATAAAAGATACGTTTGTCCCGTGTACTTTCAACTCTGGAATATCCATTCCTCTATCTGGCGCCACCAATAAGTTCAATCCAGCCTCGTTATACATCCGCACGGCTTTCATACCAGTAGCTTTACCTTCAAGAAATTGGATTGTCTGAGCACCAGAAGTTTGAGCTTCATTTCCTATGAATGCCTCACTCGTCATGCCATATCTCCTTACATTAACTTCAATCCGAAATCTTAAGATCTTTGAGGTTCAAGTCCTCTTCTTCCTTTTCTTCTTGCAAGTCCGTAGCAGAAACTGGTTTCTTTAAAATCAAGTAGACGAGCGCAGTGACAACGCTACCGATGATCAGGGCAACGATGAATGCCCATGGCCGTGACATAGTTGGTACTGCGAACAGGCCACTTGCCGGAATCTTTGAGTCAGCGCCCCACAACATCGAGAACCCGCCACCAACCGCACCGCCAACACCTGTTGCAACAACGCTTCGCCATAGATCATTCAAAACGATTGGTAAACTACCTTCTGTGATCTCGACTAGTCCCATGGGGAAAGCCGTTTTTAATGTTTCAACTTCCAACGGTGTATAAATATTTTTGTGAACCAACTTTCCTAAGAAATAGGCTAGTGTGTAGCCCATTGGTGTGACCATAGATGCTAAAATCAAAACGGTGATCGGTTCGTTAATGCCTTCAGCTTGTAATGCCAGAACAAATGCGAAAACAGTCTTGTTAATAGCACCACCGTAATCCACAGACGCCAGAACACCAATGATCATGCCATAAAGGAACTTCTGACTTGTATCCAGTGTCTTCATATAGCCTGTGAGCCAGACTGTTCCAGCCGCAATTGGTCCACCCAGAACATAGAACATAAACAGACCAGCAATCAGTGAGGCAAGAAATGGAATGATTAATGTCGGCATTAAACCAGCTGCCCATTTCGGCACTTTCACGTAAGCAATCACGAGCATTGCAGCCCAACCTGCCACATAACCGCCAATTAACCCGCCAAGAAAGCCGGCGCCAATAATTCTTGAAATAAGACCAACCAGCAAACCCGGTGCAATCCCTGGCTTGTCAGCGATCGCGAACGCGACCCCTGTTGAAACGACAATTGGCAACATCCCGAGAATTAAACCGCCCATGGTCGAAAATGCATCCCAAATGTTGGCCATGCCTTTGACTGCTTCTAGGTTTTTGCCACCCATAATATTCCCAACAGCAAGTAAGAACCCACCCGCAACCACGACAGGAATCAAATATGATATCGCAGTAAGCGCAGGCTGCTTAATCTGAATCTTTTTCATTTGTATCCACCTCGTTTAACTGGACTTCCCAGTCAGCTCATGAAGTTTGGCAATGAGCTTTTTGGGACTCTTAATAGCAACATCAGTCGGAACCTCAACTACTTTCTTGCCAGCAAAGCGCTCTCTTCCTGAGATTTTTACGTCAATTGCCAATAAGACAACATCGGCCTGACTAATCTCTTCGGGTGTTAACGCGTCTTCTGTTCCAATCGTTCCCTGAGTCTCAACATGAACCGTATCACCGGCATCTTTAGCGGCTTGAAGAATTTTTTCTTTTGCAATATAGGTGTGTGCGATTCCTGCCGCACAAGCAGAAATACCAACGATCTTCATTGTCCTAAACCTTCCTTCTCAGTAAAAGCTGCAATAAGCTCTGCTGAACTGGTCGCTTTTTTAAGCTTTTCAATGACGTCCTCATGTCCTAGCCTTGCAGCAAATAGTGAAAGTAACTTTAGCTGATTACGAGCAGATTCTGTATTATTGCTGACAGCAAATAATATGACAACGGTCACACCTTCATCATCTAATGTTTCCCATTCAATCGGTTTGTTAAAGACACCAATAGCAACGCCTACCTTGGTTACATAATCACTTTTACCATGCGGAATCGCGATCCCATCACCAATACCCGTAATGCCCTCTTTTTCTCTTAAATAAATGTCTTTAACAAAAGAGGGGACATCGTTGATATAATCTGCATCTTTCAAGGTCTCTGATAGTTGCGTAATAGCATCTCGCTTTGAAGATGCATTTAAATTGAGCTTGATTAGTCTCGGATCAAGCACTTCATCAATCTGTTCCATAAATCGGCCCCCCTTTTCTTTAAACTGCATCAAGCACTAAAATGTTCAACTTGAAAATTCTTAACATTATACGGAATCTCGTTAACTGGTTCATTTTGGTAATACAGTTTTGTTCGATCCACATCCCCGAATAACTTGATTTTTTGAGCAACAACTTTTTGAGTTGCAATCATTGGCGATGGGAAGAGTACTTTAGGTTCACGAATTTCATCAGGATCGTTTTCGTTAAGAACAGTCCGCAAGTCTTTTGCAAATGCAATTTTAATGTCGCTTGAGATATTAATTTTATTAATGCCATACGCAATAGCCTCTGCAATCTTATCGTCCGGATTGTCAGAGGCGCCGTGCAGAACCAGTGGCACATCCACGACTTCAGCTACTGCCTTAGCAATCTCCGGCTTCAGTTTCGGTTTGACATCTTTTGGATACAAGCCATGTGCTGTGCCAATAGCAATAGCCAATGAATCCACACCGGTCGCTTCAACAAATTCCTTTGCAGTTTCTGGATCCGTGTACTTCACATTGTCTGTTAGATGGCCCTCAACATCGTTACCCGTGTCTGCAATGGTGCCGAGCTCAGCTTCAACCGAAACGCCTGTGGCATGAGCTGCTTCTACAACCTTCTTTGTTAAAGCTACATTGTGCTCATAATCAGTTAACGAGGCATCAATCATCACACTAGTAAAGCCAAGATGAATAGCATGAATTACTTGTTCATAAGAAGCCCCGTGATCCAAATGCAATGCGATTGGCAGATCCGTATGATTTGCCGCATCAATTACCTGCGCGACAAAACTGTCACGCAGAAAATCAAGCTCTGTCGGGTGAATTGCCATAATGAAAGGAGCCTGCAATTCCTCAGCTTTTTCCAAGGTCGCAGTAAATAATTGACCTGACCCAGCATTAAAAGCTGGAATTGCGAAATGATGTTCCTTAGCTACTTGTAAAAGCCGATCTCCAGATACTAACATGTTATTCTTCCTCCATTTGTTGTTTGATGACTGCAACCACTGTTTGTGAATCCTTGCTTCGAGCTATCTTCCGCAAAAAATCTGATGATGCCAATTTGACAAAAAATCTTTTGATGTCATTGGCTTCTTGTTCTGTAATTTCGTCTTTACCCATCAATATTGCCAAAACCTGAGTAACGGGTTGACCATTCAAATCCTTCCAATCTTTAACTCCGCTGGGATAGCTCAGGACGCCTAGCACCGGCACTTGGCGCCCATCTAATACAGCATGTGGAATAGCGATACCTGACTCCAGCGCTGTGTTTCCTACGCCTTCTCGCTCCATAAACGCTGATTGTATTTGTGGAGCGCTCTGTCCGGACACTTTTGATAACGCATCAGAAATTGTTCTAAGGATGGTTGTTTTATTAACAATCGTTCCCACTGCATTAGGCGAAATTGATTCAATGTGAATCGCAAACTTCTTACCCATCTCATCGCCCCCTCAATGCTTCTTCAACCTTGTTCTTATCCTTCCCCGTAAACATAGCACTCACTAAAACCTGAGGAATCTGCTTTTGCTTAGGAAGATTGATGGTGCTAATGAGAATATCAACATCAGGGTGCTTGGCTAAAGATTTTTCCAAGTTCAGGTTTGAAATGACATCAAGAATTTCCAGCTCAGGAAGATCCTTTCGAATTTTCGCGCTGATCAATTCAGATGATCCCAAGCCAGTTGTGCAAATGACGATCGCCTTCTTAGGTTTCTTAAAACTCTCCATGTACTTAGCAATGTAGAGTGATAGAAAACCAACTTCATCAGCAGAAATCTCGGGTAAGCCATACTCTTTTGCTAAGATGTCAGTAGCATGAAGAACCGAATGGTAAACGTTGGGATACTCGCCTTGAATTTCTTTCAGTAGTGCATTGGGGAGACGAATATTATTTTCTAACCGATTCAGCATTGGCGCGACATGCGGGACAAGTTCTTCAATCATTGCTGGTTTATCGTCAGGCAACTGGATATCATGAGAAACCAACTCTATGAGTGCTTCAGAAAACGTGTAAGCGGATGTCCCTGCTTTTGTTTTGAAATCCGTTCCGGTAAATCTCGCAGAAATCAAATACTGAAATAGGTAATAGACTTCATTCTCCGAGATTGATTCTCCAAGATAATTTTCCAAATTGCGCTTTACCATTTCACTCACGCTGAATAGATCCGGATAGTTATGCACTTTTTCTTTCAGTCTTGTGATGTCTTGATCTTCAATGGGCAGTTTGACAAATTTTCGAATTCTGCTGATCAGCACATAGATATGCGAAAACAAGTTCACATCGTAAGGATAAGGTAGAGCAGCCTTTAAAAACTGGGCAACAACATCCACTTGTTTGAGTGCAAATGTCGTATCATGTTCAGCTAATCCTTGCGTCATCGCTTCAAAATTCATCGTTGTGTCTTTACTCAAACCTAGAATCACCTCCATCAAGGCATCACGGATGTCTTTCTCGTCACCTCGAATACTTAGTGTTCTGTTAACCCGTGTGATACTTAAGTCATACTTTCTCAACCATAGTTCCAAAGAGCTGACGTCGCTTTGAATGACAGATTCACTGACGAAGAAGTCTTCGGCTAACTGACCGACTTTCAATTTGGAAGGTGCTGCGAGTAGCAACTTTTTTAGCAGTGCCTTCTGTCTTTCCGCCGGTAAGGAATGATCTCCAGGAGATTTTCCACTTAGTTTGCTTAAAAGAAATCGTTCATAGTCTAGCTTGTATCCACGACCTTTCTCAGAAGTAATCATGTTGCTGCCATACCCGCTATTGATGCGGCTCACAACCCTCTGAATTGTTTTGTAAGAAACTTGAAGTTTTCTGGCCAGCTCATTAGAAGTTATGAAACCTTGTTGGTCTTGAAGTAGATGAATCACTGACTGCGCAAGATCGGTGGTCATCTGGTCCCATCTCCTTCCATCATCATTATCTCAGGTAGCTTAGAAAGCGCTTACAGAATTTTGTCCTTTGAAGAGGACATAAAGATTGTCCTCGTAAACTAGATTCAACTCCTCTAATATACTTTGATCATGTTTAAGACTAAAAGTGATACGACTTTCTTGTGACCGCTTCTACAATCAACTATGTCGCATAGTGCGTTTATGGAGATGCCTATCTCACATGTCGGTGAACCAGAACAGATTTTGAAGACTATCTGATAATTGGAATCATGATGTCAAAAAAATTGCAACAAAGAGCGCCTGTCGTTCATTCAAGTTCCACGAATGGCAGGCACTTTTTGTTGCAAATCCATTTTTTAATTATCAGTCCAGTTAACGACTATGAGCACGAAAAATTTTTTTATTTCAGTCATCTCGATTTTCGCGCTGAAGCAGCAGGAAGCCCGAGCTCATTGCGATACTTGGTCACCGTACGCCGAGCAACTTCAAAGCCTTTTTCGTACAACCATTTGACTAAAAGGTTGTCACTTGCTGGACACATTTTATTTTCAGACTGAATCAACTGCATCATTGTAAATTTCAACTGATCAACAGAATGATAGGCACTACTTGATACAGCCTGTGTACGCTTCGAAAAAAAGTCCTTAAAGGCAAAAATGCCAAGATCTGTCTGTAAATGTTTCCCCTTAATTGTTCGACTCACAGTCGATTCGTTGACTTGAAGTGCTTTTGCAACATCTCTAAGAAGTAACGGTGCCAAAGCCGCTTGATGTAATAAAAATGCATGTTGGTTCACAACAATTTGATTAACTGTCGCAAGTAAAGTCTCCTCGCGGCGTTGTAGACCGTGTTGCAGGGACAAATACTCCTCGTGCTTTTCTTTAAGGTACTGTTGTGTCGCTGAATCTGCTGATTTTTTCAGGTCTTGATAAGTTTTTTCTGCAAATACCAGCTCAGGGCGACCCCACTTTGTCAGCCATAGTTTAAGTTGACCATCATTAGTAACACTCAGCCTTGCATCTGGAATAATATACGAAATTGGTTGCGGTTGCTCAAATACTTTCCCAGGAGCAGCCGAAAGAGATTTTATGAAGTCAAGCGCATTGTGTAGTTCGGTCGTCGACAAATTGTTCTTTTCGCAAATGCGTGTCATATCATGCGAAACTAGCAGTTCAAAATCCTGATCAAGTATGGCAATAACTCCCTTTGGTATGCCAGTATCACGATGGGCCTGCAGTGATAGACACTCTTGAAGATTACGGGCGCCAACTCCGGGGGGATCTAGTCCCTGCAGTAACCGCATAGCTTCGGTCAATTTTTCGGGAGAAATACCGATCTCATCCACGATCTGTCTATCCTCCAGAATCAGATAGCCATTGTTATTTAATTGATTGATTAAATAAACGACGATTTGGCGCAAAGGATTCCCAGCTAGTGAAAGTTGAACTTGCATTAATAAATGATCAAAAAGATTTTCGGTACTGCTCCCAGCCGACATTTCTTCAAATGTTGCGCCAGATAATGAATCTTCTGCCCGCTCAAGATGAGAGCGTACTTCAATAAAAGGGTTCGATTCAGCAACGTTTTTGAGATATGCATCTAAATCAACGGCGTCTAATTGCAACATCTGAATTGACTGTCGCATGCCTTGCGTTAGCACCAACTTATTGATTTGCCGTTGATTGAGTCTAATAGATTGATCCATTTTGATTGTCTTTCCCTTTGTGTTGTCCATCCAAAGATAATCTATAGCTGAAACACAATGTCATAGAGATAGTTCAACTCATTTTGATCGACTTTGATCCCATATGAGCTTTCAATATTTCTCAAAGCCCGTTTGATTTTAGTACATCCTTGCTTTCTTTCTTCGCTGCTAACAACCTTATAAACCAGTGGTGGTTCATTTCTGATTAGTCGTTCAATCATAGCGCTTACATGAACATAAAGCGTCACACGTTGATTATTTGTCAGACGAATTCCTGTATTCTCTTCAAGCTCTGTCATCATATCGCTAACCGAACTGATCACCTTGGTAGCATCTAGGATTGTGACAGCAGACAGAAGCCGTTCCACTGAAAGATTTTCGACAAGATAATTATTGATACGTTTCAAAAGTGCCATGTCTTTGACGTCTGGAAATAGTGTCTTAACCACAGACGTACCGTCTCCGGCGATGAGATTCTCAAGTGCTATATAGGGAACCCTTTTAATGTGCGGATCACTCGTACCAACAATGGCCTTAACATCATACTGTTCAAAAACAGAGTTGCTATCGCCATATTTTTTGAGATATTCCAAGTCCACAGCTTCAATTTTGTAATGAAGACTGGTTGGAATACTATGCTCAAGCAAACTTTGAATTTGTTTTGCGGAACCAATTCCAGTATGACATGTCGTAATAATCATTGGACTCTTCTTAATGACCGGATAGATTAAACTATATTCTGGAGTAAGCTTATCAGTCATCAACTTACCAATTTCATTAAATGCGATATTCTTCTCTATACTTTCTCCGACAAAAAGAGCGAGCTGCGTAGATACATTGTTAATAACCAGCAATGGTCCGTTAATATTAGCCTTCAACGAATCAGGCAATACCATCAATGACCCCATATCTACCAAAATAATGAGACCCTTATGGCAATCATTTTTGTGAATATACTGTTGAATATAATCATTCACTTGCTGGATCGAAACATTCAATGGCATATCATATGAGTCAAAAATTTTCTTGTTTAAAAACTGATTGGCAACGTCTGCAATACTACTAGCTGTTGAGTACCCATGGGCCAGAATAATCGCATGCTTGTTGCTGGTTTTGTAATTGAGGTTAAGACTAATGAGATAGCCTAGGAGAAGGAGTTTATCAACTTCACCCATTCGAAAATCCAGCTTTGTTTTGATCAATTCAAGAAAAGACTTTAAAACTTGATACTCGACCGTCGCATTTTGTTTCGCAAGTTCCAAAAGATTATGGACACTTTTCTCAGCTTTCACCGTTAAGGCCAGATCAACCTCTTGCTTAAGATAAATGAAGCTGGCAAAGGCAATCACTGCATTACCTTTGATTTTTACAAAAAGCGAGCTTCCTAAGTAATCAAACAACTGTTGAATAATATTGATTAAGTACTTAAGAGATTCGTTGTGATCACGCTTATCTCGATGAACCATTTCATCCATTAACGCTCTAGATTCACGAGAAATGATTTCAATCACCATGGCTGCCGTCAGCTTATCATTTTGAAATTCCCCCTCCACGTCACAAAGATGCGTCATCAAATCATTGACTCTAGAATTCTCACTGATCGTCGTATCAACGAAGTCGGTCAGGCGACTTTCCGGTGTAAAGTTAACTACTTCACTACATATTTCTTCTTGGTTATTCACGGCCGTTAATCGTTGTAGCAAACTATTACCAATATTATCTGACGAAATTTCAATGTCACTATTCATTTGATCTTGGCTATAAGCATGCGCACAAATCAGTTTAATCGTTGTTTTAAGTTCCCCAATATTATTCTTATACTTCAAATTGAACAGGTGATTGATGATCCACGGCGCAACCCTGAAGTAGCGTTGCAAACGCCGGCTTTCTTCAATGAATGTTTGGAAAATTAACATCTTTAATTCTGCCTTAGAGCGATTATTCAGATCAGGCAATGTGACAGCGACTGGTACACGACGAAGAAATGTCTGCAAAAAATTTTCTTGCAGATTCTCAGTCGTGGCAAAGATCAAGCGAACTTTACTTGATCGCGACACCGCGTTTTCTCCCATTCGCTCGAAATTACCGGTATCCATAAACGAAAAAAGTTTTTCCTGACTTTCTGGATTTAAACGGTGACACTCATCCAAAAACAAAACGCCGCCATTTGCTGACTCCAGCATTCCTTTGAAATCTGTCGTAGCTCCTGTAAAACTGCCCTTCGCATATCCAAATAAGTTGCTTGAGAGCAACTCTGGGTTGTGATAATACTGTGCACAATTTAAGACAACGAATGGTGCATCTTTCTTCAACAAACCTTCCTGAACGCAATACTGATAGGTGAGCTTGGCAAGATAGCTTTTCCCAACACCTGTGTTGCCTGAAAGCATGACAGGTAGCCCGTTTGGCGGGTAATTTTCCGCTGTGATGAGCCGCTCAATGATTTCCTTCATACTTTCTTGATTGCCAATGAAAGTCTAAAAAACATTTTTCTGGCGAACCTGCTCTTTTATTAGTGAGGCTACTGATGGATATATCGTTTGTTTCGGCGAGAAAAAACGTTCAGAAAAAATCTGCCGATTGATGAAGTTGGTTGGCCGTGACTTGATTTGAATGGCATCGCCCTTTTTTAAAATGTCGTTCAAGTACTGACTGACTGTCGTGCGGCTCAAATGAAGATTTTCAGCAATGCGGTCAGTTGTGATTTTGTTAATATCGCTTAAGTCGCTAATAGCTTGTGTTTCTTCACGCAATTCCCTATTTACAGCTTCAAAACTCATGTTAATCTCCCCTCGACACATTTAGTTCAGCCCAAAGTATCTGTCGAACACATTGTAGCATTTGTTAACTAATACACAATTGTTCTGCTTGGCAGCATGCATCTGCTACATTCATGCCAAAAGAAAAGTTTTCTCGGCGTCGACACATGTTGGCACGTTTCTTGCTTGTATAAAAGTGTAAGCGGTTCATAATGAGCGACTGGTTTGTAAACGTATGAATCAGGTTCAACTATTTTCCCCTCGCTTGCTTAGAACCACACTTAATTTATTTAAATGTAAGGAGGACGAACGACTATGATTTATATCATCTTAGCGTCCCATGGCGATTTAGCACACGGCATCTTGAATAGTGCTGAGGTGATTGCCGGCCCGCAAAAAAATATCACTTCTTTTGTCTTGAATCCTGGTGATAGCATTGACGAATTTTCTCAAAAATTGCGACATGAGATTAAGACGCATTCTACCAATGGTGATCATGTTTTGGTGTTGACTGATCTGTTTGGGGGTAGCCCTACAAACAGCGTGATTGCCGCCATGCAAGATCTTAAGTTTAACTGTTTTGCCGGCATGAATTTACCAATGGTTTTGGAAGCAGCATTGGATCGAGAACAGTCAAATCTTAGTTATAGCGAATATCTTCAAAAGGTCTCTTCTGCAGCACAAAAAGGCATTATTGATGTTAATCAGAAACTTGTTGAATAAGTCATTTAAAAAATGGAGGATTTCATTATGTCATACAAAGATAATATCAAGCTCGTTCGCGTAGATGATCGTTTAGTCCACGGGCAAATCGTAACCAAATGGGTCAATGAAACCAAAGCTAATAAAATTGTCATTGTCGACCAATATCTTGCAACTAACGAATATCTCAGTCGTGTCTTCAAAATGGCAGCTCCATCTAACATTGATGTTTCAGTGATGGCTCCCAACGATTTCGTTGATATGGTAAAAAGCCAAGATCTAGGCGATAACCGTTATATCATTCTCTTCAAGCTAGTCGATAATCTAAAAAAATGTTTTGATGCAGGATTCTCAGTTGATGAAGTTCAAATTGGCGGTATCGGCGCAAATGCTGATCGAAAGTTAGTCTATCAAAGTGTCGCACTATCCGAACTTGAGGCAAAGGAACTTCTAGCTATTCAAGAAAACCATGTCCGCATATTCTTCCAAAGAGTTCCTGATGAAAAGCCAGTCAGCTTAGACGAAATTATCAAAAAGCATTTCAATAACTTAGCCTGAACTAGATATAAGGAGGATGTTTACCATGGGTAAGATTACACTGCTTCAAGCATTCCTAATTGGTTTATTCTACTGGTTCAAGGGTTGCCGTTTTGGTTATACGTTCGGTGTGTTTGGTCTATTTTCGCCACTCCCAGCAGCCCTTTGGGTTGGATTAGTGCTACACGACGTCCCTACTGCCATGATTGTGGGAGCTGCGTTACAACTTATGTATCTCGGACTGCTAGCTCCCGGCGGTGCGATGCCGTCAGATCCAACATTAGCAGCACTTATTGCGTGCTCAGTTGCTGTTGTTGCTAAAGTCAACACGGGTGCTGCTGTCGCCTTAGCTGTCCCAATCGGATTGCTTGGGGTCCAATTAACAAACGTTGAATTCATTATTAACGGGTTCCTAGCACACAAAACTGATCGCGAAATCGACAAGGGTAATTATCGTGGCATGTTTATAACATCTGTTCTGTATCCAACACTTTACAAGCTTGTCTTATACGCAGTTCCAATTGCACTTGTCCTTTATTTTGGGGTTGCCCACGTTGGTCCAATCATCGATATGATTCCTAAGGCAGCGCTTAATGGCTTAAGTTTAGCGGGTTCCATGTTGCCTGCTGTTGGTTTTGCCATCATCGTTCAGCAAATCGGCAAACGTAGTCTATTACCATATTTTCTAGCTGGTTTCTTTTTAGAACAATATAGTCAAATCCCAACTTTGGCTATTGCCTTAGCAGGCCTTTTCTTCGCATACCTGCATATTACGTTCACTGCTAAGAATCACCAAACATCGAGGGAGGAATAAGTCATGACAACATCAACAAAATCTTCAACTGATACGAAACAAATCACCCGCCGTGACATCACTAAATCATGGTTCATGTGGTGGCTGTTGGCAGAGACAAATCATTCATTTGAGCGTATGCAAGGGGTTTCGTTTGGGCTCGCCCTTTCGCCAATCTTGCGAAAAGTTTACAAAAATTCTGATGATTTAAAAGATGCCTTAAAACGGCAAACACAATTCTTCAATACGAACGCCGTTTGGGGATCACTCATTCCGGGGATGACCATCGCCATGGAAGAAAAGCGGGCCCAAGGGCAAGATATTCCTGAAGAAGCAATTGTGGGTACCAAGACCGGATTAATGGGAGCCGTCGCTGGCATTGGTGACACCATTGATTGGGGAATGTGGTTGCCGATTATTCTTAGTCTGTTCATTCCACTTGCAAAAAAAGGCAATGGCATAGCCGGTATAGCGCCTTGGATGATTTTCATGGTAGTAACCTTGATGGAAAGTTATTTTCTCTTCCACCTTGGCTATAAATCTGGTGAAGCCTCCGTTGAAAAGATTCTGTCCGGCGGGGCTGTGAAACAACTCATTACTGGCGCAAGTGTTCTCGGTTTATTCATGATGGGTGGCCTTGCATCCTCTTACGTCAAAGTCAGCACACCAATTAAAATCGTCACGGGCGTCAAAACGCTTAGCATCCAAAATGACGTGCTGAATGCTATTGTTCCAGGCCTTTTGCCATTGCTCGTTGTGACTGGTGTCTATTTCTACCTTGAAAAAGTTGATCACAACTATACCCGTGCCATGCTAATCATTATTGCACTGGCCGTTGTTCTTGGATCTCTCAATATTCTGAAATAAGAGGCACATCATGTCATTACTACATCTAGATTTTAAGTCAACAGCTTTACGACATTCTACTTCCTTGTACGCTATCATCCCTGAAGTAACTGAGAATTTTAGCCGTGATCAATATCAGGTTCTCTACCTTCTCCACGGTATGGGTGATGATTACACAAAGTGGGTTCGCCGTACGAATATCGAGCAGTACGTCCGTAACTATCAGTTGGTCGTCATTAGTGCTGGGTTTGCAAACAGCTTTTACACAAATATGAAACATGGTGATGATTATTGGACTTTTCTAACAGAAGAATTACCGAGTATCACAAATAAGCTATTTTCCATTTCGCACGATCGAAAAGATCATTTTGTGGCAGGGATGTCTATGGGTGGATTTGGAGCCTTCAAGTGGGCTATAAACAAACCAGAAATGTTTGAAGTTGCTGGTAGTTTCTCAGGAGTGTTAGATCCTACTGCCTTTTTTAACGATCATGACAAAGGATTATTGACAGCGTTGCATTTAACCGGAAGTGAACATTATCTGAAAGATGTTTACGATCAAGTTTGGGGGCATGGCACAACGCTAGCTAAAACAAAAAACGATCTGTCTTGGTTGTTAACGCATCAACAAGATCAAGAGCTTCCTGAGCTCTATCAATACTGTGGTACAGAAGATCCAATATTACAATTTAATCAGAAGTTCGCTGATACTGCCGACTCCCTGCCATCCATCCGCCATAATTTTTATAAATCGCCCGGACACCACGACTGGAACTACTGGGACAGTTGTATCCACGATTTTCTTGAAAAACTGCCATTGAGAATGGCAAACTAAAAGTGCATTATAATTAAACAGAATATCAAAGTATTTAAAACGGTTTTGATCCCTTCTAAAACGAACGAAGAGGCCAAAACCGTTTTTTGTATCATAGATCTTATAGCATTATTTTAACTACTTCCGTTTACCAATGAATTTAATACACAGCGTAATTGAACTTAGTTCACAAAGTACGATTGAGCTACATACTTTAAAATCGTATCACTTTTAGTTAATACCATTGAAAGCAGCTGCTGATAACCGCAAAAGTTCCCAGCTTGATTAACATACATCGCGTCCTTCATTCGTCGACATTCTCCACAACAGTACTGCTTAAACGGACAGTTCTCACAATAAGTTGGCAATTTTCGTTCCATCTGTAAAAAGTTCAATGTATTCGGCTGAGAAAAAAGTTCTCTCAGCGTCTTATCTTGAATATAGCCAAGTCGATACTGATCAACCGCGAAAAAATCGCATGGATAGACACTGCCATCAGCCTCGATGACATACTGAACCTGACACTGACCATCCAAGCCACAAGCGGTTCTACGCCCACGAACGAATTGATTGATGGCATCATCAAAGAGCTTAACGCTTTGATAGCTACCCTTTCGCAATTGATCGAACCAAAGGCGAAAATACGTCTGATAGAATGACGCAAATCGCTCTGGCGTCAAAGCATAGCTGCTACGACTGGTTGCATTCATTTCATCTAAACAGGGAATAAACTGAACATACTTAACATGATTTTGTTGGAAGAAGTCAAAAACCTTTTTGGCATGTTTAGCTAATGGATTTGTCAACACGCACAGCACGTTGTACTCAATGCCATATTGATCAAATAGCTTCTTCGTCTGCATAACCCGATAGAAGGTACCGCGACCTCGAACATCCACTCTATTCAGATCATGATAAATCGGCGTGCCATCAATTGATAAACCAACCAAAAAGTTGTGTTCTTTTAGTAAGTTACACCAAGCATCATTAATGACCATGCCATTTGTCTGAATAGCATAATGAACACCCACCTTCTTTGTCTGCTTCTTTATTTTAGCAAGGAAATATTGATAATATCTCAAACCTGCAAGTGTCGGTTCGCCACCTTGAAACGCAATCGTCAATTGATCTCCGTCATTCAAATCAACGAAAACATTTTCAATGAGCGAATCGACGGTTTCTAATTTCATGCGTCCAAATGATTTAACCTTCCGCAAAGAACTGACATCAGCATAAAAACAGTATTTGCATCTCAAGTTGCATAACGAACTCGCTGGTTTAATTAAGACTGAAACACTTTTTCGCATGAAAATGACCACCTCACTTCACGAGATAACTAATCAGATTTGCGGTATCAAGTAGCAGAACAAAAACAATGACCAAGTTATACAGCATTAGAATCCATCTTTCCGTAATGTGATTACTAATGACTGCACCCAGCCATCCCCCAAATAGAGCCGCAACCATGATAGCTACAACTAAAAACGGATCAATCATGAGTACGCTACCTGAAAATAATGCTTGAGCAATCTTTGCAGCCTGACTAAAGAAAATGGTCACAATTGAATAGATTGTCGCCTGCCGTATGCCAAATCCAAACAAGAACAGAAAACAAGCAATATTGATCGGCCCGCCTCCTATTCCTAGTACTGTTGCCAGCCAACCTAATCCGAATCCTGCCCCAATCATCATTGGCATTCCTGTCAAATGTCGTGACTGAAGACGACCACTGGACAGAATCAATGAAACGATTAACGAGACGATGACCAGTAGCATCTGCGCAGCAACACTAATATCATCACCAACTCGGCTATAGAACCACCCAAAACTTATATCGCCAGCAATACCGCCTAAAATGGAGCCCAAGCTTAACCCAACCACACATGTTTTATTGATGGCGTTCTTCGCCTTTATTTGCTTCCACGTTGAACTAACTGCCATCGTAAAGACTGCAACACTTGAATAGAAGTTGATTGTCAAAACTGAATCCCAATTGAAAATTTGAAGAGCAGGCTTAATGATAACGCCACCGCCCATGCCAGATATAGCGCCAATCGTGTTGGCCAACAAAATGACGACCACATATAAAATCACTTTCATGATCAACTGCTAACTTCTTTAATGCAACGAAAACTCAAATGACTACTGGTTGACTGTAAATCGACACCGTTTCTGGCGGCAGTCCGATATCGATTGCAGTATGAACAATGGCACAGGAAAGAACCCCCGCGGATAGCATACTCACCTGCTGCAGGAACTTTTCCCAGTTTAAATTGCTCCGCGTTGAAATCATCTAATAATGTATATCGTGGATTTCGACACCACTCCCAAACATTACCGATTATCTGATATAGACCATTGCTATTGGGCTCATACGACTTAACTGGGGCAGTACCAACAAATCCATCTTCCGCTGTATTATCGTTTGGAAAATCTCCTTGCCAAGTATTCGCATGAAAACCATGTTCATCAACCAGCGATTCTCCCCACGGATAAGTTGTCGCTGTTCCTGCGCCAGCCGCATATTCCCACTGAGCTTCTGTGGGCAGTTGACTATGTGACCACTGACAATAAGCGAGTGCATCCTCAAGCGCAACATGAACGACTGGATGATTGTCGAGATCTATATTTGAACTTTCTGCCCCGTAAGGATGTTGCCAATCTGCCCCTGGCACCAAAAGCCACCAGGGTGCACCAGCAACATGCTGGTATGTTACGCGTTCCTCCTCCGGTATCAGTAATTCAAAAACAAAAGAACTTCCTAATCGTTCGGCAACTGTTTGATAAGCAGTTGCGGCAATAAAGTCATCGAAGTCTGCGTTTGTCACAGGTGTGTCAGCCATAGAAAAGCTCGGCACGCGAACAATCGTGGGTGGTCCTTCATAGTCTTCATCAAAGCCAATATGATCATCTGTTCCCATCTGGAATGAGCCGCCTTTGATTTCCTTAAATCTCATTAAGCCCATCCTTTCCTGCTAACGGACTGTTAAGCGTTGATTTAATATTTTCAACCGAAATTGGTTTTAGCCTACCCTCTTTAACAAAACGCTCTTCACGATTGAATAGATAGCTAATCAGTTTTTGTTTGAGTTCCCTAATTACCGGACTATATTTACTGTTATTGATTAAGTTTTTCATTTCATGAGGATCTTTTTCCATGTCAAACAATTGGTACTCATCGCGAACAGAGAACCAGATAAATTTCCACTTGTCAGTTAGGATATATTGACTAGAATCTTCTCCTAAGCTATGTTCACCTTGGAATTCGGTTCGCCAACCTTCATAATCGCCAAAAAGTAGTTGTCGAACGCTCCTACCGTCAGTTTTTACCTTCTTTCCTAAAGCCAGATCAGCAAGTGAAGGAAATATATCTTGAATCTTTACAAGCTGTTTTATCTTGTGTTCGTGCGCAGCAATTAGGTTGCCTGGATCATAAATGAACGAAGGTATGTGAATGCTGCCTTGATATGGATAGGCCTTTCGAAAGAGATAGTGTTCTCCTAACTGATCTCCATGATCGGAAACAAACCAAATGATAGTGTCCTTATCGTGCCGGAACTCTTTTAAGGCCGTCAGAAATCGGCTGATTTGGTGATCGATATGTGTCACCAATCCAAGGTAAGCAGCAACCATCCGACGTTCATCGTCTGCTTTCAGTTTTCCTCGAAGCGCATAAATACTTGGAACTTTATCAGAAAGAGATTCCCAATTGCCAATGTGTAGATCAAGCTTTTCTGGGAGCCGATCCATGTACATATCAAAATAATACTTGGGTGGATCAAGCGGCGCGTGTGGTTTCTCAAACGACATCTTCAAGAAAAATGGAACGGTTGGATCACGCTTTTGTAGAAACTTAATTGATTCACTAACTACCCAATTTGTCGGGTGGAGATTTTCTGCATATGGCCACGGTCTTGCTTCCCATGAATTGCAATTGACACCATCATCAATAATGTCTGCATCGTTACCCAATTTTGATTTCAAAAACTCCAGATAATCGTCCGCATATTCAAACTGTGTCCCATAGGGTTTGTCATACTTACGATCCGCGTGAAGATAGCCATCATGGAGAAGAACATGGTCATATCCTAGTCGCTTTCGTGAAGGGAAAACATGCATTTTTCCAATGCTTTCGGTTTGATAACCCATATCATGAAAAGTCTGGGGCAAGGTGTTTGTGAAATTCCACGGTACCTCATCTTCATACCCCACCCGTCCACTATTTTGTTGATCTAAACCTGTCAGCAACGCTGCTCGTGCAGGAACACAGCTTGGCACTGGCGAATAGGCATTTTCGAAATTATAGCCTTCACTTGCCATCATATCTAACGTCGGGGTGCTAGCAAAATGATGCACATCGTTAAAAGACAACGCATCTGCTCGCATTTGATCAACGACTATTAGGATAACGTTTGGCTGTTTTACTTGTGCCATATTTTCAACACCTCCTTCGTCTGGTTACCCAACGGCCAATAGCTTCAAACTATATAAGACAATGGATCCAATCAAGAAAACCCAAATCACACGAGTTGAATTCATTTTTTTACGACCAAGTAGCCAATAAGCTAGTGCTACCAATGCAATGGGAACAAGCGCAGGTAGAATTTGATCAAGCATATCTGCCTGAATTGCTAGTGATTTCTTGCCGATTGTCAGTTTGAACGGCACAATGACATTCACAACTGTCGGAATAAGTCCGCCAATCACGAAAACGCCTAAAAGCGTTGCCGCATCAGTCAAGTTGTTCAACAAATTACCAACATTGCTAACAAGTTTCTTGCCTTCACGATAGGCAAGAGGTAATTCGAAATACCTCAGGCCCAAAATAACGACCGCACACAATAGCCAGATGATGACGCCTATAGGATTTCCTTTCATACCCATGTAGGCGGCCAAGGATCCTAAGATGGTTGGAATAACTGCCCCAAAAAGGGAATCACCGACAGCAGCGAAGGGCCCCATGAGACCAGTTTTAATCGCGGCAACTGCTTCTTTTGACTTCGTACCACTCTCATTTTGAAGCGAAAGATCCATCCCAGTAATGATGGCTGACAAAAATGGACTCGTATTATAGAACTGCATCTCCATCTGTAACATATCCCGCAGAACATCAGAATCATCTCCGTACATTTTTATCATGGCAGGGAGAATTGCATGAACGTATGCAACGTTCATCATTCGCTCATAATTCCACCCCAACTGTCCGCCAAACATATAGCGAAGATTGACACGGCGTAAGTCCTCTTTTGTCAGAGTCTGATGTTTGAAATGGCTAATCTCACTAGAGTTCATCATCTTCGATTTCCCCCTCGGTTATTTCTTCAGCGGCGACGATGGCAGTTTTGGTCACATTCTTCATCATGGCTTGTTTTTCCTTAAGTTGCTTAAAATGAATTAATGCGCAAACAAGTCCGAATAAAGCAATCCCCATCATTGGTATCTTGAGATACGCAGCAAGCAGGTACCCAGCAATTAAGAATGCCACAAACTTACCAACGGGCAGATAATGCAGCAAAATCGCGATCCCGACAACAGGTAAGACTGCTCCAGCGAGCTTCAAGCCACCCATTAACCAATCAGGTGCATATTTTAAAACGGCATTAACAACACTGTTTCCAAAGATCAATGAGATGCCAACTGGTAACGCACGCGACAAGCCAATAGGAAGAAGGCTTAGCCATGCTTCTCGATTTATTTTTGAAAATTCCTTGTTCTGGATATGTTTATCAACACGATGTAAGAAATACACATTACAAAATCGGGCAAACACATCAAGTTGTACCATCAGTAAACCGACTGGCACCGAAATACCAATTGCAAACTGGATTCCTTTACCGCTCACGACACCGAGCGCAGTGCCGATAATGGCGCCTGTCGCAAAGTCTGGAATTGATGCTCCGCCAAATGTTCCCACACCAAGAACCATCAATTGAAGTGTTGATCCCACCACTAAACCTGTCTGGATGTCGCCCATGATAATACCAGCCAAAAACCCGGCAATGACTGGTTTGCTAAGCTGAAGTCCTGAAATATATGGATCGATGCCACAAGCTGCAGCTAATAGTGTCAGCAATATGATTTGGATCATCGTAAGATCCGCCGCCATCTGATTCATCCTCCTTTTAAACCCCAAGTGAAAACATTTGTCTTATTTTCAAGCGCAGAACACGAAGAATTGAATGCGCTTTCAACAAGTATATTTATACACCATCGTTTACTAAACATCAACATGTTTCGTAAACAAAAAGCTTGCTTCGTATTTTTTCCATGCAACGTGTGAATTCACGGAAAATATCTTTTCTGGTAGGTCAACTAGACTATTTGGTTTCCCGTCAGTGTCTGCATGAGTAAAATAGGACAATTCTTCTTTCTTACGGTATACTTTTATTGGAGGGGCGTATGTGGTTTGCTCGCTACATATTTAGTAAATTTTCATAGCGTCAGTAAAGAGAGGTGTGTGCTTTTTGGCGACAATCAGAGAAATCGCAAAAGCTGCTGGTGTTTCAGGTGCGACTGTTTCGCGTGTTTTGAGCGGTGATAAAACTTTGTCTGTCAGCCCTGAAACGCGTGAGCGCATTATGGCAACTGCGCAATCCATGAATTATAAAATTCAGCCACCTAAACCTGAAGATACCGTTGGGACAGTTGCTATTACAGATTGGTACACAAAAGAAGTCGGCATGACCGATCTCTATTTTCGTGCCATTCGTTGGGGTGTTGAATTAGCCCTAAAAAGTCGTGGTTATCAAGTTAGCCGCCATTATTTTAATGAAGAACTGCCCGAATCTTCAAAGATCATCGGTGTCATTGCAATTGGTCGATTTTCAGAAGAGGATTTACAAGAATTATCCGAACTAGATAAACCGCTTGTCATTATTAATCAAGACACACTTAAACACGGTATTAGTTGCGTGACTGCGGACTACACAAATTCAGTTGAAGAAATTTTGACCTATTTTCTTGCACATGGACACACTCATATTGGACTACTAGCCGGCTCTTCAACAAAAGACTGCGGACTAGAAGATCCGCGGACCGTCGCCTTTAAGAATTTTATGGCAAGACACAAAAATAGCGCTGACTCCACCGTCCTCGCTGGCGATTTCAGCATTGAAAGTGGCTATAAGCAAATGAAAGACGCAATATCGAAGTTGGGCGATGAACTTCCCACGGCCTTCTTTGTTGAAAGTGACACGATGGCGATTGGTGCCATTAAAGCACTGCAAGAAAACAATATTGCTATACCAGAGCGTGTTGGTATTATTGGATTTGGTGATCTAGACGTTAGCCACTATATAACGCCAAGCCTGAGCACAATCCGCTTAGCAACCCGACAAATGGGAGCAACAAGTGTCATGTTGCTTCAAGGTATTATTGACGGCACTATCTCCAAACCTGTCAAACTAATTACAAGTAATGAGTTGATTTTGCGTGATAGCTTTAAGTGATGTTTGAAGAATCAAGTGTACCTTTATAAGGATTTATGAGTATTGAAATGTGATAATACCTAGCCATATAAGGAGGTATCAAAATGAAAAGAACATTGAGGATTTGTTCTGCTATGTTGGTTGTGCTCGGCCTTGTGGGGTGTCAAAGTAACTCCGCGGATAATAGTCCCAAGCAAGAGACAAGTTCCAAACACCAAACGAAAACTGAATCTGAACATTCGTCTAAAGCTAAACTAGCAGCAGCGTCTAAAAAAAAAGCCAAAGATGCATCTAAAGCACGAGCAGATTCTATTTCAAAACCGCAAGCTGCGATAGTGTCTAGTGTGGAATCAGAATCACAGGCCAATAACGAAAACACTCAGAAAACGACTCAAGGAATTGATCTTCATGCCATTGGGACGCCGCCAAACTTTCATTTCAATGGCGTCAACGTTCCTTCGCACATCGCTCTAGACGCTAATCTGTCAAGATTCTCGGTATATAGTTGGAACGAGTCTCATAATGGTGTAATCCGTACAGCAACTGGGTCATTTACTAAAAAAGTCATCCCAATGAAAACTGTGCGTATCTTTTCTGCACCGGATGTTCATTTCAAGAATGACCCACCAATTCGTTCCGTTCAAGTAAATACAGAGCTTGATTTTGCCTCAAATGATGCAAGGTTCTCTGGCGGGTACTATATTTTCAAAAACCGTATCGGCTCCTATTCCTTAGTCACTCCCAATTTTGCTGGCAATGTTGACGTTAATGATCAAGACATAATGATAGAAGCAAGACAAGGACAGTATCAATAAACGGACTGTTTATAGGCCGCGGCCTCGCAAAAGAAAAAGACAATTTCTCAGCACAAGTTCACAGGAAATCGTGCATTAAGAGCGCATGTAAAAACATTACTGTTTACCATACACTATGGTTTGAATTTTGGAGGCGATTTTTTCGATTTGTGAAAAGTCTTGATAGTCTCCATTATCGGTCATAATCACCAAAAGATAACGATCGCCCTTAGGTGTTGTCACAATACCAGCATCATTATCAGTACTGCCAATCCACCCAACCTTGTCCTGCACTGTTGATCCGCTAGCAACTTGTTCGGCAGCAGCCGGAATACCGTCTCGATAAACTTGATTTTCCATTGCGGTCAACAGCTTTTTACGAAGGGATGCATTATCAAATGGACCAGTCCCTTTTTGAATTGCCTTCAATATTGTCATTAAATCATTGCTGGTGGTAGTCGCCCCGCTACTCTTAAAAACATATCCTGTTCCGAGCGTTGCATAGTACTTATTCAAGACCTTAGCGCCATATTGATCAAGAATAGCCTCTGAGTAGTCATTATCCGAGTTAATAATCATACGCTGGAAACCGTCTTCATCATTATCGGTCCAAGTAATCGCTCCAACTTCGATTTCATGAAACAGCCACGCGGTAATATATAATTTATAAGTCGAAGCTGCAATCATTCGTTGGGTCCCGTTAAATGAAACAGCAAGGCTGCCTTCGGTGTACACAGCAGCGTTGCTTTCTTGGGCCGCTTGACTGCCGCTAACCGGACTTAAATTGTAGAAATCAACTGCCACGTTTCCATTAGAGGTCACCGAAGCCAAATAGCGAGTCAAATTGTTTTTTATTTTTGTCTGAGTATCAGACACAGGATTATTGTCGCTTGGCTTAGACGCCGCTGAAGTATTTCTCGTGGTGTCGTTTAACACACTAATTGTCAAGCCAATTAACATACTCAATATCAATATGCAGGCAGAAGCAAAGGATATGATTCGGTTCCATCGAAGCTTTACTTTTTTTTGTCTTAATTGCTTTCGCATAGATTGTTTCTCCGCTTTAATAAAAAGTAAAAAATCCGTTTTTCTTATCTGTTCACAATGTAACTAGTTAGATAAATTAAAGTTATAGATTTTTGCTTCTTTAAAAATCATTAAGTCTAAATACAGTAGAAAAGGAATTTCTGAACAAATTATGGATTACACCCGTCATACTTTTGAGATAATCCCAATAGTACTACAATAAAACAGTACATATTATGTATACCGATATTTCTTTTCTTATTTTGGAGCCGTCCTTTAGCTAACCGTTAGAATAAAGCGAATAATGTTAATCCTATGAATTTTAAGTGCCATTATTCGGTTGATGGATATCAGCTTTTTCGTATTCTAGCAATTCGTTGCGTGATGATCATATACGTTCAGAACCGACTACCAGTAAATTATTCTGTCAAAATATGAAAAAAAGCCGTCGATATTTAGAAGAATAAGTGAATATTAATTTCGAAATACTCTTTAAATATTATAATATTTATATTATCTTTTCATAATCAGATTTTGGCGCTGGTGTTAGAACGATTGTGGCCTCTTGGCATCAAATTCAGAAACCTAACTTATATAGGCATTATTAAGTATTCGGAGGCTCAATTGGCGAATTCTATGTGTGCTAGACTATATTCGTGATGATGAAGTGGTAGTATTGAGGATTGATCGGCTGGTCGCAATTCTCATGATTTGACTAATATCATTGAGGCCATTCGGTATCGTGAAGTTCAATTGAAGGTTCTAAGTCTACCCAGCTTTGAAGGCCTTAATTTTCATAATTTGATCACAGCAATCATTGTCGATTTATATAAATATATTGCTCAAGAAAATCGCGAACCCATAAAGATGCCACAACAACAAAGTATTGAAATTGCCAAACATGAGAATATCAGGACAACGTTTTTGAATATGGGTCTCTTTCAGCTAATCTTCAAAAAACCTATATTTATAAAGAGGCCTGTCGCCATCTTAAACAAGAAGAAAGCGAATTGCCTTTACCGCACTTACGATCTTGTTGTCGTTTGCAGGCATATTAATTAACAACTATCCTAGAAGCAAAAACTGTGCATGGGCTCGACAAAAGCATCGATATAATTGTGATTGGGCTATCATTAGTAAACTATACGATCAACTACTAACCACTCAAAAATTGACGTATACTAGAATTTAAGGCATTCGAACGATTGACGGACTAGCCTTTATTTCATGGTGTCAACTGAGGTTTGACCAATTGAAAGTAACTCTTTAAATGCCTCCTCATCAAGCAAAAATTAGTATGCAAAGGCGTATCAATTTAGTCAATCAACCGTTTGGGCGACTCACAGCTATTAATTTTTCGAGGAAGCAATTCCAACGGTAACACGCTTTGGCTGTGTTAAAGCCAATGTGAAACCAAATGTATTGTTGACGGTCACCGACCTCAAAAGGAAATCACGCGCATTTGTGGGTGCTTGCAGTCATAAAAAAGTAGATCAATCATAAAAAGCTAATAAACGGACTAAAAAGTATATTGTTAATTCCGAAATTTTTCGAATAATTTATTGAATATTTTAGTTTCTTCTATGCTTAACCGATCTAATAACAAATTCGGCGTGATAGGTATTAGTTAGGATAAAACGATTCAAAATTAGGTAGCACGGCTTCACTTTCAAAGCCATCTTATATAAACCGTGTATATGTTCATGCGGAGGGTGCAATCGCTGCTCCAAAGACAACAAAAAAGGATATCATTCCTTTGCAAGAGCAATATAATCAATCACACCAACAAAATTGAACAAATTGATCAGACAGTCCGAGTTGGAGCGAATCCCATTGCTTATACTGCCGATGAACCTATAGAAAAGGCGCTTCGTCATAAAATGGTTCAGTACTGTAATCCTCCAAATGGCATAAATATTAAGACTAGTTTTCAAGAAAGGAAGCCGTAACGTGCGTTTATGGCATCAAGATTTAATTCAGCAACTCCCAAGGCAACAATTATTGGGACAGCATCGTGAAATTGCGGCGCTTCGCGGTAATGGATGGGGACGGAAACACGCTACCGTTAATTACGTATTTGCACATTCCCCATATAAATTATTTCAATTTCACTGTATTGTGTTACGTGAAATGGAAAAACGAGGTTATCATCCAGATCAGAAATGGTATGATCCTCTGTATCGAGGTCAACATTGCCCAGCATACAAACAACTCAATCCGGTTGCACTCACAATACCCATCTATCCTGAGCATGACCAACGATATAAACATGTTTGCTTAACCAATTTACAAAACAAGGGAATCTTTTTAAACCTTCCGTGATCCTAGTCTGCGATGTTCATCTTGGGACATAGGATTGACAAAATAGTATCTCAACAATATATTTACTAAAAGTAAATAAATAGCCAGTATTACGTTGATAGGAGAAAATCAAATGGTAAACCTTACAGAAGAAATGAAAAATATGTTGAAGAATCAGCTCCCCTTTCTAGCAACAACAGGAAAAGATGGCAAACCTCAAGTTGGTCCCAAGGGTTCACTACATGTCTTAGATGACTCACATTTAATCTACTTTGAGCACACCTTTAGGCAGGCCTATAATAATCTCTCGAACAACCATTTGGCGGCGGTTGCGGTTGCTGATAGAGGCGCTCAAAAGGGATTTCGCTTTGAGGGAACGGCTCATATTCATGAAGCAGATGACTTTGCTAATCAGATTCTAGATAAAACTAACATCTTTGATCGTTTCCCACGCGCTGGCGTGGTGGTCATTGATGTTGAACGAATCTATAAATTGGATAATACCTTAGAAGCTGGCATTCAAATTGCATAAGTGTCTCAAACCAAATTCAGCCAATTAAGCGGGAAGATCTTCAAAAGTTCGACTTGATACAAGCACCATTTCATCTCATTAAGCATTCGTTTGCAAGCAAATTTGTTATACTTTTTATAAGTAACGGACATGCTTCGAATTTTGGCTCTACGTCGACTGATGTTGAAGAATAAATTTATCATTTGAGGCGGTTCTCCATTTGGGGAGCCGTCTTTGTCGTGTTATACTGTGATTTTTTTGAAGAAGTTCTGCTGATTTTTGAAGCCAAAACAGGATCGTTTGAGTGACTCGATGAGGCGGTTAATCCCTTCGATCGGACCGTTGGAATAGGGCTGGTGATGGCATTGAGAACAGCGACTTTGTGTCGCTTAAGTGTTGCGATCGTCATGTCTATTGCCGCACCGTTTGGCTCGCAAGTAGCTAACAGGTTGGCCAGGTTTGCGGGATGTTTCCTCACCATCAGAGCATCATGAAGCGCTAAATAGGTCTCATATGTTTGCTTGAACTTGGGTGAAACCCTCATGAATATTTGCCTGATAACCTGCATTCATATCCATGGGGACAGTCGGAACCTGAGGGCGTTCAGCCAGAGAATAATAGGCGATGAAGAAATTTTTAATCATGCAGTTGATCTGATCACCAAGCAAGGCGCCAATATATGTGAACCAGCAAAGAGAGATAAACAAGATTGATGCCGTGAGTGGAACGGAATTCGTCAAAACAGCGGCGCGTAGGTAGTCGTCGGACCGGTCGAAATTTGAGATTTTGGTCGATAAACAGTTGAATCAAGGAAACTGAAATCCCGACAATGCGGATAATTGTTTTGACTGGTAGTCGCTCAAAACCAATTTCATGATCGGGGCCTTTATGTAATTAGCAAGCGTGTGATCGTGTTGCAAGAGCGGCGTCTTGGCACCGACCATGTGACAAAAGTCGCAATAACGTCACCGGGACCACGACTGGTAGTACCTCGACTTCGTTGAAGACACGCGCATGGGTTGTGTCAACCCCAATAACGTATCGTGCCTCAAAACCTCAAGTGAACACTAGGTGAATCGATAGGTAGTTGGCATCTATCAAATGATACTTGCAGCGATACGGCCCATTGTTTCGATACTCATGACGAACAAAGGCAATTATCCGATATTTAAAGAACGGACAGTGTAGGATCATATTGAAACATTTACTCCTCACCTCTTGTAGTGTTGTTTAGTATCAAAGATCATATGTTAGTCTCCTTAAATTTAAATTAATATACTTGGTTGTCTTGCTTATTTGTCTGGTGATAGGCACTTTATGTTAATAAATAAATAAGCAGGCAACATAAAGCAACATGATAATAGCACAAAAGCCACAATTGAAATGTCAAAAAATCGAAAAATTTTTTCGATATTTTGGCTTAATCGGGTGCTGAGGCATTAAGCAGCCCCCAGATTGCTGAAAAATTTAACTTTATAGCAAATCAAAAAATTAATTACTTGGATTTCACCAAAATCAATTCAAAAATTCGGAGCCTGTTTAAATTCAGTAGAAAGTCGGCTCCTACGCTGTAGTTTCTGACATAATTAGTTTGTACGATAATTAACAGATTAGAGATATTTAAAACAAATACAGCCGTTCGATACCTAGCAGAGCTTAAGCAGTCCTTGGCCGATCTTCATCACTAAGGCATGAAACAATTTTTGTTTTAAGTTGGCTAAAAAGGAGATTCGACATGTTTTAGCCTTTTATCCGATCTAATACCCTTCTGGAAACCATCAAGTGTTGCAACCATATTGAAGGTCATTCCTTGACAATGCGACAAAGTGCTTTAAGCTGCCGTTTTTCTTCCGTCGTTACGTCGAGTGGATAGCGTTGATTGTTTTCTTTACCATCATTTGTGCGCCATTTAAAAAGTGCCATCACTTTCCATGAGATTGAAAAGTGATGGCACTTATTTGCTGCTTAATGCATTCTATAGCTAAGTAACAGGTTTATCAGAAGTAACAAGCTACAAGAAAATGATGCAGATTGAAGTGAAATTGAATCCTTGAAAATAAATGTTTCCGAAATAATTAAAACAATCTCTATGACCGCAATAATAATCAAGAAGGCTCGGTTATATCGTCCCGCTCGCGTTGCGACTTTTTCTTTGCGTGTAAGCCAAATGATGATGAATATCAAAATTATTGACAATAAGTTAAAAATCGCTAAGGCCATTTTGCCCGCCCTTCTGCACTATGCTATCCGCTACACCCTTGATGCAACACAAAAGCCTCGATTTCAAGGTAGTCAAAGCTCCTAGATAGAGGGATAAAAAAGTGACAACGTGTTGACCAATTCCTAAAGGACTTTGGCACTCGCTTTTACGTTATCCTCTCAAGCATGTGTTACGTTTTCCATTATTGGTCAGCAGACGCATACTCACTTTTAAAACTAGCAAATGTGTTGGTTCTTGTTGAGTTGATGATACCTGACGCTATTGCCATTTTAGCGAGCGACTGTTTCGATAAAATCATCAACAACATGGTGGTAGGCTGTTGGCATCTCAAGTCGTTGAAGATGTCCTGATTTAAAGACCACAAAGCAAGCATTCGGAATATACTTCTGAATCTCAATTCCCTTTGATGGCCCATTGACGGGATCATACAAACCACTCGTAATCAAGGTCGGACATGTGATTTTTGGCAATTCATTTCTAAAATCAAATGCCGTTATAGATCTTAGCGCTCTATCTTCATCCTCAGGAGACAAGCTGTTTTTTTGAAATCCTGAATCTGTTAGTTGCTTGATATTATCCTTATCAATGGTTAAGTGGCGAATCCAATAATCTCTCCTTTCAACTTTGTCTAAGGGGATATTGTCATTCTTTGCCGTGTCAGCAAGAGCTGATGCTGGATTATGCGCAGCGGAGACATTTAAAATCAAGCCACTTAAATCTTGTGGAATTTTGGTTGCAACTGCTTCTGCTATGTAGCTTCCCAAGGAGCCACCGTACAAGACAAAATTGTGCAAATTCAGTTTTGAGATGACTGCTAATGCATCTTCGATATGGTTCTCTAGGGTAAATGGATGCTTTGGATGATCTGAAGCTCCATGGCCTCGAAGGTCATAACGATAAACACGGTGATTTTTAGTTAGAAACGGCAAATCCGTATCATAAGTCTCTTTACAGTCAGTAACACCGTGAATTAGAAGTATTGGGCTTCCTTCTCCATGAACATCATATGATATCCTAGTTCCGTCTTTTACAGTAATATATTCAGACATAAAACTGCCTCCTTAGTTATTGACCAAACATTGTCATTATATCATTTGGTTTACAGTATGCACGAATAACCGTCATTAACAAAAAATATTAAACAAAAATTATATTATAAACATAGCATCAGCAATTTTTGATATAGACTTTCCATCTTACTTTCGTCATTTCAATAACAAATATACTATTAATTCTATTTATATACATCAAAGCTATTTATTAACATTAATGCTATCTGTAGGAATTGAACTCTGGCAGGATCACCTGTATCATGCACATCGTTCTCAAAGTGTTCCATATCCCCCGCAGTACCTACTATGACTGGTTAAGGTGCAACGATTAATGCCAAGAAAGGATCAAATAACTAACGCCGTTAATGCGCTTTGCGGGACAGCTTTAAGTGACCTTTGAAGACCCTATGTCTCACGTGATAAATCTCCTGCAACTTAAGAAAGGCGTCTTGATTAAGAATTTTCACTCTCAATCAAGACGCCTTTTACGTAGTCTCTATTCAGCTTTGCAGTTTTAAATAATGCCGACCAACATTTAATCCTTCAGGCTACTACA
Organism: Lacticaseibacillus sp. 30; assembly: GCF_053819265.1. Classification (NCBI taxonomy): domain Bacteria; kingdom Bacillati; phylum Bacillota; class Bacilli; order Lactobacillales; family Lactobacillaceae; genus Lacticaseibacillus; species Lacticaseibacillus sp. 30. Next base: position 145,765 of record NZ_JBSOQX010000004.1, read on the forward strand.
GATCAATCGTAGTCCCTTTGTCTGCTTTCACCGCCGCTTGTAAAATTTTTTCAGCAACAACGACATCTAAAACGGCGGTGCCAACGGCCTTGAACAATGTGATTTGGTCATGGCTATCTCGGCCTTTAATATCGCCATTAATAAGTTGTCCTAACTCACCTGAATACTGATCTTTTGAAACCAGCCCATTCTTCAGTGGACTGATCATATCTCCCGCTTCGGCTAATACGCCATCCATCGTATCAAAGATAACAATATCTGCCTGTTTAACTAGTTCTGCGGGGATCTCATGCATTTGCGGAGTGTATGCGCCGATACCGTTGATATGTGCTCCCGGTTTAACATCGGCAGCATCAAAAGTCGCCTGTTTTGATGTTGTGACCGATGTGATGATATCAGATGCTCGAATAGCCTTTTGTAAGTCAACTGCTGGGAGAATTTCAACCTTAAATTGCTTACCAAAGCGTCTTGTCATGTCCTGTGCAAACTTTGCAGCACGATCTTTATCAATATCTGAAACGTAAACACGCGTCAATTGACGAACGTTTAGCATGGCCTCTAGTTGTGTTGGTGCCTGACCGCCAGTACCGATGAGCGTTGCCACTTTTGCATCAGGGTTAGCCATCAAATCAGTGGCTGCACCTTGAAGCGCACCTGTTCGAAGCTGAGTAAGGTAAGTACCGTCAATAATTGCTGACACAATACCAGTCTTTGGGTTCAGACTAACCATTGTTGCGGGAACGCTAGGAAGACCCTTATCAATGTTATTAGGGTAAACGGATACGATCTTCACACCTAATGCTGGTTCTTTAACGGCTGCATAACCAGGCATGTAAAGACTTTGGCCATTATCAGGTTTGATATCAATATTCGTTCTCAATGGAACGGTGGCATCACCCTTTGAATAGGCTGCCAGTGCAATCTTATCATCAGCGATTGCATCTTTCATTGAGTAAACTGCTTGAACATCTTTTTTCGTTAAAACGCGCATCATAATCCTCCTATAATTGTTGAACCTGAAACAGCAATGCTATGCTTCTCCCTTTTGACGCAAGGACAATGCCATGCTGATTGCGGAATAAAGTAGCACAATGATAACCAGCCACTGTAACATACTAGTATCTAAGCTTTTAACGAAAAAGACGGCAACTAAGACACCCAGCACACCAAAAGTTGAAGTGAATAATGTGATTTTCCGACTATAATCAGCCAACTTAACGAATTGAATCGAACTCGTTGAAACTGAGAATGTTGCGGCTCCCATCATGATTGGAAAAGCAGCTGATGGATTGAGCCCCATCGCATAAACCGTGGCCATCGTCAAAGCATAGGAACCAATACCGATGTTGTTAAGAGCACCATAAATGAACAGCAGGATTGCAGTTAGCATTAATTTCCAGCCAGATAAGCTCGTTGCTGTTCCGTTAGCAGGAATCCAATTGAACTTACCCGCTAAAATCATTAACGCGGCAATAATCAGACCTGCTGTCACAAACTTCTTAATTGTGTTAGCTGGCAGTTTAACAACAAACCTAGGTCCGATGTAAGCACCAATGACTGCCGCGATGATACATACAGCTAGCGTTTTAATATCGACAGTAATGGCGGTGATGTAAGAAAGTGCCATTGCAGCAACGGGGACAACACATTGCGTGTTTAAGGTGCCTGGCAGTTTCTTAATTGAAACCCATTTAGCCTTAGGGTAAAGTGCCGTGCTGATAGCAAAATCAGAAATGCCAAAAGTTGAAAGTAAGAAAATAATAAATGAGCTAAATGGCAATGCCCATGTCGTTGCAGGTTCCGACATAACCTCTGAACGATGCCGGAGCAAGTCACGGATAAAGTAAAATACAAAGCCTAAATTAATTAGTACGATTAATCCCAATAAGATCTTAATCATGAGCATTCTTCCCTTTTCTATCCATCATATAAATATCTCTGACGCCTTCGAGATCCGGACCAAACGCCTTCTTTGCTGCTGCATCTAAAGTTTCCAGCGTTCTCAGATCATACGCATCGTGAATCACATATTCTTGCGCAATGAAAACAAACGAATGATTTCTCGTATAGATGACATCATCACCTTCATCCCCGAAAGTGCCATAAAGAACCTCAGCACCATCAATGACGGCATTAACCCAACGGCCGCCGAAGTCCAGTAGTTTATCACGTTCAAACCAGTGCGGATATACTCGTGTAAAAGGCATGTGATAGTCATGACGATTACTAAACAGAATGACAACGAAATGATCAAGAATCTTAGAAAGTCGTGTTAGTTCTCCTAAAATGTCCGAACTGATATCTTCTTTCCAGATTTGTAAGTAAAGCGACTTCTCGCAATGCGCCAATAAGTCTGACAGTTTGTCCTGTGTCTGTTTTCTGTTGGGAATTGAATAAATCAGTTCACCATCTTGTTTAGTCTCCACATTCGCTAATCGTGTTTTTATTCGTGCCAACTGGGCAGAAGCTTGGTGTCCGAGTGTTGTCACTAATTCATCAGCAGAGATAACGTTGTAATACGTTGGATCACTCTTGCTTGCCAAAACAATGCCACGTTCCGTCATACGATTCAGAACTTCATAGATTTTTGACCGCGGAATACCTGATCGTTTTGCGATTTCGTACCCGGTACTCGCTGGTAATTGAAGCATCGTGACGTAACACTGACTCTCGTACTTAGAAAAATGAAACTGCTTGAACAAGTCTGTTAGTTCAGGATCCACAATTCATCATCTCCCCTCAGAAATGAAAGTCTCAAAATGGTAGCTACCAACAGTAACTACTATAAGTGAATTTATTCACTAGTCAAGATTATTTTTAAATAAAGTTGAGCCTTTTTTCCCAAAACTCTTGATAAACAGCTTTCTATTTAAACAAGTCTAGCATTCTCTTTTGTGCACTTCGTTACAATTACAAAAATCCCCACAAAAATAACCTTGTTTCCAAAGCTCAGGACAAGGTTATTTGCAAACTATTATTAAAAGTCACAAATCTTGATAACTAATTTCACTATCGGGTTGACAGTTCAACGCCTCTAATCGCTTCTCTCAACGCCTCCACCAACCCCCGATAATCCACTGCCCCATAATCACTCACATCCACCCGAATCAACTGACCTAGCTGAAACGTCTGGTAGCCTCGATCTTGCACGCGATTGCTAAACACTTCAAATGTCGGCATGCCATCAGGCGTTTCGCTGATGTTTTCGAGTGTATCACCGCGATGATAGTGATTCATGAGATGACCAAGATGACGGGGATCGGATAGGTCGCGTTTTCGCTGGCGATCATAGAGTACCTTGATGTCTGCTTCTAATCTGATGGTGATAACCGCATAGTGATGTTTGGCTGCCAATTTTTCGAGCGCTGGTTTTTGCAATCGGCTGAAGGGATAGTCGCCCAGAATCATTTTGTGTTCCTGCATCAGCATGCCAATGCCGCGGTAGTATCGTGCTCTCGCTTCTGCATCGAGGAGTTGCTTTTCCTCAAGATTATCAAAGCCTAACTCATCGTAAAGATGTTCTTTAAAAAGATCGAGCGGCAGGGAGACGAATCCGCTGATTGCTTGCATGATCTTATTTGCAGTATACGTTTTGCCTGTGCCTGGCGCACCTGCTAGCAGGACCAAGATCTGCTTTTGATCGCTCATCATGTCATCCTCTCCTCTAGACGGGCTCCCTAGCTCGGAAGTCTTCGTTTAAGGACCTTGATCGCAATTCATCACAGTCACACGTCGACTTCTAGCCGGGTTACGCTCTTCCCCACTTACGCGTTAATTGGCACTTCGGCATCTTTATTTAAGAACAAACCACTCTTGTGCTTGACGATATCGTAGACAACTTGGTTGCATGGTTCGATGTTGTTCCGCAGCGAGTTGTTGACCTCGGTCTGACCGAACATTTCTTTGGCTTTCCGGGTCCAACCAACTAATAATTCGGTTCCAACATTGAACTTGCGGAAGCCGTTTTCGGTCAAACGATGATAATCAGCTTCGTTCACGCCGGTACCGCCGTGAATGACCATTGGTTTGCTGATTTCTTTGTGCAATTCTTCAATCAAAGGCCAGTTCAATTCGGTCTTTGATTTGAATTGGCCGTGGTGAGTACCAACGCCGACAGCTAGTGCTTCGACATCTACGTTATTCAAGAAGGCAATGGCTTGTTGCGGGTCAGTATACCGGCCTTCCTTGACGGTCACACCTTCTTCAGTCCCACCGATTGTGCCGATTTCGCACTCGACTGAAACACCATGTTCATGTGCATAGTCGGCTACCCGGCGTGCCCGTTCCATGTTTTCCTTATTCGGCAGCGCTGAACCGTCAAACATCACAGAGGAATAGCCAGCATCAATGGCTTCTTTAATGGCATCAAATGACTTAGCGTGATCTAAATGCAGATCAACATCGACTAACAGATCTTGTGCCATGGATTTGCAAACCGCAACAAAGTTCTTCATGCCAACGTATTCAGCCGTCGCAACACTTGTTTGAATGATAATTGGCGATCCTGCATCCTTTGCAGCCGTGATCATTGATGGCACCATTTCCAAGTTGTGCGCATTAAAGGCGCCAACTGTATAATCAAGTGCTTGCGCTTCATCCATCAATTGCTTTAAGTTCTTGTACATAGTAGATTGCCTCCCAGCAGATTAATAACCAAAACCTGACCGCATGACCCGTTTGGACATATCGAGCAATGCATCCGTTTTTGTGACCCATTTTTGAATGTCGTCATCATTTTTCGCTTTTGCCGCTTGTTTTCGCTGCGTCTCGTATAGGTTCAGCAAGGCATTGTATGCATCCCCAAACTCTTCTTTATCTTTGACACTCGCTTCATAAGCTGCGATTGCCTCTAAGTCGTTGCCTAATTTAACCTGAGTAGCGCCTAATTGGTTGTATAGCAGGTGGCGTTTGTCTTTATCATCGGTTATCTGTTCAATTTGAGTCGTCAATGCCGCCACTTTTTTGGTTAGAGCAGCAGCTTCGGTTGTCGAAAGTGATTGATTGACTTCTTTTGGCACCGCGGATGGTTGTTTCTGCGTGTCTTTCTTTTTAAATAAACTGCCAAACATAGTCGTGCCCCTTTCTTTAAACTGCTTTAAGAATCGGCGTTAGGATCCAGGCATACATCAGCATGGCCACGATCGTATCGGAGTCAGTTGCCGAAGCATTCACGAAGCCAAACGAGGTCAAGGCCGTGACTAGCAGCGCTGGCAACAAGGTGATGAACAGGCCGTGGATAATGCCGCCAATGATGGCCCCGCGGCGGCCGCCGACAACGTTTCCGAAGATCCCTGCAGTCCCGCCAGCGAAGAAGTTAGTTAACATCCCCGGCAGAATGACAGCGAGTCCGAAAACAGGCATCAAGAACATGCCAATGACGGTCCCAATGGTTGTCGTAATGAAACCTAAGATGACCGCGTTTGGTGAGAATGGGAACAAGACTGGACAGTCAAGTGCTGGTTTCGCATTTGGTACCAGTTTCATCGCAATACCACGGAAAGCCGGAACGATTTCACCAAGTAAGAGCCGAACACCTGCAAGTAGGACATAGACCCCGACAACAAACTGAATGCCCATCATGAAAGCATTCATGATATAGTTCAGACTCGTGCCGTTACCGGCGTACTTAGGACCTGCAAAAGCCGCGGTGATCATAAACAATGGCACCATCACAACAGCAACAGAGAGATATGTGTCTTGCAAGAATTCCATGTACTTTGGTAACTTGATGTCTTCAATCGAGTGTTTCTTTTCGCCACGTTCACCGAAGATCCAAGCGGCGCCTGCTTCTACCATGTAGCCGATCGTACAAAAGTGTCCTAAAGCAATGGCATCGCCCTTGGTAATCTTACGAACAAAAGGCTGCGCAATGGCTGGCATGGCCACCGCGAAAATTCCCCTGATAACACTACCAACAAGAATGGTCACGACTGAATTGAAGCCAGCTATCTTGCCGCCGACAACCGTCATGGTCGACATCCACAACAGCGCCTGTCCGGTTAGGAAAATATATTTCCATGGCGAGAACCGCGCAATGATAATGTTGACAATGAAAATGCCCAAAAAGGTTAAGGCAATTTCATTTCCCAACCCCAGCGTATTCATGGCTTGACCATTGATCGCCTCAATGCTGGGTACAACCCCTTTTAGGTGAAAACCATGTTGAAAAATCTTTCCGAAATACGTCAGTGCTGTGACAATAATGGCGGACCCTGCTGATAATACTTGAAATCCCAGCAGTGTCTTGAAGGTTCCAGTTAGGACCGCGCCAAAGGACTTGCGTTGTAGAAGCAAGCCCAGCATCGCGATTAACGCAATGGTGATGGCTGCCTGAGTCAGAATATTTTGAATAATAAAGTTAACCACAACCATGATTGATTCCCCCTTTTAAACGCGATCACTGGCGCGGAAACCGCCACATAGGGACCTTGGGTGCAATGGCCAAAGCCCGACCATCACATTCAAGGCCGCTTATACTCCGGTCTCTAACCACGCCAGCTCACGCTCTGTTGTTCAGGCTGATTTTTCCGACAATTCTTTAATAACTGGCACGAGCTTGGCTTCGATTTCGTCTGGATCAACAATGTTGTGCAGAAAGACAAACTTGATGGCTGGATCGAGGTCATATTGTTTGAACTGCGAAGCAAAATTTTCTGCCGAGACAATGATGTCCGTCCGTAAACCTGGTGTTGATGAAATCGCCTCATGTTCAAGGTTTTCATCTAATCCCAAACGGTTCAAAACGTCTTCTGCGGTCATCTGGCAAGCTAAGGAGGATCCTAGGCCGGCACCACAGATGAAGTAAATCGTTAATTTCCTGGTCATTTAAATCGTCTCCTTTGACGTTTTCTCGTTGAATAAAATGTTTTTAAAGGTTTGAATATCTGTTTGTTGCGCCAGCTGATCAACTTTTTGCTGATCATTGATGAGTTGGACAATGGCTTTCATGACATTGAGATGCGAATAATTATCGACCGCGGCCAGACAGAAGATGATCTTCACGGGATCATTGTCTGGATTGCCAAAGTTGATTGGTTTCGCCAACGTTGTGATCGTCACGCCAAGCTTCTTTGTCCCATCCTCTGGCCGTGCATGGGCTAGCGCGATGGCAGGTCCAATGACAATATACGGACCGAATTTCTTAACTGAATCAATCACCGCTTGGATATAATTTTTGGTAATGTAATCCTCGTCAAGCAATGGTTTTGCTGAAATACGGATCGCATCTTCCCAATCATCAGCTTTCTGTTGAAGCTGGATCTGGTGATCGTTGATTAAATCTTTCAACATAGGCTGAACCTCCCTTTCATTAATTTCGACATGGTTCTCCTTGAATGCTGCTTGCAGATCAGCTAATAGTCGTTTATCAACTGTCACCTGATGGGTTTTCAGCACATCCAGAACTGGGCGAAATAGTCTTGTTGGATCTAACGTACGGCCTTCGTACTTAGTTAACGTTGTGTGTTTCTTCAAAAACGCGGCAACTCGGGTCAAATCAACTTCTGAAGGAATGGGATTAACCTTCAAACTCGGGATTTTATCGATTGGCATGTCGACTGTTTTGAAAACTAAGCTGACCGGTAATTTGCGGAGAATGCCAACTTCAGACGTGCTCAAAACGGCAAGAACATCAATGTTAAACCGTTCCTCCAGTTTGGCTGCCAACACTCTGCCCGTCGCCGTGCCGAAGTTGCAGACAACTGCGGCTTGATACTGATAGTCTTGGCGCTGGCGATCCTCAGCTTGTGTCGCTGAGAAATACATCGCCAGAAATGCCTTCTCATCATCAGACATGGTCAGCTGATAGCGTCCCGTCTTGAAGAAACGATCAATCGCGTCATAGATCGGCCCATAGCCTTGCTGGATCGTCTTTCTCAACGGATTAACCACTTTGACGTGCTGTGACAAGCGCTTGAACAAAGCGGTCATATGGTTATATAGCTCTTCGAAAAGCTTTTCGTTTTTAGAAAATGGAAAGCCAATTTCAGTTTCCATATGATCAATGAGCGCAACGCTGAAAATCTGGGCCTTGACCCAGTCGTCAAGATCAATCGCACCGCGACGATTAAAACTGTTGATCAGAAAACCGACATAACCTAACTCGCTGGCGACATCAATTTGTAAGGCATAATGCTGAATGAGTTCATTGAGAAACTTGGCATTTTCCTTATTGAGATCAACGGCAGTTTCATCATCTTTGACATAGTGCCCGCTGCGAACACGGTGTAACCAGATAATGAGTAACACGGTCACTTGCTGGCTGTACATGTCGTTGGCGGCCAAGGCCCCTTTTGGAAAACAACGGCGTAGTAAGTCCCGGATATAGGTCACATCTTGTTTGGTAAAGACTTCCTTCATCTTGTCGACATACATCCCGCTGGCGATTAATTGCTGGGCAATCAAGGTGACCAAAGCATGTTGCCGTGTTAGGACATCCCCAAACATCGTTCGAATTGATCGCTCGTTGCCTTCAATCTGTGCGCCTAACTTTGGGCTGGTCGTGAGTGTTAGATTGTATTTTGCTAGATCAGCCCGCAAGTTGCGGAGATCAGAATCCATTGAGCTTTTACTAATCTGCATCTTTTCTTGTTCATCGACGAGATAAACCGGTTGGGTGGCTTGAAGCAAATCCAATAAGAGATACACAGCACGTTGCTCAGGGGTTAAAGCGCCTTGACTGATGCTGTCAAAATCAAGGACGTCAGACAGCGAATGCCGCTGTTGCGTTGAGATATGATTGTAGGCGACACCTCTTTTGATATCGAATAAGGGTAAGTTTTTCTCCGCCAAAACTTCATTTAAAACCTGAATCTCATTTCGAATCGTCTTTGTCGTGACGTTGAATTGCTTGCCTAAATCAGATAAAGAACTTGCCGAACTGTCCAACAATGTTCGCAGAAGATTCGTCAATCTTTCTCGCATTGCTTTGCCTCCTTACAGCTTCTATACTAAGCAAGCGCTTACATACCGAAAAGTAGAACCTTTTTCCTTAACTTGGGAAACGAAGTACACCTTGCTCATCATTCTTCAAGTTTCGGCCTCGGTAAGTGACAAAAAGCCCCATAACGGCTAGGCTTGCCTGCCTAACAATTATGGAGCATATGAATTTTGGGGGTTGAGCGGACACCGCCATTTTCAGCGCATCAAAAAAGCGATTCTCATCTGACGAGAACCGCCTTTAAGTCATTCAGGTTACTGTTGTGCTTTCACGTAAGCCGCCGCCTGCGTTCCTGCTTGGCGACCAAAGATCACAATGTCGGCGACGGAATTGCCACCGATTCGGTTGTCGCCGTGTAGGCCGCCGGTGACTTCACCGGCTGCGTATAGTGCTGGGATTGGTTGTTGCTTCTTTGTCAGCACCTCAGTCTTGGTGTTGATCTTCACGCCGCCCATGGTGTAATGGATGCCTGGGGCGATTTTGAAAGCATAGTAAGGACCGGTGGTGAGGCCATGGTCCATCCCAGTTGTCCGACCAAACTCGGCATCCTTTTTGTTGGTGACCGCTTCGTTCCAAGTTGAAACCGTCTTGGATAACGTGGCCGCTGGCACCTTCATTTTCTTGGCGAGTTCATCAAGGGTTTTGCCTTCGACACCGAGCTTATCCTTGATATAAAAGTCAATGGCACTCGACCGTTGGCGGACGCCTGTATCAATCACGACCCAAGCATCCTTACCTTTTTGCTTGTTAATGGCAGCGGAAACCTTGTCACGGGTATTCATTTCGTTATAGAACCGCTTCCCGCTTTGGTTAACTAAAATGCCGCCTTCACCGCGAGTCGCTTCCCCAATGAGAATATGCTTGCTTTGGTTAACGGTTGGATGAATTTGGATCTTATTCATGTCGATCGCATAGCCGCCGACTTTCTCGATCATCTTGATGCCATCACCGGTTGCGCCAGCTTGGTTAGTGGTGACGTAATGAGCCAGATCAGGGCGATATTTCTTGATCATTTGCTTACTTGCCCCGAAACCGCCAGTGGTCACAATCACGGCCTTGGCTGCGATTTTTTTCGTCTTGTCTTGATTGATCTTGACGGTGACCCCGCTGATTTTACCATCTGTTTCATTCAACTTGGTAACATCCGAGTTCACAAACAGCGGAATCTTTTCTTTTTTGACTTCTTTCACGAGCCCATCAACGAGATAACCGCCAACCGCTGAACCATCGTGTGGCCGATGCGTGCGCTTGACCGACATCCCACCGGAAATCGTCAGTTTGTCCAGCTTAATCCCAATCGAGTCGAGCCAATCAATGGCGCTGGCTGAGTTGTCGACAAAATAGCGCAGCAGCGCTTTATCATTCGTTCCGCCGCCACCTTTTAGCGTTTCTTCATAGAACTGATCATTGCTGTCCTTAACCCCTTGGGCAGCTTCAACCTTTGTCTGACTGGCATTCATACCGCTAGAGGCTTTCAGCGTATTCCCCCCAGCAACGGGCATTTTTTCAAGAATGACGGGATTCATCCCTTGCTGCTTCGCCTCGATGGCAGCCGTCATCCCGGCACCACCAGCACCGACAATCACGATGTCATACTTGCCCTTCATCGTCTTCGGATCTGTGTAGGCCTGCTGTGAAGCCCCACTAGTGACCTTGCTGCTAGCTACTTTGTTCGCTTTTGAGCTTGACGAACTCGACTTTGAACTCGCCCCGCTACTGCAACCAACCAGCACGACACTCATCAGTGCCAACAGCCCTGCGATTTTAACCCACTTTTTCAAAACATGGTCCCTCCCTTATGTTGTTGTCTACGTGAATAGATTAACAAAGTAGCGAAACCATCTCAACTTAACCTTGAGTTTGATGATATAAACGTTAATCGTTTTGCAAGAAAGCGAGTTTAGAAGCAGGAACGAAGGAAGACAACCGCTACAAACATAATTGCTGCTAGGACAGACAGACCAAGGCCTAACCACGTCCAGCCGCGATGCTTTGCTTTAAGACTACCAGGAATACCGAGATACCAACTAGGAAAAACAACAGCATCAATAGCGAGAAACTCATTTTGATCACCCTTTCACCTAAATTGATTGCTATGATCGTATCAGCTTTTCCTTATTGGTTGAGCGTGGTATGACAATGTTGCCTTAATCTTAACCTTTGACATAAATTCCGCCTTAGGAACACAAGCCGACCATCAATACCCGAAATGATATTTGATTACTCTTTCACCTAGATTGATTGCCACGATCTTATCAAGCTTCCCCCTCATAAAAATAATTAATAACTAATGGTATCTATAAAAATAAGTTGACGTTTAAGGCTTAAAAACTGTATGATCCAATTCATAAGGATGCTATTTAATTTTGAGCGAGGTGTTTTGATGTTGTCATTTTTATCGTTACGGCTACCCAAAAAGCGGCTATGGCTTGCGGTGTCAATTGCATTAGCCATCAGTTGTTTACAGATGACCCAGATATTGAATTTCATTCCTGTGGGCGAATCTCCTTATACCCGCTGGTTATCGATTGATCCTTTTAACTTTACTCCGATCCTTTTCTTCATTTTGTTACCTTTGATTGCCAGTATCCCAGCTGGATCGCTACTAAAAAACGACGCTGACTCCGGTTTATTAGCGAAAGTTAAACTGCATTCTCCTTTTCAAAAAGTGATCCGTTCTTATGTTGGTATAGCTTTTCTTTCCGGTTTCACAATCATCGCAATTGCGTTGCTAATTAATTTATTGTTTTACTTCACAATTTTCCCAAACATTAGGCCAGATAATTTACTGAATAGCAATATTCTTTTAATCAATCAGAATACAATGCTTGTCGGTTTGTACTACGCTCATCCGCTCCTCCATGCTGCTATATCGATCTTATTTGCCAGTCTATGGGGCGGTCTTTTCTCCGTATTTGTCATGGTTACTTCCGTATGGATCAAAAACTCTTTTGTTGCGCTCAGTACCGGACTATGTGTTCAGATCCTAGTTCTAATGCTTAACAGCTTTTTGACGCTCCCTAGTTTGGCGAGTTACTCACCGGCTGATTTCTTGCACGAGTTATCTCCAAACGCGAATATCAACCTCACGGTAACTGGGATAGTGACCTTACTCATGATCATTTACTGCATCAGCCTTGCTCAGATTGGGGAGAAACGTCTTGTATCATAATGTGATCAGACAACAAAACCTGCTAACTACAGCCTTCTTCAGGGTTTATCTAGTTTGCGGTTTTGTTTCGCTGATGATCAGTTTAACTGGTCTCAACAATATGAGTTCAACTGATTTTTCACCCGAAAATCTAATGACGACAATCTTTCCGCGCCATCTCATATTTTGTGGGTTAATACCAACGTATCTATTAGGCTTACTACCTGCGATTCAAATACGTCCACAAGATATTCTGCTATATCAATCACGAAAAATAGTTAGCCTTCAAGTGCTTTATCGCGTTTGCTTCACAATGCTGCCAATGGCCATCATTTGGGGCTTCGCCAATATTCTCGTCCTTTCTGTCAACGGTTATTTGAATTTTTTGGGAGACCTCTGGTTGCCTATTTTGATTCGCGCAGTTTACCTATGGATCGCGGTTTTTCTACTTGGCTTGATCACTGTGATGCTTGCAATCGCAACCAAGAGTAAATTAATTGCATTCTTTATTAGTTTCGGGATCAACAGTCTGTCCTTCACTTTCGTTATTTCGAGGCGACCTTCGTTATTTTTTGATTTTTCCACGCTAGATTCAAACGCTGCCCTGATTTCTAAAGGCATCATCATGCTAGGCATTGCGCTTTTAATGGTTCCCTTAATGACGTTCATCGTCAACAGGAGGGATATATGATGTGGCGATTGTTTAACAACCAATTTCTATTTTTCTGGCATATTATTCGGACACGCTTTCTTTTCTGGCTCATCTTTATAAGTTTGATTATTTTGAGCACGCGAATTGCCGGAAATCCCCATCTAACTGTCTTCTCACTATTTTTTGATGGCGTCAGTTACGCCACCGTTGAAACCCACCGCGTCACGCTGCCCATATTATGGTTTGCTTACTTCTTTGTCCCGCTGTTAATTCTCCTTAATAGTTTTCAACAACTTTGGCGAACTCGAACGCTGCACTTACGGGGACTTCAAATTTCCCCCAGAAGATTTTCTGAGGTCAATTTGCTACTAATAGCCCTCGTCACAACCGTCTATGATGTCCTATTGATAATTGTCATGCTCATCACTGCTATGACTGCCCATTCTGCAGAGCTTCACGTTGGAAATTGGAATGGCGCATTAGCGGTTGGCGGTCTCTTTTGTATCACGTGGCTGGGCGTCTTCTTACTCTTGTTGCTTCAGGCTATTGGCAATCGTTTTAACCCACCGTTGGCTTTAATCATTCCTGCCAGCACTCTCATCATGACTGCGTATACAGCATTTCGGCGCAATCCAGTGAGCTATCTCATGCTCACTCGCATCACAGAGACAAGTACTTGGTATCCCATTCTTATTTTGCTTAGTATCAATATTTTGACGGGACTAGGTTACTTAATCATCGAACGTAGCCTCAACTTAAACTGAAGGAGAATTTTTTATGGCTTTTATCGAACTACATCAAGTCAGTAAAATCATTAAACATCGTGAGCTCTTACATCAGGTGAACGCTGAGATTGAGCGTGGCAGCATTACAACCCTTGAAGGTATTAATGGTTCTGGAAAGACGTTAATTTTAAAAGCGTTACTTGGACTCATGACGGTGACGGGTGATGTATCCGTTGCCGGAAAATCCGTCAACGTTCAAGAAGCCTATCCCATCAAGGCTGGTATCTTAATTGAAAATCCTAGTCTCATTGATGACTTTAGCGCTTATAAGAACTTAGAGCTATTAGCCAGATTGGATACGACTTTACAGCCAAAGCAGATTCATAACCTACTAGATTATTTTGAACTCACGAGGTTTCCAGAACAAAAAGTTCGCAAGTTTTCATTAGGTATGAAACAAAAGCTGGGAATCGCTGAAGCTTTTTTAGGCGGCTATCCACTCATTATCTTGGATGAACCCACAAATGCCCTGGATCATAACAGCATCATTAAATTGATTCAACTGATTCAGGCCTACAATGCGAACGGATCAACTTTCATCATCGCCTCGCATGATCATGACTTTGTCGAACAAGTGGCAACCCATAAGCTATTTGTCAAAGAAGGGACGATTAGTCAAGAAATCTAAAACCAAAATCTGGGTTATCATTATCGGTTTAATTGCTTTGATTGGTATTGGTGGTGCATTTCGGTACCACCAAGTCAACGCAAATACTAAACAAAAAGGGGTCACTCATGAAGTCTTCATTAAAGAAGGTCAACTCGTTCATGCCAAAAATGTTGATTTTACGGTAAATAAAGCGCGTGTCCTGAAAAACAAAGACCAAGTCACCGTCCCCGTCACAATTTCCATCCAACAAAAAGGATCCGCAAACTACGGTCAAAAAAAGAATAACTTTAATTACTTGGAAAACGTGTGGTTGAATATTCCTTATGGCATCAGCAATCAAACTGATACTATCTTTGACAAAAACAACAAGCGGATTGCGCATGCAGAAAATCTTTTGGCAGCAGAGCAACCGGTCACGATGCATTTTTCAACAAACCGAGCCAACTATGACCAGCGCGATCAAAAAATGAGATTCAGTTTTCTGGTGCCTTCATCAGATCATTACGTTAAATACTCACTGCTGCTAGAATGATTTTGGCGGCTACTTTTAAAGCAGAAGGGAAATGCTTAGCGTGAAAAAGCTAACTACCAAAACAGTGGAGAACCTCTATAAAGTCGGATTTATAAGTGCTTTGCTCATTGTTGTTGGGCTGACTTTATGGTGGACTTCATACAGAGATGGCGGCACCACATACTACATCAAAGTTAACCGGCCACTTAGTAAATTCTCCGTGACCGTTCCGGTTAATTTGCAACAAAAATGCTATCGCTATCGGGCAACGGCGAAAGATGCCACTGGCCGAGAGAAGGTCCTTGCGTTTAAAACCGACGAATATGATCCTGGCCCCTTCCCCAAAGGACAACTGCTGCGACTCACGTATAACGTTCACTATGGTGTGACACATTATGAGAGAGTCTCGATCGAACAGGTGCCGCGCAAAGCCAGGCATTAAATTGGGCTGTTTTCGCTCATTAATTTTGATCCGAATTATCAAACTCAAATAGCGGCATATTCGTCTTCATCAGCGTGATCAATCATTTTGATCGACTTGAAAAAGACACCATCTTCTCCCGATTCCTTATTACCAAGATGACAAATACACAGAAAAGACCAGCTAGAAAGCCGCATGAATGCGCAACCTGAACAAGTTTTTCAATATCTGACATGTCTGGATTCGGCCAATATCCCACTGTGACGTAATAAAGAGTCGATGTAAACGCAACAATCTTCGTCATAAAGGAAAATGTGGGTTTTTCGATTAAAAATGCCAATATAGCTAGTGGAAATAAGGCGTAGGCTGACAATGACACACCGTAAAAAGACTCAATATAGGTGCCTATTCCAAACACTGATTGAATGAACCCTCCGAACCCGAAGCAGAACAGCAAGACACCAAGCCAACTAGAAACAAAAAAACTAATGACGAATGGCGCACTGCCAATTTTCCACTCAATAAATGGCCCAAGCACCATCACTGCAAGCATATTCTTCATTAAGTGCGGCCATTCATAGTGGTAAACTGTGCTCGTTACAATTCGCCAAAGTTCCCCTCTTAAAATTGAAGGTATGCTCCCGACAAAGTTAGCTGATGGAATTAAAAGAACATTCGTTAAAAACGAAAACAAAAGATAACAAACTATCAATATGCAGCAGATAAGGAATGTTCCTCTAGCATTCAAAAATACGGATAAAAGATTGGGTCTTCTCAACTTTAACAACATAAAATTCACCCGTTTTCTTTTCATTAGCATCATTAGCACCAAATTTTCTTAAGTCTTATAAGATCAGTTGCTCGGTTTGGCAGAAAAGAAAGAAACTTTCTTCCAATTTCTTAGCGCCACGACTATAAGGGCACAGAAAAGGCCGGAAAGAACACCGCATAATTGACTAATCTGTACAATGACTGCAGGCTCTGGTGTATCTGAATTCGGCCAAAACCCCACTGTAAAGTACAACAAAAGACCGCCAACTAAAACGCACTTTGCCAACAAAGAAAAGGCAGGTTTCTTTATCAAGAACGCCAATACTGCCAGTGGAAATAAAGCATAGACTGACAGTGTTCCGCCATAAAAAGCATAAACGTAGGTGTTTATGCCAACTGTTGACCGAATGATACCGCCAAGTCCAAAGCAAAATAACAAGATGCCGATCCAACTAGAAGCAAAAAAGCTCATAACAAGCGCAGGACTGCCAATTTTCCATTCTATAAACGGGCAAAGAGCCAAAACTATAAGAACCGTCTTAATTAAAGGCGTCCATTCAGAAAAGTACACAGTACTCGTTATAACGCGCCAGAGTTCTCCTTTTAAAATTGAAGCCACATCCCCTAAAAGGTCGTTCGTGGGAATTAAAAACGTATTTGTCAAAGTTGAAAATAGTAAATAGCAGAAGAGCAATAGACAGCATATCAGAAGCGTCCCTTTGGCAGCCAAAATTATCGTGACAAAATTCGAGTCTCTCAGCTTTTGCAACATAAAAGTCACCCATTTTCTCTTTCAAGTCAAACCTACGAAGTTGCAAACATATTGGCTCATTGATAAGTATTCAAAAAGGCGGATTTGCTCAGATCCGCCTTTTCTTAAGCTCATAGACCTAGGTTTCATTCGATTGTTGCTTTAACTATCCAATCCAAAAACTAGTTTGTGCCCAATGCGGACCGGCGAACCGGTATTGATAAGCATCACCATCATACGGAGTTGTTTGTGGTCCCGGAAGATCACTTCATGTGAAGGAACCACCACCATCTTGGGGATATAAGAACCCGCCAGATGTGTTCTAAAATTCATTGCTTATGAGAATGGCGCTGTCTAGCAGGCTGTTCCTGCTAATCTTTTCAATAGTCCATCCTCCTCGTTTTTGTGAAAACGGTGGCAATCAGATAATATAGTCATGAGCTTAGCGCTAATGTACTTTATCTATGGAGGAAAGTCAAGAAAAACAGATATTATTTATTATAACGAACTGTAAAATTTAAAAAATGATATAGGAATATTGTTTAAAGAATGGCATTCAATCAAATCCGATTTATTTTCTCGAAATATCTAATAAGACTAAACGGTTTGTGACACTAGCTCTCTTGCCTGAAGAGGTTGCTGCAAATCTTTAATCACCACACACATTCTAAGATCCGGAAACTGATTGACAAAAAGAGGTTCTCAAATTGATCTCCCAGATGCCAAAAAACGCACCAAGGTCTGGCTGCTATGCCAAGCCTTGGTGCGCTGCATGTTTTTCTGCAAAACCGAATGTTCAAGTTACCCTTTCAAACCATCTTCTCATTTCAAAGCACTATGATTCATCGTCAAATCGTGCTAACTGACGCTCCAGTTTCTCAATTTCGCCTTCAGTTTCTTCCAGCGCCCCCATGACTTCTTCCAATGTCAAACCTTCGGAACTATAGCCCTTGTACTTGGCACTAATATAATCTTCGTCTGCTAGGCGCCGTGCACGTTCACGCAAGTCGCCCAGTTGCGTCACAAGCGTATCGAAATCTGCTTTTGCCATTCGGTCACCTCTTTACGCTAAGGCATCAGGTGCTGCTAATTGTGGGATCTTGCCTTGTCGCGCCAAAACCCAATTGTCATAGTTCCACATTTCGGTTGCCCGTCGATTTCTGAAGTAATCCCAAAACGACTCGCGCTCAATTTCAATAATCTGGTTGTCGGGCCCGATGGTGACCCAGTTATAGGAACCGTTGCGATGGGCAAACTTGATCCAGTAAACTGGCGCGCTAACCTGCATCCCGTTATCTTCATAATGGCGTTCTTGCTGCTCGGTTCGCATGTAGCTTAAACCATCTGCATAATTTGGGTCTAACTGATTGAATAACGTGACTGCCTGCCGTAATGCTTTATCAGCTGACGGCAGTTTCCCGCCATTTTTGAAGGTGCTAGCATTAAAACTGATCAAGTTGCCGTTTCTATCAGTCACAAGTGTCAGATGCTTGTTGTTCGGCGTCACTTCATCAACGTTTTGATAGCGGTCTACCGTCACTTGCACTTTATTTCGCTTGCGGACGTCTGTTTGAACCACGTGATAGTCTTCGGGAATTGGCAATAAAGCCAGCATATCGTTTTTCAAAATTCCGACCCCTTTTCAGTTTCGTTAAGCACATCAAGCATCCTGGCAAATTCAATTTTGTTAGCTTCAGACAGTTTTGCTGTCAAAGTGGCTTCATAATCGGCCACAATTTGCGTCACCATTGGGATCAGGCGCCGGCCTTTTGGCGTGAGGCTGATAATCCAAGCACGTTTGTCCTCGTCGGATCGGCGTTTTGCGACGAGTCCCAACGCAATCAGCTGGGCCAATCGTCGTGTGACGTTGCTGGGATTAAGGTGAATCGTTTTGAAAAGTGTTTCCTGCCGCATTTCATCGACTTTGCCAAGCTTCAAGATAAAGTAATAGTTACTCGCACTGAGCGTGGTTGGCGCTAACGCAACATCCAAGTCGTGTTGAATGTGGCGCGCTAGGATATTGACTCTTGAGAGCAATTCATCCGGTTCTTTTGGCATTTTCTACCTTCTTTCGTAACAACATGACGGCGATGAAAAACAGAGCAGCTGCGAGCATGAAGCTGACACCCTGCGCAACGAATAGAGCTTGCGGAGCGGCGTGGACGGCGGTGGTGTGCGGGCTGACGATCCCGAGGATTTGATAGAACACCAAACCAGCAATGGCGCTACCGATACTCATCCCCAACTGCCTAGCAAGTGAAGTGGCCGCGCCAACCTGACCGCGCATGGTCGCATCGACACTTTGCATCAACACGACACTATTAGGATTCGTGAACAGCGCTGTGCCAACCGCAAACGCGACTGACACGATAACAAATGGCCAAGTTGTCGTTTGATGAGGCAGCAAGGCAAAGACCACATTCGTCAAAACCAGCATCAGCAAGCCGATTCGCATGAGTCGCTGGCGATCAAAGCGGTCACTAAGCACCCCAGCCACTGGATTGGCAGCCAACGAAACAAGTGGCGTCAGCATCAACAAATAGCCTGACAAGGCCACTGGCAAGCGTAGCATCAACTGTAGATAAATCGGTGCGAGCAGCGTAAAAAAATAAGCCGCAACATAGTTCAAAAACGAAGCCGCTAAATTCCGCGAAAAGCGCTGATTGCTAAACAACCGGGTATCAAGCATTGCTTGTTTCGTCTGCCGCTCATGACGCCAAAACCAATAGGCGCAACTGCCAATCAAAATGACCAGAATTCCGGTGAACAACGGTTGCTTGTTGATCTGGATGAGCAACAACAACCCGCCAATCACAATCAATTGCAGAAAGCCGCGGCCATCCACGCTTTTTTCCCCAGAGAATGCATGTGTCCGCGGAAAAACCGCCCATTCGACTAACAAACACACGACACCAATCGGCAAGTTCACCCAGAAAATATAGCCCCACGGCAACTGACTCAGGATCAGGCCACCGATGCCAGGGCCAGCCAATGCGCCGGCTGAAATGAAGATCGATTCAATGCCCAGCGCACGGCCCAAAATGGCGGGTGGGAAAACGTCCGCAACAATCGCATAACTCGTGGCCATGGTCATACTAGCACCCACTGCCTGCACTACTCGGGCGGCCAATATCAACTGAAAGTTAACGCCAAAACCAGCCAACCCAGAGCCAATCAGAAACAGATAGGTGCCCCAGATGAACAGCCGCGTTCGGCCATATTGATCAGCCAACTGACCAAAGAACAACAGGCAAACGCTGATCGTGGTGAGATAAACCGTCAGCAACAAGTTCACCTGACTCGGACTCACCGCCAAAGCCGAGGCGATGGTCGGTACCGCAACGACAACAATGGTGCCATCAATAATCACCATAAAGAAGAATAAACCAAGTGTGATGAGTATGAGCCAGCGTTTGATCAATCACTCACCTCCCTGTGAAGTATTATAGGCTGTTTTATTTGCTTGCGCAAGCAAATTTACTGATCTTTAACGCCAACCTTTCAACCAATTTAACTCATCACCATTTCTTCACAATACTCGAACGAGTAGAATGACCATATACACGGAGTAAAATCAGGAAATGGGGAAACTATCATGAAGAAATCGACCCTCACCATTATTGGCGGTGTGGCCGCGGCGATTGTGATCATTGCTGGCGGATTTGGCCTTTATCATTGGTATCAAGGCAAAACCGAAGCTGACGCGGTTCAGGCCACTGCGCAAACTTATACGCAGGCGTTTGCTAAGCGCCAATATGACAAAGCAGTTAAACAAGTTGATACCAGCCACTTGACTGGACCTGGTTGGCATTATACGGCCAAAACTTTGGCGGCGCGCAATCAGGCAGTTTTTGATCGGGTTGGCGCCAGTGATATCAAGATTACTAACGTGAAAACCAAGAAGTACGACAGCAAAACCTACGAGCTGACGTTTACAGCCAACATGAACACCAAAATCGGCAAGCTGAGTGCGCAACACTACGAAGCGCCGATTGTTAAAGTCGGCGATAACTGGCGAATACAGTGGTCGCCACGTCTGCTTTTCCCGTCAATGGATGGCAAAGACACGGTGCAGATTGACCTGATTGCGGCCACCCGTGGCCAGATTTATGACCGCAATAACCAGTTGCTGGCAAAAAATGGCGATGTGACCCAAGCTGGGCTGGTTCCCGGTAAGCTCGGAACCGGTGCCGATCGCACAGCCAACTTAGAGAAAATTGCTGCCGCGTGGGACGTCAAGGTCACTAGTCTTGAAACCTTGTTAAAGCAATCTTGGGTCACAGATGATACCTTCGTGCCTGTCAAAATCGTCACTGATTCACCAGTCATGACAGGCGCGGCCTATCAGACGATCGGCTCGCGCACCTATCCCCTTGGCGAAGCCGCGGCCCAGCTCATTGGCTACGTCGGTACCGCGACGGCTGATGACATTCGCAAAGATCCGACGCTAACAGCTAATAGCAAAATTGGCAAAACTGGGTTGGAACAAATTTACGACAAACAACTGCGCGGCACAGACGGTGGTCAGATTTCAATTCAAAACGGCGACAACATTCACCCGCTTTTAACTAAAAAGGCCGTTAATGGTAAAAGCCTGAAGCTAACCATTGATGCCAACCAGCAAAAGACGGCCTACACCCAACTTGCTGGCAAGGCTGGTAGTGTTGTGACGATGAATCCGACCAATGGCGAACTACTGACTTTAGCAAGCTCGCCAAGTTATGATCCAAACGCCTTTGTCAACGGGATCAGCCAGACAGACTATGATAAGTATGCCAACAACACCTCGTTACCATTCCTCAGCCGTTTCGCGCAACGCTATGCGCCCGGTTCAACATTTAAGATGCTGACGGCAGCGATTGCCCTTCAGAATAAGACGATCACCCCGGACACCACCAAGTCCATCTCCGGTCTCAAGTGGCAAAAAGACAGCTCCTGGGGTGACTACAAGGTAACACGCACAGTCGATGCCGCCTCTGAAAACATGACGCAGGCTTTGGTCAATTCCGATAACATCTGGTTCGCCCAAGTAGCACTGAAAATGGGCGCCTCCGCTTACCTCAAAGGCCTCGCACCGCTTTTCAAAACCCAGGCCGACTTACCGCTGACCATGAAAAAAGCCCAGATTTCAAACTCTGGTAAGCTCGCTTCCGAAACCCTTTTGGCCGATACCGCCTATGGTCAAGGGCAACTCCTCTTGTCGCCAATTGAACAAGCCGCGATGTACAGCACGATTGCCAATGGCGGCACCATGCAGCAACCGACCCTCATTCAAGGCACGAAAGGCAAACGAACCAACAGTGTCTTGCAGGCCAACGCAGCTAATACGGTTAAAACGGCGCTAACCCACGTGGTTTCTGATCAAGCCGGCACCGCCCACAATCTCGCAATTGACGGCCACACCATCGCTGCTAAAACCGGCACGGCCGAACTCAAGCAAAAGCAAGACACTGACGGCAAAGAAAATGGCTTTTTAGTCGCCATGGATGCCGATAAGAACACCTATCTCACGGTAGCTTTGATTGAAGGTACCGGCAGCGACGATGTGGTGACAGCGATGAAGCCTTATGTTGCTAGTCTTTATTAGGTTTGAATAACAGTAAGGATGACCCCCATGGATGCAATGAGCTACCATCATTTCAAGCAGCATCTTAAAGACCACCTGAAATAAGTCAATGAAGATGCCATCCCATTAGTCGTCACTTTCAAGAATCCAGACGACAATGTTGTGGTGATGAGCAAACGCGATTTTGACGCTAACGAAGAAACGATGTATTTGCTTAATAACCCAGAACCGATGGCCCGAATTCGCCGTGGGGACGGGCAAATTACGGCTGGTAAAGCCAAGCGCCACGATCTACCAAACGTATAATCAGGGCGCGATAGATCAACTCTCAGTTCAACTAAAACAAGAAAGCTGGCAATCGTGTGAGGTAAGCACGACTGCCAGCTTTCTTGTTTTGATTAAGGTAGGTTTTGATCCAGTGATTTACTCGTTATAACCTCACTTGATTTTCGCTAACGCCGCCCGCACCTCATCCCCCATCGGAATGGACGGGAAAGCGCCGAGTTTTTGGACCGTGAAGGAGCTCGCCATGCTGGCGTATGTCGCAGCGGTGACAATGTTCTTGAGGTCTGTCTGCAAGACGCTGGCCAAGGCGCCAATGAAAGTGTCGCCGGCCGCGGTGGTATCGACAGCCTTGACTTTAAAGGCTGGCACGATGGTTGCTTCGCCATCCAGCGAGATGAAGGAGCCTTTTGATCCTAAAGTGATGATCACCCCGCGAATGCCTAATTCATGATAATAAGCTGCCGAAGCCCGCATGCTGTCTTCATCTACCACCGGAATGCCGGTGATCAGCTCGCTTTCGGTTTCGTTCGGTGCGATGAGATCCACATTTTTCAGCAAGGCTGCTGGCAAATCCTTCTGTGCCGGCGCTGGGTTTAAGATGGTCATCTTCCCAGCAGCTTTGGCAATTTTGAAGGCCTCTGCCGTCGCATCCACCGGTGTTTCAAATTCCGCGACTACAAAGTCGGCAGACTGAATCAAGTCGGCTGCTCGTTGCACATCTGCTGGTGTCACCTCAAAATTAGCGCCATGCTGGATGATAATGGAATTTTGGCCAGAGGCTTGCAGCAAAATGTAAGCCTGACCGGTTTGCGTGCCAACCGTTGTCGCCACATATTGAGTGTCGATTTGGTTCTTGACAAGTTCACCGCGCATGAAGGCAGCGTTGGCATCGTCACCAACTCGGCCAATAAAACTGGTTTTGGCTCCCGAACGCGCAGCCGCAACTGCTTGATTCGCCCCTTTACCGCCAGCCGCTTGCGAAAAGGTGTCCATTTTGATCGTTTCTCCCGGTTGTGGCAACCGTTGAATGTGCAAGATGCTATCGACATTGATGCTGCCGATGACAACAACATGATTAGGCATAAGATTTCCTCCAATTGAAACGCGCTCGCTCGTCCAGAAAACGGCCTGCTCACGCTCTAATTAAAAAGGGCCGATAAGTCGGCCCCTTTTTCTAACTTAACTACCAAAGTGCCGGTTAATTTTAAGCGTAGCATGAAGCTTACTTGTTCGCATCCTCGGTTGTCACAAGTGACAATGGTGATTCAACGTTCTTCTTCACCGTTTTACCGTCGAAATGATCATAGGCTGCTTGTAAAGCCAATTGACCCATTTCTTCTGGCTTCTGGGCAACCGTTGCAGCCATGTCGCCGGCCTTAACGGCTTTAATCCCGTCCGCTTCGCCATCGAACCCGACAATGGTGATCTTTTTACCAGCGGCTTTGACTGCTTGAACCGCCCCTAATGCCATTTCATCATTTTGCGAGAAGATACCGACAATGTCACCATTACCTTGCAAAATATTTTCGGTAACGGTCAGCCCTTTAGCGCGGTCAAAGCCGGCTGTTTGCTTGGACACGATATCGAGTTTGCCTTTAGCGGCGCCATCGAACCCTTTACCACGTTCACGGGTTGCGGATGCACCTGGGATGCCTTGCAATTCAGCAATTTTAGCGTCTTTACCAAGTTTTTCGATCATATACTTAGCCGCCATTTGACCACCTTTTGTGGAGTTAGAAGCGACTAAGGTCAACACTTTACCGCCGTCACTCGACCGGTCAACGGTGATCACCGGGATGCCGGCATCATTGGCATCTTTAACGGCTGGTGTAATCGCACTTGAGTCAACTGGGTTGATGATCAGTACATCAACCTTCTTTTGAATTAAATCTTCAATGTTACTGTTTTGCTTAGCGGTATCATTTTGAGCATCGGAAACTTGAACATTGGTTTTATTCTTTTTGGCTAAATCTTGGATCCCATTACGAACAGAAACGAAGAATGGATTGGACAGCGTTGAAAGTGAGACGCCAACTTTCAGATCTTTGGGCGCTTTCTTGGTCACTTTTGTGTTGCTGTCCGATTTGGAGCTGAGTCCTGTGCCGCCGCATGCGGTTAAGGTGAATAAAGCTGCCGTCGCAACAACAGCGACCATTAAAAAGCGTTTGAGTGATTGTTTCATGTCAATTTCTCCCCCTAGAGTTTTGTCTTTTGCCGCGAGCACGCGCTCACGTTTTGTTACCCATTATTAGAAGACCGGCGATCGAGCAGAACCGCAATCAAGATCACGATCCCTTTGACAATCTGCTGGTAGAAACTAGAAATGCCCAGTAAGTTCATCCCGTTGTTCAGTGTGCCGATGATCAACGCACCAATCAGCGTGCCGAAAATGCGGCCTTTGCCTCCGGCCAGCGATGTGCCGCCAAGGACGACAGCGGCGATGGCATCCATTTCGTAGGATGTCCCGGCATCTGGTTGCGCGGAGCTTAACCGTGATGTCAGGATGATACCGGCAATAGCAGCCATTAACCCAGAAATCGTGTAAATCAGCATGGTGACCATTTTGGTGCGTACCCCAGCGATCCGGGCAGCCGTTTCATTGCCACCCAAGGCATAGGTTTTCCGACCAAAAGAGGTCTTGTGTAGCAGGACGAACAGCACACCGTAAGCCACGAGCATGATGATAATCGGGAATGGAATGCCCAACAGATATCCGCGGCCCATGAACTGGAATAAGAAACTGCTGTTCATTTTAGCGCCAGTGATGGGATTCCCGTTGGTGAACACGTACGTGGCCCCACGGAAAATGGTCATGGTCGCCAAGGTCGCAATAAATGGCGCGGCTTTCCCATAAGCGATCAAGATACCATTCAGCAAGCCGAAAATGGCGCCGAGGACGAGGCCTGCCAGTAACGCAAGCGGGGCCGCAAAACCGCTGGCAAGCATGGATGCTGTGACTGCCCCTGATAAAGCCAAGATTGAACCGACAGACAAGTCAATGCCGCCGGTCAAAATCACGAAGGTCATCCCGAAAGCAATCACTGCGTTAATCGAGACTTGCCGTAACAGGTTTAAAAGGTTAGCCGGCGATACAAAGGTAGGACTCATGATCGTCACAAGAATGACCAGTACCACCAGTGCCAATAACGGTCCTAACCGACTAAAAATTTTCTTCACATCAATTTTGCTACTTGTTTTTGCTTTAGATTGCTCCTGCATGCTCTTCCACTCCCCCTGTTGCCAGTGTCATGATCGACTCTTGCGTCGCGGTTTTTCCATCTAAAATGCCAATGATTTTGCCTTCATACACAACAGCAATGCGATCACTCATGCCCAATACTTCCGGCAAGTCGCTGGAGATCATGATGATCGCCACGTGCCGATCGGTTAGTTCATTCATCAAGTCATAAATTTCGCGTTTTGCCCCGACATCCACACCACGCGTTGGTTCATCGAGAATCAACACTTTTGAGCCGGAACCGATCCATTTAGCCAAAACGACTTTTTGCTGATTGCCGCCGCTAAGACTGCCTGCGGAGACATCCGGTCCCATCGCCTTAACTGTAAGCCTTTTCATTAACATCCGAACAAATTCATCTGTTGCCTTATCATCCACTAAGCCATGTTTGACGAAGCCATCAATTGAAGGCAAAACGATATTGTCATGCAACGAATCTTCTAGAATAAGCCCTTCATCTTTCCGATTTTCGGTTAAAAAGCCGATGTTATGGCGAATAGCATCTTGCGGATCGCGAATTTTGACCGGCTTGCCATCTAATAAAATTTCACCAGACTGGTATTTATCAATGCCGAAAATTGCCCGCATGATCTCCGTTCGACCCGCGCCCATCAATCCTGAAAAACCAAGAATTTCACCTTGATGCACCGTAAAGCTGACATCCTTGAACACGCCATTTTCGGTCAAGCCTTTGACTTCCATCGCCACTGGCCCGTGATCAGGCGTACGATCCGGATAAAAATCGTCAATCTCGCGACCAACCATGTCCTTGACTAGTTGTTTCATGGTGACATCTTTGGTGGCGTATTCGGTGATTGACAGACCATCACGCATCACGGTAACTTTGTCAGCAATTTCAAAAATTTCTTCCATCCGGTGTGAGATATAGATAAAGCCCACACCTTTTTCCTTGAGCCGCCGCACCACCCCGAAAAGCTGGTCAATTTCCGTTTCGGTCAAGGCTGCAGTCGGTTCATCCATGATGATAATTTTGGCATCGGTCATGAGTGACTTGGCGATTTCAACCATTTGCTGACGCCCAACACTCAAGTTGCCGATTGGTTGTTCAACATCAAGTTTGGCGCCGAGCAGACTAAGATAATGTGCCGCCTGTTCGCGCATTGCCTTATTGTCCATTAAGCCAAACTTGGTGCGCAGTTCCTTATTCAAAAACATGTTGTCGACCACGGACATCTCTAGAAAATTATTCATTTCCTGATGAATAAAACTGATGCCATGCTGTTCGGCTTCCATCGGCCCTGAATACGTGGTTGGCTGACCATCCACCAGAATCTCGCCACTGTTTGCTTGATACAAACCAGTCAGAATATTCATCAAGGTCGATTTTCCGGCCCCATTTTCGCCCATCAACGCATGAACTTCACCTGACTCAACGGTGAAATCAACGCCTTCAAGGACCCGATTGGCGCCAAAACTCTTGGTGATCTTCTTCATTTCGATCTTCATTGTGATTCCCCCAAGTACATGCTGGTGCTTGCTTTTTCTAAACGCGTTCGCCTGGCTCACACTCTATTTCAGAACGTAACACCACTTTCCAACAAGATATTCGAATAAGGTGTCATTTCGCCAGTGCGGACGAAGGCTTTGGTTTTGCTGAGGTCTTGTTTCATTTGATCATGTGGCATAAACGCGATCGGCACATCAATCAGTTCTTGAATTTGCTTGAGTTGTTCCGGATTTTCAGTTTTGATTTCTTCTGCCAGATAAACCTTTTGGACTTGTAACTCTGACAAAACATTCTTCAGAACATCGATAAAACTCGGCAGATTTTTCGAGACAGCTAGATCAATTTTCCAAGTATCCTCAGGCACCGGCATCCCAGCGTCCCCGATTCCCAGTAGATCAAAGTGCCCCATATCGGCAATGACTTGTGACAGTTGTGTGTTAATAACCGTTCCTTTTTTCAATCAAAACGCCTCCTCTTATTCGGCATCTGCACCCTATTTTTTTAAGATGCACGTTATGTTTTAAATCCGTTTTGTCGATCCGCGCTCAATCAACTTCACTGGCAGTTCAATCACGTTGCGATCTTGATGGTCACCAGCCATCTGGGCCAGCAACATGTCGATCGCGCGTTGGCCAAGTTCGTCAATCGGTTGCGCAATCGTGGTTAACCCGGGCGTCATAAATCGCGCCTGTGAGACATCATCGAAGCCCACCACCGCGTAGTCCTCTGGAATCCGTTTATGATGCTCATACAGCCCGCGGTAAACACCGCTTGCGACATCATCATTGATCGCAATAATAGCAGTAGCATCAGTTTTGACTATCTGGTCGACAGCCTGGCGCCCGCCTTCCGGATCAAATGTTGCGCGGAAGATTAACTGCGGATCAAGTGCAACATTATGTGAATCGAACGCATGTTGATAACCAGCGAGACGATCCCGCAGATTAAAGGTCAACGGCTCTGGCAATACTAGCGCAATCCGGCGGTGACCACGTTTAATGAGATGATCAGCGACAAGAAAACCTGCATGAAAATCATCAATACGAATGCTGTCGCCAGATGTCAGCGTGGTAGCCTGATCCATAAAGACCATTGGCAGATGGAGCTGATCTTCCACTTTTTGAACGATCTCCTGTGATGCTTCTGGCGCCGCCAAAATCAAGCCACGCTGAGTACCACCTAAAAACTGACGAATAAAATAATCAACATTCTCATGGAAACCATTAATTGAAAAGATTTGTGGAAAGAGTCCCTGTGGAATGGCTGCCTTTTCGACACTGACCACAAAACTCGCGAAGAAGGGATTCATGATATCGGGTATCACAACACCAATTGAGTTGCCACGCTTACCAACCAGCCCACGGGCAAAGAAATCCGGTTCATAACCCAACGCCTTCTTGGCAGCAAGCACCCGTTTTCGCGATTTTTCGCTAAACCGTTCCCCTTTACCATTTAAAATTTGTGAAACGGTTGTGACTGACAAACCAGTTTCCTTTGCCACATCAGTAATCGAAATCTTCTTTTTCATGCTGTCCACGACCTAAATCATTTGCTAGGTAAAACGTTTTACTTAATCTTGCAAGATCAGCTTAACCTGATTTTGGAAGCGCTGTCAACTGCTAAGATTCATTTCTCATGAAACAAAATAGGCTAATATGAGCATAAAGAGGGCATATCCTGTATAAAGACTGCCTCATCAAATACTAAAAAGTGTGTTTATAAAACTTAGGCCAAAATTCGGGAACTGCTAGTTGAGAGACGCATCTGTATTGGGTCTTTCGTTTTTCTGTTGTATAACAGATTTTCTTAATGAAGCCGAGTCACTCGTGAAACGGTGTATAAGCTTGTGGAACTTTTTTAATAAAAAAAGCAACCACCTTCCTTTTAGCGTGAAAGGTGGTTGCTTAGTCACATATCCGATTTCTGCCTTTTGAAGAAGCTGATAAAGCGTTTCATTTCATCTTTTTTCAACGCTAACAATGTGACTATGAGGACAATGATGTAGATGATAGCAGCCAAAATGCCCGACAACACCAAATCCTCTTGAAAACCGGGAATTGGCATGATTAGGAAAACCATAAACGCCCCTGATACCAAAAACGATATTGCTGTCGCGGCAAAATCTTTCCAATCACTTCTCAACTCATTAGACATCATTCTGACCCTGTTCTTGCTTCATGCCTTCAATATGCAAATTTATCATAAGCCAATTCACTTTGTTCATGGATTATTCTCCCTTTGACATTTAGATTGCGTGCTAGTCTGTTCAAGAAGAATGTACAATACAAATCAAAGTGATGGCACTTCCTTTTTTAAACGTCGTCAATAGACCGATAATCGTCGAAATTGCCATCATTATTGTCCTTTGACTACGAAAATGTCGTTAAATTTTGAATGCGTATTCAAAAATGATGAAACATCACCCGCAACATCGTGGTGACGCCTCATCATTTAGATTGGCTTACATGAGCCGTTCTTTTTTAACATCACGCCTTGCTAACAGCGGCATGATGAAGCCAAAACCAAAGAGTACCATCACGGAGATGATATTCATCACCAGTTGATGGGTCCAGCCATTGGTTCCGAAAACAACTTCCTGTGGTAAGAAACCGAGCGTCGCACAGATAAATGTGAAGACAAAACACCAACCGCCAACTAGATAAGCACCGGCCTTACTTTTGATGAAGGTATAGCCGGAAGTGAACTTGTCTGCTTGCGCCCGCAATGCCAAGAAAGCTACAAAGACAAGCGCCGTTTTGTATGGCGATACAATACCATTCAAATTCAGTAACCAGTTGAAGATGGCATTAATATTCGGCAGCGTCCCTGACAGCAACAGCAAGAACAGGCAAAGTGAGGCGGTAAAAATATA
This sequence comes from Lacticaseibacillus sp. 30, assembly GCF_053819265.1. Classification (NCBI taxonomy): domain Bacteria; kingdom Bacillati; phylum Bacillota; class Bacilli; order Lactobacillales; family Lactobacillaceae; genus Lacticaseibacillus; species Lacticaseibacillus sp. 30. The sequence goes on from NZ_JBSOQX010000004.1 coordinate 175,784, forward strand.
ACTATGGATTGGCCGACCTTGCTTGTTTTTCTGCAACAACCATTTAGGCATGAACCGCATAGCGGTGTCGGCTGACAATACCCGGCTGGAAGCATCAATCAACACCGCTAGCTGGGCGAGCATGAAGAGCAATTGCGTGATGGCAAACAGATACATCAGCACTTTGCCCCATCCCCACGCCTGACCAAGCATGGAAAAGGCATAATAAGCGCCATTCATTTTGAGATCATCTGGCAGATGGTTGGCATTGAACCAAACGCCTAATGCCAACGATCCAAAAATCACCAGAAAACCGGTCATGAGCGCCAGGGCCCACATGGCTTTAGGAAACTCTTTTTTCGGGTTGCGCAACTGAGCAACATAAGTGGCGCCAAGTTCCGCCCCTGATGTCGCAAAAATCAAGAGTCCGGTCGTGGCAAAGTAATGCAGCGAAAAATGTGGCTTGAACGCGGCCCAACTAAAGTTTGTTGCCGAATGCATGCCTTTGGCCAAACCGGCCGCCGTCAAGACAACGAATAAAACCGCCATCAAAAACATCGCCGCACCGCCAATTAGCGACATGACTTCAAGTGATCGGGAGAACAGGTTCTCTAACACAATAAATAAAAGAATAATAGCAAAAGTCAGCAGGCCAAAGGTCAGATTCGACATTCGTTTACCCAAACTGTTATCACCCAGAATCATCCAGGAAAGCGCCACGATGACAGCGTTGGAAACATCGACTAAATATGGCAGGGTCTGAGCCCAATAAATCCAACTTGTCCAGTATCCCCAAGTGTCCCCTAGCGTGCGACGCATCCAAGTCGCCAAGCCACCGCCTTCATCAGCCCGGGTAAAAGTCGTCCCTAATTGTGCCGAAATCAAGGCGTACGGCACGATATAAATCACTAACAGGATGACCCAGTTAACAACAACGGAAAGCCCTTGGTTCTGAAAAGGATAAAAAATATTTTCAAAGCCAATGACCGTAATAAAAACAAGTAAGCTTAAGACTGGCCAGCTCATATACCGCCGGGGCGTCAGTTCTTCTTCTTGCACAATTCAAAGCCTCCAAATACAAACTAAGAGCGCCTGTAGCTCGGTACTGGTCACATATCGGGATGCAGGCTGGTTTGATAGCCTCTTGATGACTAGCTAGTAACTAGGCGTGTTCCCCAAAATGGCCGCCAACTTGGCAGGTCATGAATTGGTACCATCCATTGAAGCGTCACGTTCATCCGCCATCAAAGGCATCGCGCCCTCCTTGATGTCAGTATAGCGGAAACTGGTCTAGAAAAATAGTGTTTCACAACACAACTATCAGTAGTGATCAGGCTTTGCGTGGTTATTTTGCAGGGATTGGCAACGTTTCACAACAACATGATTGAAAAAATCGACTTTTTCAAAAAACGCCGAAGACATTTCTATCTTCGGCACCCCTTCTTAACCTTGACGCAAACTCACTTTTTCACTCAACTTTGCCCAGTGATTTGTCGGGCCATGACCATGGCCGACTGAAATGCCTTGGCTGATGGCGCCTTGTAGAAAGGCTTTGGCTGTCATGATAGCTGCTTTTAATGGCTGCCCTTTTGCTAACTCTGCAGCGATACATGCCGAGAAGGTATCACCGGTTCCATGCGTGTTCGCAGTGGCAATTCGTGGCGCACTGAGCCAATAACACGTACCGTCAGCCAATAGAATCAGATCCTCGGCCTTGTGATTCTGACGATGGCCCCCTTTAATAATGACATGCTTGACGCCAAGTGTTTGAATCATACGCGCCGCCCGAACCATATCCGCATTGGTCACAATTTTTTTACCCACGAGAATTTCTGCTTCGGGTAGATTTGGCGTCACCACATCCGCCAACGGGAGCAGCTGTTCTTTGATGGTGACGACAGCTTCCGAGGCAAGCAACGTCGCGCCGCCCTTGGCTACCATCACTGGATCGACAATCAGCGGGCCAAAATCAACCTGTTGCAAATTGCGGACAACGGCTTCGACATGCTCACGATCCGCTAACATCCCCGTTTTGGCCGCGCGAATGTTAAAGTCAGCAGCTAACGATTGAAACTGGGCGTCAATGAAGCCCCCCGGAATCGGCAGACTGGCCTGGACCCCATACGTATTCTGCGCCGTCAGTGCTACCACAATACTCATCCCAAAGACGTGTCGAGCCTGAAAAGTTTTCAAATCCGCTTGCAATCCTGCCCCGCCACCGGAATCGGAGCCAGCGATGGTGACGACTTGCGGTGTGCGATTAACGGTCATTTGGTAACACCGCCTTTAATTTTGTGCGCAAAGCCTGAACTTTGTGAGCGATATCAGGCGCCTGCATGATTTCGCTCACAATCGCAACCCCGGCGATCCCGGTATCTTTAAACGTCGCTAAATTGGCTTCTTTGACGCCGCCAATAGCCACGACCGGCACGGCAACTTGTGCAGTGATCGCCTTTAATGTCGCAATCGGGGTCACTGGCGCGTCTGCCTTCGTCTGCGTCGGAAAAATGGTGCCAACCCCCAAGTAATCAGCGCCAGCAGCAACCGCGGCAACCGCCGTCTCGACGGTTTTTGTGGAAACGCCCAATACCTTGTCAGGACCGATCAACTGGCGGGTCATCGCAACAGGCAGCTCATCATCGCCGATATGCACACCAGCTGCATCTACAGCTAAACAAATGTCGACGCGATCATCAATAATCAGCGGAATCTGATAACGGTCAGTGATGAGCTTAACCCGTTGTGCCAATTCAAAATAGGCTCGAGTGCTCAGCATCTTTTCGCGTAATTGCACCATCGTGACGCCATTTTCACAAGCAGCCGCGATTTTAGCCAAAAAAGTTGCTTCGTTGTCATCGTAACGATGGGTGACTAAGTACAGTTTTAGATCTGTTGCGTTCATAACGCTTCCCCTTTCACCATTTGAAGCCAGTCAGCGGTGGCAGCCAGTAAGGAAAGTTGATTCAAGGTACCTTCGCGAAATGCCGCCAGTCCGCCGGTTCGATTCTGCGCAGATGCTACTTCGCCACAGCAGTTGAAGTAACTCACAGCCACGACGACTGCTGCGTCGTTGTCCAAACCTGTCCCCAACAGCGCGGCAATCAAGGCACCGACAATGTCACCAGTCCCGGTGAAACGATCCAGTTGCGGCACCCCATTTTTCAAATACCAAGTCCCCTTCGCACTCACAACGAGATCAATCTTGCCGGTTGCCAAGAAGGTAGTGGTGGGAAACGCTTGGGTCAGCTGCTGCAAGCTCGCGGCTAGTTCTCCCAAGGCGGTCGCACTTTGATCTAACTGGCTTCCATCAACGCCGCGGCCTGTACTTTTTAGATCAACGAATCGGCGCATTTCAGAAATGTTACCTTTGACCACGTTCGGATGATTGGCTAACAATTGATGACCTAAATCATAGCGCAACTGGGTGGCAGAAACGCCGACCAAATCAATCACTGTTGGCTGGTTGGTGGCCTGCGCAAACTTGCCAGCGGCTAATAGATTCTGCTGGCGCACTTCGGAAATGTGTCCAAGATTCAACAGCAACGCATCACTTTGAGCAAAGAATTCCGGGAACTCGCGCTGATCATCAGCCATGACCGGCTTCGCATCAATGTAAAGCAATGCATTAGCCATGGATTCGACGGTGATTTCGTTGGTAATGCATTGCACCAGTGGGGATGATGTTAATGGCAGGGCGGTTTTGAACGCGGTGTAAAAAACGTCAGTGATTGCTTTTGACATGGAAAAAGCCTCCTAGAAAATTTTTTGAATGCGTTTAGTGATGCCAATGTGATCAAGTTCATATAGGACAAACAAGCCGATTAACGACCCTGAGATCGATCCACCGAAAAACCGTGGGGTGTAAACGAACCAGTAGAGCGATTGGGCGCTGCCGGTGAACCAAACCATCACGGGATAGGACAGTATGGATCCGATCAAGCCAGTGCCAAGAATCTCCCCAGCGGCGGCCCACCAATTGTGTTTGCCAAAACGATAGCCGATGCCAGCTAAGAGCGCCCCGAATATTGCACCGGTCAATGCCAGCGGTGGAATCCCCAATAACGCCATGCGAATCAGAGCACAACCAAAGGCCATGATGGTGGCATATAGCGGTCCCATCATGGCAGCTGCCACGACATTGACCACGCTGGACATAGGTGCCATCCCTTCAATACGAAATAAGGGTGAAAGCACCACATCCAAGGCGATCATCATCGCTAATATTGCCAGTTTCTTAACCCTGCTTTGTGTCATCAACCTTTGCTCCTTTCGGCCACGCTTCTAAGTGATACGCCATCTCCCAAAAGCTGTATTCCATTTGACTGCTGATCCGAAACGCAGCCAGCATTTGTTGCTGCTCAGTCGGCATGCTTTGGTCGTACAACCGATCAATCAACGCAATCGCCGCTCGCTGATCGTCCGCGTTGTCCGCACCGCTATAAGTGTCAATCCAGCGCTGATAAATCGGCACGGGTGATTTTCGTTGCTGCAACTGCTGTGCCACCTCCTGATACAAACATGGACATGGCAGCATCCCCGCAATCGCCACATGCGGCGTGCCTTCAACCAATTGTCGGTACATGTGGGAAACATAGTGATACGTGGTCGGCGCAATCGTGGTGGCCGCCAGCTCAGTTGTTGAGATGTTCAATTCGGCGAAAAAATCGTGGCGTATCGTAATTTCACCTTGGGCCAAACCTTCAGCCGACTGCAGCGCATAAGCTTTCAATTCCGGCTCCTGCGTCTGTGCGGCAATCAGCGTATATAAATGTGTAAAATGTTGCAGATAATAAGCATCCTGAATCAGATAAAAGCGGAAAATCGCCGGATCAAGAGTGCCAGCTTGTAGCTCCGTAATAAATGGGTGAGTGAAGCTGCCTTCCCAGTACGGAACAACTTGCTGCCGAGCTTTTTCAGAAAATTTCATCATCGTTTGCTCCTTTAATTCTATCTATCTTGACCATATTCAAAGCCTAAAAACAGTATTTTTACTAGAATCAAGTTTTTTATGACGTTAATGGCCAATAAGATTCACCATCACGAACACTGCGCCTGCCATCAACAAACCGCGGCGGGAACTGATCAATTGCCGTTGAACCGTTCGCGAACCGCCTTCTGTGTAGCCATGCGCATACATGGCGGTCACATACTGATCCTGCCAAGCCATCGCAACGAAGATGACCTTGACGTAAATCAGCGGCGACCAAGGACGCAGTTTCTGACCGCGCAGCAGACTCGCTTCCCGAAGATCAGCCACTTCCCGCATGATTTGCGGCAGGGCATGGATGACCACTAATAATCCATAGACAAAATTCGGCGATAGTTTATGCTGCTCAAGCCACAACAACAACGCTTCCAAATCAACACCAGTGAGAAACACCAAGCCCAAAGCCGTAAACGCGTATGTTCGGACAAACAGTAACAGCGCATAAGATGTGTCTGTTGCATGAAGCGTGATGGCCCAATAACTGCTCGCGGCTGGGATCAACGGCAGCAGCAGTAACACGATCAAGCTTCTAAAGGCTCGCCGCCACCCAAGAAATCCCAGTGCTAACACGATCAACGCGACATTCAGCTTCACCGCGTGACTAAACGAAATCTCTAGTGTTAAGGCTAGAATCAAGAGGCTCAAGTTGAGTGCATCTGTCTTCTTCTGTGCCATCACGTCACCCCTGCACAACCTGCAACCGCTGATTGGCTAGCAAAACCTGTTGCTGGCTGATACCAGCTAACGGTGCCAATCGGTGCGTCACAATCAAAAACGCTTGCGTGGCCGACTTAGCCTTAATCCACGCGGCAAAGTACTGACAGGCGCGATCATCCAAGCCGCTAAATGGTTCATCTAGTAGTAAAAATGACAAATCTAAGCTCAGCATCGTCATCAACTGAACCATCTTTTTCTGGCCTTCACTCAACTGGTAAAGACTAGTGGTCTGCTTTTCTGCTAGTCCAAGATAAGCTAATGCGGCTTGCTGTTTTTCCCGCACCGTGGCCGGTAACGCCGGCCCAAACGCTAGCTCATCTGCCAGTGTCAACGTCACAAATTGTTTTGCCGCGTCTTGCACGGCCAGCGTCATGGTTTGATAAAGTCGTTTCCGGCGACGTAAGCGTTGTTGACCAAGGAACATACGGCCTTGATAGGGATGCAGCTGCACCATTGATCGCAATAAGGTGGACTTGCCACTCCCATTGGCCCCAGTCAAGGTGGTGATGCCATCGTTAAAATCCCAACTCGGTGCTTGAAGCAAGATATGGTGATTTTGCTGGCAGACAACGTTTTCCAGATGGAAGATTTTATTGGTCGCCTGCCGTGGTTGCGTGAGGTTAAAATGCGTCGGTAGCGTGGTCAGCGTTGCGAGTGGTAGCCGACTTAGCTCGCCATTTTTCAAGTCAACCAGTTGATCTGCCACATCGGCATAATCTGTCAGATCATGCTCTGCGATCACAATTGTTTTGCCATGATCACGTAACGTCCCTAATTTTCCAATTAGCACATGGCGACTTGCCGGATCAATGCTGGCAAACGGCTCGTCCAGTAGCAAAATCGGTGCATCCATCGCCAGCAAAACCGTTAACGCCGCGCGCTGCTTTTCGCCACCTGATAAGGTACTCAAGTCACGATTCAGCAATGCCTGAGTCTCCCCAAGGGCAACCGCCTGGGCAAAGCGCCGCTGAATTTCGGCAACCGGCAAATTTAGATTTTCCAAGGCAAAAGACAACTCACCGCTCAAGGTTCGCATCGTAAACTGTTGGTCAGGGTTTTGAAACATCATGCCAACATGCTGTGCTTTGACTTGCATCGCGGCGTTCCGATCATCATGACCATCCAGCAAAATCGTGCCTTCGTATGGCATCGCTGCAAATCCCGCGATCAAACTGAGCAAAGTCGACTTCCCGCTGCCGCTATCACCGGTTAAAACGGTTAGTGCTCCTGTTGGAAATTCAAAATTCAAGTCCGTAAACAAATCCGTCTCGCGATGAAACCGTATCGCTTTTAACACAATACTCATTTGCCGCTACCTGCTAGCCAAGTGCTTGGCACCAGCCGCCTGTTCATAAAGTTTCAGAACGAGTTGGACCAGCACAACGCCGAAAAAGATCACTGACAACAAGCGAACCACCACAAGCGCCAAAATCATGCCAAGACTGTAAGCGCCGTATCCAAGTTTGAAATACTCGTAGGTAAAACTGAACACCGTGGTCCCAATCGCTGCGTACAAAAGACTCACGACGTCATAACGCCGATAACGTGTCACCATAAAGCCGGCCTCGCTGCCCAAACCTTGAACAAATCCAGAAAGCAAGACTGCTGGCCCAAAGTACGACCCGTAAAGCATCTCCGCTAAAGCAGCGAAACATTCGCCTAAAATTGAACTGCCTTTTTTTCGCAACAGCATCGTCGTCATCGGCGCCGCCATCACCCACATGCCAAACAACAATTCATTGGCAAACGGTGCATAACCCAGCGGTGTCAAAGCAGCTGCTACAACGGCATAAATCGCATCGGCACCCATGAAAACACCGCCGAAGAGGAAGGCTAAAAACGCCAGCAAAACCACATCGCGCAAAGACCATTTATCCATCAAAATAACCCCCGTTTTCCTCAAATAAAGACAGACGGGGGCTAAAAACGCGAATCATTACCAATCACGCCAACACCTATTCATGTTCAAAAAAGGACCCATCACCAAAATTTGGTGGGGCCCATGAAAACACAAACAAGCATCGTTACAGAACGATTCACTTCTTCGACATTTCCCTGCGGCAGTCCTAACTGCATCAGGTTCCATGGGTATCATCTCAGCTTTACAGCACCCCAAATGTTTCTATTCGATTGTAAAGGGAGTATATCATGTTTTATTTGGAACCGCTAGCAGGCAAGTGTCAACTGACGCAGAAACCTGATACTGAATTTGATATCAACGTGTTGGCGTTCGCCGTGCTTAAAATGATTTCTCCACTAGAAAAAGACTCACAAGTTATGCTATTCTTGAAACAGAAAAAGCCGCCGCGTTCCCGCGCGACGGCCGGGCAGAAATGCCCTCACAGAACCATCTAATGAACGATGGCTGCTAGAATAGGCAACTAAAAGCCGCGGTATCCCAGCTGAAGGAATGCGGCTTTTAGTTTGCCTATTTTTCTCGAACTTTGTCGAGCGCCTGTTGGCATTCGGCCACTGCTAAAATGCGCTCACTGGCGCAGAAGCCTGATACTGAATTTGATATCAACGTATTGGTGTTCGCCGTGCTTAAAATGATTTATCCACTAGAAAAAAGCTCACAAGTCATGCTATACTGAGGTCAGAGAAAAAGCCGCCGCGTGCAACCGCGACGGCCGGGCAGAAATGCCCTCACAGAACCATCTAATGAACGATGGCTGTTGGAACAAGCAACTAAAAGCCGCGAGATTCCCCTGAAGGATGCGCGGCTTTTAGTTTGCCTATTTTTCTCGGAGTTGCCCGAGCGCCCTGCGGAATTCGGCCACTGCTAGTAGCAGTCTGGTACTGGCTTTGACTAGCCTTGTTAAGGCAGCCACCAGTATCACGCACGAAACCACACAGGCCGTGATCGTCGTTAATGCAGCGACCACAGACAAGCTTGTGTACCTTTTTCTTCAACGTGTGGCTGATAGGTTTCCCCATACGCACCACCACCTCTCTGATCCGATACCACCGCTCATTATCCTTTTCTGTGTTGCAATCAGTCTATCAGAATAACCGATTCCGTGATGCCTTCGTGACAGCTATACTGCTTTTTAAAAAAGCTTGTTCGAAATTTACAAGCACTTCATCTCTAGGTAAAATGGCGCATATATCATTCTTTTTGTTCCACATATTTTTATCTATTATTTTCTAGAAGTAATGATCAAAGCTATTATTAATCATCATGCCCTTTTAAGGAGGCCATCCCCATGAAAACCACAATCCGCCCCGAACAACCGTCAGATTATCGCCAAGTTGAAACTATTCATCGCAATGCTTTCTGGAATCTTTATGTCCCCGGCGCTGATGAACATTATTTAGCGCATATCATTCGAAATCATGCCGATTTCGTTCCTGAACTGGATCTTGTGCTTGAACGCAATGCACAAGTGATTGGCAATATTATGTACACGAAGGCCAAGTTAGTTGATGAAAATGGTAATGAGAAAATGATTCTGACGTTTGGTCCGGTCGCCATAGATCCAGCCTTCCAGCGGCAGAGTTTTGGTAAGCAATTGATGGAAACGTCTATGAAACGCGCGACTGAACTTGGTTACGACACCATCGTGATTTTTGGCGATCCAGACAACTATGTCGAGCGCGGGTTTAAAAGTTGTCAAAAGTTCAACGTTTGGGCTGCAGATAACACCCAGCCCACCGCGATGCTTGTGAAAGAGCTCGAGCCAAATGTATTGGATGGCAGAAAGTGGACTTATCACGAGAGTCCGGCGATGAGTTATGACAAAGAAGCGGCTGAACAATTTGATGCCACCTTTCCGGCGAAAACGAAAGATTACCAAGCTAGTCAGGAAGCCTTCTATATTTTGAGTCACTCTGTGTTAAAGTCGTGATGCCAGCCATGAATAGATTTTGAAGTGAACATGCATCGCCGTCTACCATAACGAGTTCCCCAGCCGAGAAACCTGCGTGTCAGGACCGTAGTCGCATTGGTCAACACACCCAAAACCGCTTACTCTCCGGTTTCTAACTAGGCTGGCTTGCACTCAAAAAAATAGCGCGTCATGCTTACTGGGGAAAGCCCCAGCGGCATGATGCGCTATTTTGATTGAAATTTAATGCTCCTCACTACTTGATATACGCCGTCTTGAAGTCATACGGGGTGCCGTTTGGATTAAACGATACGCCCTTGACCGTTGGCCGCAGCAGTTGCAGGTTATTCGCCTGATACAGTGGCAACGTGCCTTGATCGTTCATCAAGATCTTTTCAGCATCTTGCAGCATTGTCCAACGTTTCTGCGGTTCATTGCCGTACTTAGTCTCAGTTTCGCTAAGTAATTGATCAAGTTTGGTATTTTTATAACCAGAAGTGTTGTAGCCAGAATTGCTGATCCAAACATCAAGGAAGTTGTAGGCATCGGCGAAGATTGATTGCCAACCAGTCACAACCATATCGTAATTACCAGACATCATGGCTTGTAACCGTTGCGCCTTAGGAATGCTCTTAATCGTAACTTTGACATGCGGCAAACTTTCGAAAGCCCCTTGTAAGTATTCAGCAACTTGCTTAGAAACGTCAGCATCGTCTGCCAACAGCGTCAGGTTAAGCTTACTCTGACCAGATTCTTTCATACCTTCTGCAAATAGCTTCTTGGCCTTTGCCTTGTTATAAGCAACAGCACTCTTGACCTGCGTTGTCTGGGCAAAATCAGCACCTGTTTTTTGGTTGGTCTGTAACCCAATTGGCACGAAGCCCAACGCTGGTTTGGAACCGTCCTTTAAGACGTTCTTAGTGACCGCATTGCGATCAACGACCATTGAAAAGGCTTGCCGAATTTTGAGATTTTTAAAAGCCGGTACCTGTTTTTGATTCAAGTCAACTCGTGTCATATTGGATGACAGACGCTTAATCGCATCCTTATCATTAAGATGTGCCGCGGCCTGCTCACCAGTGAGAACAATTGAATCAAGTTTGTTGGTCTGATAAAGGTTCATACCTGTTTGAACATCCTTGATCACTGTCTCGTTGACTTTGCTCAACTTAACATTCTTTTTGTCCCAATATTCTGGATTCTTAACCAATGTCCAGCTATCACTGGCGCCGTTCCATTTTGTTAATTTAAATGGACCACTATAAACCTGCGCAGATGATGTTGTCCCGTATGATTTGCCATATTTCTCAACAGTTTTTTGGTTTTGCGGATAATATAATGGGAAAGCTAACATTTTCTTGAAGTAAGCCGTTGGATTCTCCAGTGTGATCGTCAGATGTTTGCTATCTGTCGCCTTAATCCCTAAATCACTTGCAGGTTTAGTGCCTTTAATAATAGCACTGGCATTCTTAACTGGCACGAAGTAAAAGGCATCTGTTGCCTTCGTTTTAGGATCCACTGTGCGTTGCCAACTATAAACGAAATCCTGTGCCGTGATCGGATCGCCATTACTCCATTTTGCATTACGCAAGGTCACATTGTAAGTCATGCCGTCCTTACTAGTGGTCACCTTTTTGGCCAAAGCCAATTGAGTCTTTTGTCCTTTGTCTGTTAGCCGATAAATCCCTTCCTGCGTATTCGTCATCATTTGAAAAGACACGGTATCTGTCGACATAGATGGATCATTGGTCACAATGGAAGAAATTTCTGACCAATTTAGCGTCTGAGCCTTCTTCGATTGACTTGTACTACTACTGCTGTTTGACGAACAGCCAGCAGCTACCAACGCCAATGCAGCGAGTGGCAACATCAGTGTCCATTTTTTTAACTTAAACATATGTATTCCCTCCAAAAATCGCGGTAACAATCAACTATTGACAAAATACTAAGCCAGATCCAAACTTATTGCAATGCAATATTAATATTTTTCTCATTGAAAGGCAGGGATTTCATTGACAATACACATTGATTTGCCACAGTTACAAGCTGACTTTATTCGGTACGCTAAGGTCAATACACGCTCCTATCCAGGGCGTGACACCACACCATCAACGCCAGGGCAGACTGAATTGGCTAAGCTTTTAGTCGCACAACTGAAGGACTTGGGACTCCAAGATGTCGGTCTTAATCCGGCTAACGGTTTTGTGACGGCCACACTGCCGGCCAACACTGACAAGCCGACAAAAAGTTTTGGGATCATCGCGCATTTGGATACCGCGGATTACAATGCGGAAAATGTGCAACCGCAAGTGCATCCTAATTACGATGGCAAACCGATTCATTTTGATAACGGCCTGAGCCTGACTGTTGAGCAGTTTCCAGCATTGAAACGGTATTTTGGCCAAACTTTAATTACCGGTGATGGCACCACATTGTTGGGGGTAGATGATAAAGCCGGGATTGCTGGCGCGGTATCCACCGCCCGTTATCTGTTGGCTCATCCGGAAGTGAAGCATGGCTTGATCAAATTCGGCTTCGGCCCTGATGAAGAAATCGGGACTGGTGCGGATAAATTTGATGCCAAGGGATTTGCGACTGATTTTGCCTACACTTTGGACAATGGCGATCCTGGCCAAATTGAATATGAAACCTTTAACGCTGCGCAGGCAACGGTGACCATCGAAGGTACTTCGGTTCATCCCGGTGAGGCGAAGGATTTGATGATTAACGCCAATACACTTGGTCGGCAATTGGATGCAGCATTGCCACTGTTTGATCGACCTGAATTCAGTGACGGCCATGAAGGTTACTTCCTTTTACTGAAATTCCATGGCGAAATCAGCGATGCTCAGTTGGTTTATATTTTCCGGGATTTTGATCGCCAAAAGTTTGATGCGCGCAAAGCCTACTTTATGAAAACCATTGATGAGTTGAACGCCCCATTTGACCATCCGCGGTTTAAAGTTGAGATGCATGACCAGTATTACAACATGGCCGACATCATCAACAAAGATCCCTATCCGCTGCGCTTAGCTGAAGCTGGCATTCAAGCGGCTGGCATGACACCTAAGACAATTCCATTCCGTGGCGGCACTGATGGTTCAAAAATTACTTATCAAGGCATTCCAACGCCTAACCTGTTCAATGGCGGTATCAACTTTCACGGTCCTTATGAAGTAGTTTCGACTGAAGCGATGGGCAAAATTGCTGAGACCTTGGTTCATATGGCCGAACTGAATGCAGCTGGAACGGTTGGCTAACATACAGTTGATACAATGACGATCAATCATTTACTCACTAAATCGTTTTTCAGAAATCATCTGAGAAACGATTTTTTGTTTGCATAAAAACATCGCCAATGGTTGCTGCAGAATATTTTGACAACACTCTTTGGAGATGAAAATTAACGAAACAACGCTGTTAATATTATTCTATTTATTATGCGGGTAATGATTCTCATCGTATTATAGTCGCTTTCACCTCGTCAGTAATCTGTTTTGTTGTTAAACTACCTGACGGATAACGAGATAAAACATCATGCTCAGGGTTTCTTAGCTTTCATCTGGACAAACTTGCAATGGTGACATTTTTGCCAACAACAGGTGCAAAAGTGGGACTTTTTGTTGGTTATATTGTCCGGCATAATGACGATGTTGATGGAAGCGCTTACTGATTGGAGGGCGAGTCATTGCGTGAACAAACCATTATCAACGCTTTACAAACCAACGGGCCGATGTCCGCAGCTGCTTTAGCAGCGACGTTGGGGGTCTCGCGGCGAACACTGCAAAGTGATTTGCGGCAATTAAATGAAGACAACACCGGTTTTATCATTACGGTTACCCGCAATGTGGGTTATCAGTTGACCATCACCGATAGTGCGCAGTTTGCTGCTTATCAAGCTAGTTTGCAAGATCAAGCACAACCGGCCATGCCGGCGAAACGATTGCCTGCCTTAATGCATGTCTTGCTGACCACGACCGAGTATCTAACGGTGGCGCAGTTAGCCGAGCACGAGCTGATCAGTTCAAAACAGTTGCAACGCGATTTACGCGAGCTGGAAAAGTTGCTGATTGGCACACCACTGCAATTAGAACGTAAGGCACATTACGGTATCCGACTTCAAGGCGAATGGCAAAGTCGCATTCATGCCTTACAACAACGGGGTTTGCCGCCGCATCATCAGACTTTGTGTCAGCGTTTAATGCCCTTGGGGTTGGATCCAGCAATCACGGCGCAGTTTGCTGGCGAGGTTGGTTGGTCACTGGCGGTCAAAGGCCAGGCAACCGTGCCTGCGCCAACGACAGCGGCTTTTGCTGGCTTATTAGCCGATAGTCGGCTTAGTGAAGAAGCATGGCAATTTTTGACCGTCAGTTTCGCGGCGAAACACAAACAACTCACCACACGGCTGGACCACGACCTGTTGAAAACAAAACTGCAAGCTTATTTCACCGCTTTAGATATGCGGCACAAAACTGATTTCGCCACCCATCCCGAATTTTTGTCGCTCATGTATTTTCATGTGTTGGCACTGATCGGACGATTGCAGAAACATCAAAGTTTGGCAGGGTTAAGTCTGGAACCATTGGCCCGTGACTACCCGATTGCGTTCAACTGGGCGGTCCAATTTGCCCAGTGGCTGACTCGCGAATATCAAATAGCGGTACCAAAAACCGAGATTGGTTATTTGACTACTCATCTGTTAGTCCCGCTCGAACAGGCACACGAGGCTTGGAGTCGGCGGCTGTATAAGATCGCAGTTCTTTGTGGCACTGGCGGCGGGATTGCGACGTTATTGTGTTTACGATTGCGCCGCATTTTCCCTGAGGCTGTGATCCAGACATTCGGTCTTAATGAACTCACTGCAATTCATGAGCTTGAACCAGATTTACTGTTCACGGTGACTGAGTTAACCGAGACGTTTGACTGTCCAGTCGTTCGGATTGATGAATTGGCATCTGATCTGGATTTTGCCAACCTGCGTCACGAACTATCAATGGCGGCACGCAGCAATAATACTGACACGTTGGTCGATTTACTAACACCAGCGTTGTTTTTCCAGACAAGTCAGGCGGCAGATTATCACGCGTTATTGCTCGCACTGACCGCCACCATGACTTCTTATTGTGGTCAGTCAGATTATGCCGAATCAGTGATGCAGCGGGAAAACTTTTTAGCAACCATCTATGACAACGGCATTGCGATTCCGCATCCCCTGTCATTCAACGCTGAAAAGAACGCCGTTGCGGTGGTGGTCTTGCCAAATGGTGCTGGCGGCAGTTCTCGACTGGTTAAGTTAGTCTGGTTAATCGCATTAAAACGCGATCAGCTACCGTTGCATCGCACACTAACAACGCAATTAGCAGCCTTAATGCAACAGCCAGATGTCATCGAGCAACTCGTCCACCAAACTGATTTCACCCGATTCATTAACATTTTACGCACGGCACTGGAAGGAGCAGAGCAAACATGGATTTACAACTGATGGCTGCGCTAAGTAACGCAGATGCAATCGCGTCCAACGAAGGCGAGGTTCGCACCATTTTGCGCGATTATCTAAAGCCTGTCGATCTAAAAGTTCAGACTGATGGCCTCGGCTCACTGATTTTCACGAAACGAACGGTTAAACCAGCGTTTTCGGTCATGATTTACGGTCATATGGATGAAGTCGGCTATATGGTGCGCACGATAACGCCTGAAGGTCTGTTACGGTTGATGGTGGTTGGCGGCGTTAAGCCACTGGCAAGCCATTGGCAAAGCGTCCGCGTGACCACGGTTTCTGGCCAAAAACTGCCGGGTATGGTCATTCGTGATGAGGGTTTGGCCGCATTTGATCAGATTCTATGTGACGTTGGTGCCAATAGCGCAGCAGAAGTCGCAGCCCTTGGGATCACCATTGGCGACATGGTCACTTTTTCGACTGACTTCACCGAGTATGCTGCAGATGGCGTTTTTGGCGGTAAGGCGCTTGATGACCGGCTGGGCTGTTATGTCGGCGCACGCCTGCTGCAGGAATTAGCTGAAGATGAGTTACCGTTTACTTTACGTTTTGCCGCGACCAGCAGTGAGGAGGTCGGGATTCGAGGGGCGAAAACCGCAACTCAACTGATCCAGCCTGATCTCGCATTTATCGTCGATGTTGCCACCTTCCAAAATCCGCGCGAACGTAGCGAAGTGAATCAACGCCAAGTCGGCAGCGGCCCGATCCTGACGCACTTTGACCGCACCTTGGCACCTAATCGCACGTTGCAACAATTTGTGAAAGAAACTGCCGCAACTGCCTCCCTGCCGCTGCAGCTGGATATGTTTAACGGTGGCGGTACTGACGGTGGTGAAGCCCATAAAGTCGGTGTTGGCATTCCGACTGTCGTCACAATTCTGCCATGCCGCTATGGTCACTGTGCCCAATCGTTAGCGCAGGCACAGGATGTGGATCAAATGGTCGCTTTATATGCCGCAATGTGTCGACGACTGACCGTGGCAACAGCGGAGAAAGCTCGTTCATTTTGATCGTCTGGTACCGATAAAACGCGCTATCCAGCCCAGAAACCTGCGTATAAGCGGGCTGGCTCGCGCTCTGTTTATAAAACGCGCTCGCAGTCGCAGGAATCTACGTGTAAGGACCTTGAAGCAAAAGAACCAAAAACCGGTTCTTTCACTTCAAAGCCGCTTACACTCCGATTCCTAAACGCTCCTGCTCGCGCTCTAAAGGAGATTAACCCCAATGGCAACGACCCAAGAATTAGAAATTATGCAGTTGATTGCTAATGCCGGTGAGAGTAAAACCAAGGCATTTGCGGCCTTGCAGGCGGTGCAAACACAGGATTTTGCCAAAGCCCGCAGCTTATTGGCTGAGGCTAAGGCGATTGATATTGCCGCTCATAACGCCCAGACGGCAATGATTTGCCGCGAGTTTGATCCTAATCATACGCCGGAACCGGTGAGTCTTCTGATGGTACATGCGCAGGATCACTACATGACCAGCCAACTCGCACGCGATTTGATTGAAACTTTGATTACCATTTTTGAAGCCCAAACAACGAAAACCAATGTGTGACAGGGTATCGGTCAATGGCCGTACCTAAACCTAAGGAGGAAAATAATGATGCGAATTCTTTTGTGCTGTGCCGGTGGCTTTTCCACCAATATGTTGATGCAAAATATGGCCAAGGTGGTTAAAGATAGCCATAAATTAAACGAAGATGATTTTAAATTCGACGCGATTCCCGTGGACGGTCTTGAAGAAGAAATCGATAACTATGACATCGTGTTGGTAGGACCACAGATTGGTCATAAAACTGGCTACATTGGGGAAATCTGTGATCCACGGCACATTCCATTTGCTGTCATTGATAAGGATGTGTATGGCCAAATGGATGGTGCCACGGTTATGAAACTAGCACTGCTGACCCATGCGAAGTATCAAAAAAAGCACGCTGGCTAACGTTTCATCGGTACGACTTTGAGAGGGGATTACACGATGTTCAGTCAATTCGAGTCTTTCATGAACCGCTTCTTCATGCCGATCGCACAAAAGGTCGACAATCAGCGTCATCTAAGCGCGATCAAGGCGGGGATGGTCGCCATGACACCGTTCACCATCCTCGGCAGTATTTTCACGATTATTCCGGCGTTGCCTAACATGCTCGGTCCTAAAAATGCTGTCTCGCTTTTCATCACTAGCAATGCTGACTTGTTCGATCTGCCGGTGAAGTTATCCATCGGCATGATTGGTCTGTATGCCTGTTTATCCATCGCGTACAACTTAGGCAATCACTACAAACTCTATATTCCAGGCTGTGTCACCTTGTCCGGTTTTGCCTTCCTGATGATGGTCGCAACGTTCACTAAAACCGGTCAGTTAGACGTCACCAATCTAGGTGCTCGAGGACTTTTCACCGGCATGATCGTGGCCTTGCTGACAGTCGAGCTCTATCACTGGTGCAAAACCCATCACCTAACATTGAAAATGCCTGACGGGGTACCAGATTTTGTCTCCCGTTCATTCGAACTGATTCCAGTCACCTTAATCACCGGTGGCGCATTTATCGCTGGCCGATTTGCCTTCCTGAATTTTGCTGGCGAGCTGCCACCAAGTATTCTAACCCGCTTCTTGGCGCCGCTGGTCGGTAGCATGGACAATCCATGGGCGGTCTTACTGCTCAACTTTGCGATTTGTACCGTGTTTTTCTTTGGCATCCACTCATCGGTCTTCTCCCCGATCACCAGCCCGATTATGGTCACGTTTATCGCTGAAAACATCGCTGCGATGAACGCCGGCGAAGCCATTCCGCATTTTTACACAGCTGGTGCCGTTTCTAGTTTCTTCGGTTTCACCGGTTGCGGCATTTCCATCGGCTGCGTCGTTGCCTGCATGCTCTCGAAGAGCAAACGCTATCGGAAAATCGGCAAAATTTCGTTGTTCCCGGCATTATTTGGCATCAACGAACCTATCCTGTTTGGCGCACCGATCATTCTCAATCCGATCATGTTCATCCCCCATGTATTCGGTGGTGCCATCATTGGCACGCTGCCGATGTTCTTCATGCACTGGGGCTGGATCGCCAAACCGATTTTCAATCCACCATATGTCGGCGTTTTCCTTGAAGGGTTCCTAACCAACGGCGACTACCGCACCATCTTCGCCAACGCCCTCCAACTCGTGCTGGCTGTCGCCCTTTACTGGCCATTCTTCAAGGTCATGGAACGCGCAGAACTAAAACTCGAAGCCAAAAAAGCCGCGAAAAAGTCCATTTTCTCAAAAGAAGACGAAGACACCCTCGCTGGACTGGATTTAGACTTCTAGAGCGTGAACTGGCGCGCTTAAGAGCGTGAACCAGACCGGTTAGAAACCGAAGTGTAAGCGGCCCTGAACGTGATGGCCGGGCTTGGGCCATTGCGTTCAGGGTCCTTACACGCAGGTTTCTGGTCTGGTGAACGCGTTTGAGAGCGTGATCTAGCGCGCTTATAAGTTAACGCACCCTTAGGAGGCCAAAATGACACATTTGAAAAAAATCCAACAAGCACTCACGATGCAGGCAATTGACGCCTTACTGCTGCACGATCGTCAAAGCAAACGCTACGTTGGTGCCTTGCCTGGCAGTGGCGTGTATGTGGTGGTTACCCCCACCCAAGCGCTACAATTTCACAATGGCCGATATCGCAATGAAGCGGCTGACACCAGTGGGTTTACCAATATTGAAGTACCGCAAGGCGAATACTTACCGGAACTCGTTAGCTTTTTAAGCGCTCAATTATGTCGGCGGGTCGCACTTGTCAGTACCGGGTTCTCCATTCCTGAGTTTCAGACTCTGACCGCACAGAATTGGACGTTGAGTTTAGCTGATAGCCTGCTGGCTGAAAGTCGAGCGGTCAAAGATGCCGTGGAAATTCAAGCGATCACGGCTGCCTGTATGGTCACAGATCAGGTCTTTGCCCATTTGCTACCGCATATTCGGGCCGGGGTCAGCGAATATGAACTGAATGCATGGCTGCACTTCTATGCTTTACAGGCGGGCGCATCTGCCATGGCCTTCGATCCAATTGTCGCTAGCGGCCCACGTGGCGCTTTGCCACATGGTCGGGCGACTGACCGGCAACTGAAAAGCGGTGAATTGATCACGATTGATTTTGGCGTTGTCCTTAACGATTATCAATCAGACATGACACGCACGCTCACAATCGGCGAACCGCAGCCCGAGCTCTCAGCCGTTCATGATGCCGTCCTTACTGCTCAACTCACTGCTATTGATGCCTTAAAACCCGGTGTGCAAGCGCGAGAGATTGACGCGATTGCGCGTGGCGTGTTAACCGCTGCCGGTTATGGCGATTGTTTCACCCACGGATTGGGCCATGGTCTCGGACTAGGCGGCGATCAACCGATTCTGAACCCTCAGCGTCAAACGGTTTTGCAGCCGGGGATGGTGGTCACCATTGAACCCGGCGCCTACTTGCCCGGCATCGGCGGTGTCCGTATCGAAGACGATGTTCTAATCACGGATACTGGTGCACAGGTGCTGAATCAGACAAGCAAAGACTTGATGTTACTGGAGGACCAAGAATATGAGTCAGTTTGACACCCTTTTTGACCGTAAAGCCGGTAACGCGCGCAAATGGGCCGATAGTGTGTTGGCAAAGAAGTTCGGCCTAACGCCTAACGCGATTCCAATGGATCTGGCTGATCTGGACTTTCCTGTTGCACCACCGATTCACGATGCCGTTATGGCCCGCGCCGCAGTTTCTGACTATAGTTACACCTATATCCCAGATGCGTTTAACGAAACCGTTATTGCTTGGAACGCGCGCCGTTTTGGGCTTGAACTTGAAGCAGATTGGTTGAAATTGAGTTACGGCACGGTGCCAACCTTGCATTATATTGTTCAAGCCTTTACGGCAGTTGGCGAAAGTGTACTGATTAACACGCCGGCCTATGATCCGTTCGCCGAAGCCGTTGAGCACAACCAGCGACAGCTCATCACCAGCCCGTTAAAACTAGAAAATGACCGCTATGTGTTTGACTTTGAAGATCTGGCCGACAAAATGGCACGGCCAGATGTGAAAGTATTCATCCTCTGCAGTCCGCAAAATCCATCTGGTCGTGTTTGGACGGCTGAGGAACTCGAACAGGTCGGTGATCTTTGCCTTCAGCACCATGTCTTGCTGGTAAGTGATGAAATTCACCGCGATATTGTTTATCCCGGCGTCCACTTCACTAGCATCTGGCAGGCTTGTCCAGCGATTCGCGATCACAGTATTTTGTGCTTGTCGCCTAATAAGGCCTTCAACTTAGGCGGATTAAAAACATCTTACGTTGTCATTCCTGACGCTGGGATTCGCGATCGGTTAGCGCAACAATTCGCCGCCAATTCAATCACTTCACCGAACAGTTTCGCCATACCTGCCCTGATCGCAGCCTATACCAAGTGTGACGCTTGGTTAGATGAAATGGTCGCCTATGTGGCTGACAATTTTGCTTATTTACGTGATCGGCTTGCTGAGATCCCGGAGATGCAGGTGATGCCAGCTGAATCTGGTTTTCTGGCTTGGATCGATGTCCGACGACTGTTTGCTGATGAAGCCGAGTTGAAGCGTTTCTTCACCGCTTGCGACCTTTCCTGTGTCGTCGGCAGCTATTTTGTGGCCGATGGTGAAGGTTTTGTCCGGCTGAATATTGGCATGCCACGGCCATTACTCAAAGAGGCCTTAGATCGAATACTCGCGATTTACGCCACTTGGCATCAGCAAGAAGCACCTGTCCCAAAATAGTCCCGCAAGGCCAAATCACCAACAGCCACACTCTTCTAAAAAAATGCCCGTTTTCAGGCGACGATCACACGTCACAACCTGAAAATGGGCATTTTCTTGTCCCGTTATACAGCACCCCTTATTCAGCCGCCTGCTCAATCTCTTGATCCGCCGTTTGCCTGCCAAAATGACGTTTATACCATTGCAACATGTTTCGCTCATTGGTATTCTTTGCCATCCAAATTGGTTTGCCAATTCGCTTAGCCTCGTCTTTAGCAGCATACATCTGTCCATGATCAACAAAATCGGTGGTCACAATGACCATGTCGGCCTTTTGAACCTTTTTCTTCAACATGGCGTTCGAATCTGATCGCGGCGAGAGAATGAGCTTGCCGCCACGGTCTTCAACATGCCGTTTCACCTTGCGCGGCATGGCGGAGTTTTCAATGCAAACGAGTAACAGTGACTTATCGGCGAAAACCTGGCGTAGTTGCCGCACAGGTGCCACGCTGACCTTCTTCTTGGCTGGCGCTGGCTGACTAGGCTTTGTTTCTGCCGATGCTTCTAGTGCAGATTTGGCAAATTGGCGTTTCATTCGGGTGGCGACTACAGCAGATGCCGTGTACTTCCAAACGATTTTGCCATCAATTTCTTGCCCCCGCCGGTAAGCATAGTCAATATAATCGCCTGGCTTCAGCTTGAATGAGAGCACATCGTAGTCACCGAGCAACAATTGCTGGGTAGTTTCGTGCTCAGGCGATTGAAACTCAATATACCAGCGTTTGACATCTTGTCTATAGACAGCCGGTAAAAATTGCAGCCGAACAATTTCGGTCGGCAAGGGATCGCGTTTCAGCGTGGTAATTTTGTAGCGCAGCAGCTCGTCGTCCTTAATCTCCTCGGCCTTAACCCAATCTCCATTTGTCGGCGCATTTGCCATCTTATGTAGCTTACTCTCTGATACCTTAATCGGACCGACATGCCCACCATTTAAATCAAGGTGAAACCGGCCAATGTAAGCGTGACGCTGATCCAACCAATGTTCAGAAAAGAATGACACTTCTTTTTCAGAGGTTGCCTCGGTGGAGGCGGCTGGCACCTGCTCACTTGTAACTGGCTCAACATCGTCTTTGACCTCAGCAACCGCTATTGGTCTTTCTTCAGCCTGTGTCCTATCTTGACCAGTTGTGAGCGCTGCCGTCTCATCTTCCTGTGTTACTGAGGATGTAGCAACAAATTCAATTGTTGCTAAGTCATTGAGAATTTTAAGTAAGCTTTGAATATCATTAGTTATTTTTTGAATATTATCAGTCGTTAGTTGTGTTGTTTTAGCAGTAATTTGATTTTTTATAAGTTCAATTATTGCAGACTTGTCGCCCATATAGGTCCCACCTTCAACTTAGGATTGATTTTCTTTATTGTACTGTTATTGATATCAATTCAAAAGAATTTAAGCTTGGAATCAATCAAGCTTTGTTATCACAGACAAAATTTCAAAATTTTTGTGTTAAGTAAGCAATTATTGAAAAATCTAACTGTTTTCTTGACGTCAAGGCCATTCTGTTAACTAAGGCAATTCAATTTTAGCGTACAGAAAAAGCCCGCGTCACAACTCGACACGAGCTTTCCAAGAACCTTTTGGCTGATTAATGCTTCACAATGTCATTGATATAAGCAATGCCAGCCTTACCATCGCCGATCAGATCTGGCTTCATGTCCAACATCTGGGCATTCAGGAAACTGATGACCATCGGCAGGTTCATGCCAGAATACAGGTCGAACTTGCCGCCTTCAGCCAAGACACGGGCTGCGACGTTATTCGGCGTTCCGCCTTTAAGGTCGGCAAGGACGACAACATCGTCTTGCCCCTCTACAGCAGCTTTAAACTTGGCCTGAAAATCTTCCGGACCTTCATTTGGCAACAGTGCAACGGTGGCAATATCGTCTTGGGGACCCATGATCATTTCAGCGCTCTTCTTAAGCTCCTCACACAGTTGCCCGTGACTAATCAAAACTAATTTACTCATATCGAAAGACTCCTTTAAAACGTTTCTGATACCAAATTAACCCTTAGCAATGACACCGAGTGCCGACAGCAGCACCGAAACGATCAATACGATGAAAATCGCCCGGGTTGAGGTCATATGCTTCCGACCAAGCAACCAGTAAACCGCGCCAACAATCAAGGCTGGAAGCAGTTTTGGAATGATCAAGTCAAAGTATTTCTGGAAATCCAATGGTACACTGCCGATCTTCGGCGCAAAACCAATCTTAACATTGATCATGGTTGCGACCAAGGCACCAACCATGAAGACACCCATCAAGGTAGCAGCGTCAGTCAAAGCAGCCAGTCGATGCGCCATTGTTGTGACCAACGAAACCCCTTCGTTATAAGCAATTCGCAATTGCTTCCAACGAAATACCATGACGGCAATTTGAGCAGCGATCCAGATGAAGACCCCAACTGGGTTGCCTTGCGTTGCCATTTGTGCAGCAATCGCCCCGAAAATAGCTGGAATCAAGGCAGCAAAGATGGAATCACCGATAGCAGCGAAGGACCCCATCAAACCGGTTTTAATCCCGGCAACAGTTTCTTCGCCAGCAATCCCTTCTTTTTCTTCGACCGCCAAATCAATCCCAGTGATGATGGTATTGAAGAAGTTTGACGTGTTGAAGAACTGGGTGTGGGTTTTCATGACTTTCTTGAGCTCTGGTGTGCCATCACCGTAGATTTTGCGCAATTGCGGCAAAATGGTGTAAAGATAACCCGAACCTTGCATCCGTTCGTAGTTCCAACCCAACTGGAAGCCGAACAGGCTGCGCCGGTTAATCTGCCGGAAATCTTTATCGGTCAATTTGTACGTAGGTTTATTAGAGTTCATCATCGGTGATTTCCCCCTGTTCATTAGTCTTGTTTGCGGCTGTGCCTGATGCTGCATCTGTATTACCATTGCCAACTGCGATGTCGTGCAGCTTTGTTGTTTGTTGATAGCTGATCGCAGCAAAGGCAAACGCAATCAATGCCATAGCAAGCATGGACAAACCGTTGAAGGAAGCAGTGAACCCTTTAGCTACCCCAGCAACTGCGGTACCCAAGGTCTGAACGCTGCCAAACAGTGTCGTGAACAGCACGGTGAAAACAAAGCCCATAATGAGGTATGGGAAGTGTTTCTTAAGTGGCAGGTAATGCAACAGAATGGCAAACCCGACAGCAGGCAAGACGGCACCAGCTGTTGCCAAGCCATCGCCTAACCATTTCCAGCTGGTATTCAAAACATGGGCAAGGTCGGTAACGAAGCCGCCGCCAAATGCTAAAGCCAAGCCAACTGGAATCATCCGTGACAGTGCCCACGGAAGCGCGCCAGCGAGGAAGTAACGTTCGATACCTTTGTAGTTATTTTGATCAACCATCTTGTCAATCCGATGAGCAAAGAAAGTGTTCGAGAATCGAGCAAGAATATCAGTTTGAATCATGATACTTGCAACAGGAACCGCAATCGCAGCAACCGCTGCTTCTGGCTTCATGCCGGCGCTAACGGAGAATGCCGTTGCGAGAATGGTACCAGAGTTGGCATCAATTTTAGATGCACCACCGAATGTGCCGACCCCAAGAACCATCAACTGTGTGGATGCACCGATCAACAGACCGGCTTTCATATCGCCCATAACCAAGCCGGAAATTAAGCCGGCGAAAACTGGTGAACTCATGGCTGAATAAATTTGCAGTTCATCAAGAATTTGATAGCCTGCATATAATGTTAAAAGTGCTATTTGCCACCATGCAATCATGTTTGACTCCCCCTATCCTTTTTTGAGCAGGGACATGAAGTCCGCTGCTGTGTCGCCTGGAACCATTTGCGCTGTGAGATGAACCCCTTTTGCATCAAGTTCTTTAAATGTGTCAACGTCAGCGTCCACCACGTTGATGGACTTCGTGATTGAACGGGTTTCATCAGTTTGAGACATATTACCAACGTTCAAGTCGGTGATCGGAACACCTGCATTCACCAATGCGAGGAATGTCTCCGGCCGCTTCGCCACGATGAAAACCTTTTGTGAATCATATTTGTGATTCAAAATGTGGTTTGCTGCTGTGGCAACATCGAGAACGGACAGGCGAACACCATCTGGGGTTGCCATCCGTAACCCACTCTTGTCGATATCACTCTTTGATGCAGCTTCGTCCACAACGATAATCCGCGTTGCCCCGAGCTTAGTGGTCCAGAGATTGGCAACTTGGCCATGGACCAAGCGACCATCAATACGTGCTGCAATAATAGCCATTA